>CACFKX010000041.1:0-2051 GCA_902566955.1 uncultured SAR86 cluster bacterium | reverse complement strand
GTTTTTAGCCTGAAGTAATTCATCTCTGATGATTTCACTGGCAATTATTGATCCACCAGGACTGTTAACCCTAAAGACAATAGCTTTAGTTTTGTCGTCTTCATGAGCTTTTCTGATCTGTCTAGCAATACCGGCAGATCCTGCAAAGCCTTGCGAAATTTCTCCTTCAACAATTGCGCCTTCAGCAGTGATTACAGAAATTATATTTTCTGATTTTTCTTTGTCCTCTTTCATCGAAGAAGAATATTCCTGATACGTAATGTAGTTATATGTTTCCCTATCGGATGATTCGTCTTTACCAAATTCATCAATCATATATCTTCTAAATTCAGGAAAACTTTTTACGCCTGTTAAATAATTTTGCTCTATTCCTGCTTCAATGTTGTCGAAAGCGGCTTCACCAATGGCATCGAAATATGAATCTGCAAATTTTTGGACCTTTTCTTTCGAAATACCTCTTGCTTGGGCAATGATTTCTTTGTACTTGCTCCATATAGGATCATAAAGAGCCTTCCTTTGTTTTTTATCGAAGTCTGACATTGAATCTCTAGTAAGTCCTTCTACAGCAGATTTATAATCACCTTGCGAATAGTTATAGACTTTCATTTTTAAATTTTCATATAGAGATTTGCTGTAACTTCTGTAGCCTCCGATTCCCTGAATATCAAAACCACCAGCCTGATGTATATAAATTTCATCTGCATGCGCTGCGATTAAGTAAGACGAAGTTGTATATCTATCCGAAAATGCGATAACTCTTTTTAATTCACTGAGCTTTTGAATTTCCTCAGAAATTTTAATTAAATTTGTTGGTCCAGAATAAGATAAACCACTAAAATCCACTAGGACGGCAGGAATATCTTCGTCTTTAGAGATTGACTGAATAAGTTTCATAAGATCTCTAGTTTGAATTTGTTCAACCTGACCAAAAGAAAATTGGAAGTCTGAATACTGCACCTCTTGATCCACTAGGACACCTTCAGGGTTCAAAATGACTACTTTTCCTTCTTTATCAATACTCCTATCGTTAGGGATAAAAACCGAGATTAGTCCAATAAAAACAAGAGCTAAAAAAATAAAAGTAATCAAGTTTGTTACAACAATCCTTGTGGAAGTTAAAAATCTGCCTAAAAAATTAAAAACTGACTTGAGTGCGTTCATTGCTTATTTCGGATGAGCATTCTACCGACAATGATTCCTAATTCATAGAGAAGCCAAGCAGGAATTGCAAGCAGACTCTGTGAAATTACATCTGGTGGGGTTAGTAACATTCCAACTACAAAACATCCTAAAAAAACATAAGGTCTTGCAGATATAAGTTTACTCACCGAAACTGCATTCGATACAAGAAGAAGAATAATTATTATCGGCATTTCAAAAGCTAAACCGAAAGCAAAAAACATTTTGATAACGAATGACAAGAGTAAATTAATGTCCGTCATCATCATTACATTTTCTGGAGTTGAGGCTGAAAAGAAAGAGAAAACAATCGGAAGAATAATAAAGTAAGCAAAAGTAATTCCGAGATAAAACAGTAGGATAGAACCTAAAACCAAAGGAAAGAAATAAATCTTTTCTTCAAAATACAATCCTGGCGAAGCAAATTTGATGAGCTGATAAATAAGAAAAGGTATTGAAACAAATAAGGCTAGATAAAAAGCAAATTTTAGAGGAGTAAGAAAAGCTAGTGCAAATAATTGCCAAGACCTTCTTCTTTCAGATTTTTTAACTTCTTTTCTTAAGTCTCGTAATTCAGCGGTGTAATTTTCCATCTTATCTACCGCATCAAATAAATTAGCGATTTGAGAAGGAAAATTGACAGCTTTCTCTATCAAGAATCCAGCATCATCATGGATTTTTTTAAAAATTCTAGCCGGATTGTATTTAGCCTTTATCCACTCTTGGATGAAAGGTTTAGCAGTAACCCATAAATCGAGCTGTGGATAAATCTGTTTACCTAAGCCTTCAATATTTATGAGTGTTTTTTCAAGCAATAATAGCGAAGGCGGAAGAGAAAGATCATATTTTCTTGTTGAATCAAAAAACTGAAA
>CACFKX010000040.1:0-2098 GCA_902566955.1 uncultured SAR86 cluster bacterium | reverse complement strand
ACTTCCATGAACCAGATAAGAAAAATTTTCTCCTTTTGAATTCGTGTAGACTTCCCTAGTAAACATTTTTTAAAGTGAATTGGATTAAAAATTTTAATAATCATATAGGTTTCCTTGATTTTTCTGAAGCAGAAAGACTTTATGAATTAGCATCAGATGCTTCAAAAAAAGGTCCTTGCCTTGAAATCGGTACTTATTGTGGAAAATCTTCTTTGGTTATTGCTGAAGCCTGTGCAGCTAATGATTCTTATTTAATAACTGTCGATCATCACATAGGCTCAGAAGAGCACCAACCTGGAGAAGAATATTTCGATGAAAATTTTTATGATGAAAGACTTGATAAATTTAATACTTATCCTGTTTTTAGGTCTTACATTGAGAATTTTCCTAACAAAGAATCTATATTGCCTGCAGTGGGTGATTCAAAAGAAGTAAGTTCACTCTGGCCAAAAAATCATGAGATTGGTCTTCTCTTCATTGATGGTAGCCACAGCAAAAAATCAGCATTTTCAGATTTTAAAGCTTGGAGTGATTTCATTTGCAAAGATGGTTATTTGCTCATTCATGATGTTTTTCCTGATCCTAATGATGGAGGAAGGCCGCCATATGAACTATTTGAGTACGTAAAGGAAACAAATCAATTTAAATTGAAAGAACTATATAAAACTTTAGGGATACTAAAAAAAATCTAGACTACAACTTCTTAAAAAAGTCACCTGCCGAATTAAATCCATTCAAAGCATTCGCAGCAAGAATATATGCTGCCGCAGTCCAAGTAGGTTTTTCAATTGGCCAATATTTCCCATCATCAAAAACATAACCCATCCAGAAAATGTTGTCTTCAGGATCTTTTAATTTGCTTACTTTTTCAAAGAGATCCTTAGCTTTTTTGGTTTCATCTATTTTATTTAGCGTTATTATTAATTCCGATGTTTCAGCTACAGTTATCCATGGTCTGTCGCTTACGCATCTACAGCCAAACTCTTCATTAATGAAAATGTTCCATTTGGAATTTATTTTTTTAATAGCCTCAGATTCATCATAAATTCCTGCCAAAATTGGATAATACCAATCCATACTGTATCTTTCTTTTGAATTCCAATTCCTATCGAATCTAGACGTATTGTTTAAAAAAACTTTTCTTAGGGCTGTAAGTGAACTTTCTATTTGATTAGAGTTTTGGCCTAACAAATCAAAAATTTTTTTATAAGCTTTCAAGCTCATAAAGATTGATGAGTTTCCAGTTTTTAAGGCATCATCTAGCCATTTCCCATTTTCCATAGCCCAAGAGAATTCACCAAAATCAGTTTGCGCTGAGAGAGTAAACTTCAGAGACTTTTTTAGAGTTGGAAGCAGGTTTTCTAAGAAATTTAAATCTCCATAACTCTCGTAATTATGAAGTGCTCCAATTGCAATATATGAACAGAAGTTCGATTCTTTTCTGGAAGAAATATTTTTGTTGGCTTGATACTCTGAATACCATGATCCATCGTTCTCTTGATGATCTATAAGCCACTGGAAGCCTAGCAAAGATCTTTCCTTTTCTCCGAAAACATCCAAAGCCATGCAGCATTCAATATGGTCCCAAGGATCAAGGATTTTATCTTTCTCCGATGGAATTCCTCCCCATTCATCTTGACTTTCAAGAATATATTGCGAAAGGTGATTTAACTCAGATAAAGATTTCAAAACTAGATTCTAATTTTTCTCAAAATAAATAACTGTGCTTTTACCGATCAAAGGTTGCAATATTTTTTCTAGAAGTCTAGTGATGAAAGGTTTTTTCATCATATCCCACACCAGAAAGTCATGATATTTATTCACTAGGTATGAATTGTCTTGGTTCTTCCAAAATAAGCATTTTAACCACCAATACGGACTATGAAGCGCATGCTCACGATGTTTCTCAATAAATTTACAATTCCTTTGCTCAATCATTTTTCTTAGCTGCTTGTATTTAAAAATTCTTACGTGTCCACCTGGTGTTAATTGATAATCTTTACTCAGAGACCAGCAAACCCATTCCGGAAAGAAAGAGGGAACACTCACAGCAATTTTACCTTTTCGCTTGGTGACCCTGATAATTTCATCAACTGCA
>CACFKX010000039.1:0-2125 GCA_902566955.1 uncultured SAR86 cluster bacterium | reverse complement strand
AGTATTGAGGTACCGGGTGCGTTTGAGTTATCACAAGCAGCAGAAAAATTTATTAGTTCTTACGATGCAGTCTTAGCTTTAGGCACCATTATCAAAGGAGATACTTATCACTTTGAGGTGCTTGCTCATGAAACTGCAAGGTCCTTATCTCAAGTAAGCATCTCAAATAAGAAACCAGTGATTTTTGGAGTATTAACTACCAATAACGAATTACAGGCAGAACAAAGAGCAGAGGTCAAAGGGTCTGAGTATGCGAAAAGTCTTCTTATGATGATTGACTTATTTTCTAAAGATGCCGCTAGTTAAAAAAAAGATCTCCCCAACAAAGACCAGAGAGATTCTTTTACAGGCTCTTTATCAAAAAGAAATATCAGATATTTCTAATACTAATTTAATCAATCAATTCAAGAAAGCATATAGAGAATTTGATATATCGAAAGTTACCGAAAAATTAAAGGGAATAAATAAAAATAATGATTCATTGAATAAAAGTATTGCTGATAACTCGAGTATTGAAATCAAGTCAATCGGTGAAATAGAAATATCAATTCTTCGACAATCTATCTTTGAAATTGAAAATTCAGAAATAGACTATCCAATAGTAATTAATGAGGCTGTAAAATTAGCCAAAAAATTTGGCCAAGAGGATAGTTATAGATTCATAAATGGAGTACTAGACTCTTATATTGCTGCTAGATAATATCGTTTTTGAATATTGTACTTTCTCTTTCTGGTCCAGTTGAAATGATGTCAACAGATACGCCACAAACCTCTTCGATTTTAGAAATAAATTCTATGGCTTGTTTTGGAAAATCATCCAAAGTTTTTAAACCATAAATAGGTTTTTTCCATCCTGATAACTCAATGTATTGAGGCTTTACGTGATCTAAATTGAGAGATTCCTCAAAGAATTCATCTGAATTATCATAGCTATCACAAATTTTAATACTTTCCATTCCATCAAAAACATCAAGTTTTGTAATACATAGACTTTTAATATTATTGGATTGAATAACCTTTCTCATAGCAACAGCATCAAACCATCCGCATCTTCTCGGCCTTCCTGTCGTCGCCCCTACCTCGCCACCTTTCTTTGCTATATGAATACCAATGTCATCAAACAATTCCGTAGGCATTGGCCCCTCACCGACCCTAGTAGTATAGGCTTTCGCAATACCTAGAATATTACTTACAGATAGCGGTCCTAAGCCGGAACCAGAAGCAATACCTGCTGCAGATGAGTTACTTGAAGTAACATAAGGATAAGTTCCATTATCGACGTCTAGTAATGCTCCTTGAGCACCTTCAAAAAGAACTTTCTTTCCATCATTGTTCATTTTCATAATGAGTTTCGATATATCTTTCGTCATTGGTCTCAATCTTTCACCATAACTTAAGGCCTTTTCAAAGGTTTCCTGAAAACTAACCTCTTCAACTGAGAAAAGTTTATTAACATAAAATTATAAAAATCTAAATTTTCTCTTAATTTTTCTTCCAAAATCTTTTCGTAAAAACAATCAACCAATCTAATCGCTCTCCTTCCTACCTTATCTTCATATGCGGGACCTATACCTCTCCCTGTAGTTCCAATAGTTTTAAATGAATTAGATTTTTCTCTGCATTGATCAAATTTTTTATGATGATCAAGGATAAGAACACAGGCAGAACTAATTTTTAGTCTATCTTCGACACCTTCTAAAAAAGTATTGGCTTCTGATATTTCCTTAAATAAGTCATTGGGTGAAAGAACCACACCTTTACCAATCAGTGAAAGAGCATCTTTTTCACAGATAGAGGAAGGTAGTAGATGAAGAATTAGTTTTTTGCCATTCACAATAAGAGTATGACCAGCGTTATGACCACCTTGAAATCTACAGGTTGCATGAAAATTTGGAGACAAGAAGTTTACTATCTTTCCTTTTCCCTCATCTCCCCATTGAAGACCGAGAACTGCAAAATTTTGCGTTTTTGTCATTTACTCTGTAATTTTAAAATAGATATTAAATCTATATCAAAACCCATACCCTTTCTTTCTTTTTTATTTGCTTTTGAAAAAGGGGTTTTATATTGTCCGCCATTAATCAAGGGGGCTCCCGTCTTTGGTTGAAAGATAGAAAAAACTATT
>CACFKX010000038.1:0-2661 GCA_902566955.1 uncultured SAR86 cluster bacterium | reverse complement strand
GTTGAAACAAATAAGTGGTTTGCCCGAAATTTATTATCGTAGCCAAGGTGGCCTATCAGATATCAAAATAAGTCCATCGTTCAAAGAAGATAACAAAGTTTTTTTTTCGTTCACGTCTTTAAATAATAATGGAACTAATACTCTTGCCATTTCATCAGCAATTCTAAATAAAGAAAATTTTGCTCTAGAAGATGTAAACGAGATTTTTAGGGCTGTCGCCAATAGAAAAACCGGTGCCCATTACGGAGCAAAAATTTTATTTTTACCCGATGATACTATTTTAATTTCGAGTGGGGACGGTTTCGATCACAGAGAAGAAGCACAATACTTAGATAACCACTTTGGAAAACTGATTCGAATCAATAAGGATGGTTCCATTCCTGAAGATAATCCTTTCATTTCAAACGATGAAGCTCTTAATGAAATTTATTCATATGGTCATCGAAATCCTCAAGGTTTAATCATTGGATCTAATGGGAACATTATTGAACATGAACACGGACCTTTTGGAGGAGATGAGATTAATGTAATAAAACCTGGAAAAAATTACGGATGGCCAGCCATTACATATGGAAGAGATTATTCTGGTGCTATCATTTCACCCTTTACTGAAATGGAAGGAATGGAACAACCTATCAAATATTGGGTTCCATCGATTGCACCATCTGGGATGATTGAATACAGAGGTGAAGCTTTTCCCCAGTGGAAAAATTCCCTCCTGATTTCAGCTTTAAAAGCAAAAAAGGTCACACGAGTTGATTTATCAGGAGATAACATCTTGGAGGAAGATATTTTTGCAGAACTTAATTTCCGATTTAGAAATTTGATAGAAAGTCCAAATGGAAACTTAATTCTTTTAACAGATGGTCCTAGCGGCAAGTTAATAGAAGTTAGTCCCATAAAAAATCTTGAAGTTGTTACTCCTGATGGAATAACTTCCTTTTATTTAAAAAATCCTGATTCAATAGTCGTTCCAAGGGAACCTTACGATGAAAATGCAGATGCTGATTTATTAATTACTCAGGCTCTTTCCAAGTTGACTTCCAAAAAGAAACTCCTTTTGATTTTGGGCGGGAATTGGTGTCCGGACTGCAGAGTTTTAGCAGGAATGCTCAAAAATAATTCGGTTCAAGCTCTGCTAGACGATAATTATGTAGTAGAGCACATTGATGTAGGTCGCTTTGATAAAAATCTTCATATTCCAAAGAGGTTTGGTATTGAGAAGTTATACGGAGTTCCAACGGTGCTAATCATAGACAAAGGAGAAAACGTGCTGAATACCCCATTCATTTCCGATTGGACTACGGCAAGAGCAAAAAAACCTGAAGATTTTTCTTTTTATCTATCTAAATGGCTAGAAGGATAAAAATTGAAAGAACTCGAAGAAAGACTTGATCATGAAGAAGCTATAGATTCTCCTTCAAGTCCCGAGACACTATCTGTATGGGGTTTAGCTTGGCCATCAATACTAAATAATATTCTTTTTGCTTTTGTAAGCATTGTTGCGCTTAAAGCAGTTGGGGCATTGGGCACTGAGGCAGTGGCTGCTGTAGGGACAGGACAAAGAATCTTCTTTTTTTTACAGGCAGTTCTCATGGCTACAGCAACAGGAACACATGCATTAGTAGCTCGAGCCATCGGTGGTAATAAGCCCAACGAAGCTGCTGAGGTTACGCTTCTGTCAACAATAGTAGCTATTTTCTTTGGTTTGTCTTCAGCCTTAATTTTTTGGATATTTGGAGAAGAAATAATAGGAGCTTTTGGTCTTGATGAGCTTAGCCGTAAATTAGCCGTAGATTATCTGCAAATCTCCTTATCTTTCGTTCCAGGATTTGCAATTATGTTTATAGTTGGTGCTTCTTTAAGAGCAGCTGGAGATGTCATAACTCCTCTCATCATAAACCTAATTGTAAATATCATTAATGTGTTTCTCCTAATAGCCTTGGTAAATGGTCAATTTGGCTTTGAGGCACTGGGCGTAATTGGAGCAGCCTATGCATGGGGTATTTCTTTTACAATAGGATCCATTTTGTCTATCGCTATTTGGATAAGCAACAAGATCGTCATTCCAATGCCTTCGATAAAGTTCTATACCTTTGAAAGACTTAAGCAGTTGATCGTTATCTCAGTGCCTGCAGGCTTAGAATCGGTTGTTTTTAATTTTGGTCTTCTTGCTTATTTCTGGATCATATCTATTTACGGAAACGAGCCAATTGCTGCATACAATGTAGCTATAAATATTTTAATGATTAGTTTTATGATAGGCCATGGCTTCTCAATAGCTGGAGCTACTTTGACTGGACAATACCTAGGAGCAGAAAATCCCGTGGAAGCTAGAAGGAGCGGGTGGAAATCAGCAAGATTGACTGTCTTTTCAATGACACTTGTTGGGATAATAATTGCTATATTTTCTAAACCTATCTCAGGTTATTTCATAGACGACCAAGAAGTTATCAGACTGACAGTAATTTTTCTGTGGATATTTGCACTCATACAACCGCTTATGGGAATAGAATTTTCTTTAGGTGGGGCTTTAAGAGGAGCCGGCGACACTAGATCGCCATTAATCATCACTATGATTGGCCTGATTTGTTTCCGGTTGGTATTCGCATTTTTATTTTTAATCCTCAATATGCCAGTTGAGGTAGTATTTGCTTCTTT
>CACFKX010000037.1:0-2956 GCA_902566955.1 uncultured SAR86 cluster bacterium | reverse complement strand
TTGGAGTTTGATAAGGTGGCGATTTGTGCGGGTGTCGACACTCAAAAGTTTGCCAATGTATTAGGCGATAGAATGCAAGTCTATCCAGTAAAAGGTTATAGCGTAACCATCAATCTAAACGATCAAGTTTCTCAGGAAGCAGCCCCCAAAGTTTCTTTGATCGATGATCCAGTAAAAATTGTTTCAAGTAGATTAGGCAATAGGCTTAGGGTCGCAGGAACAGCAGAGCTAGCAGGATACAACAAAGATATAAGACAAGATAGGGTCAGACCATTATTAAACTGGGTAAAAAAATATTTTCCAGATGTGAGTACAGAAAGCTACACGCCTTGGGCAGGACTTAGGCCAATGACTCCAGACATGATGCCGCTTCTTTTTGAAAGCAATCTTGGAGATATTTTTTATAATACAGGTCACGGACATCTTGGATGGACACTTAGTGCAGAGACTGCAGAAATATTAGCTAAAAAAATATTAAATGAGACTTGAAAAAGGCTGGTTTGATAAAGTAAAAAGATGTCCTTCTCCTAATTACGATGTCAGATCCAACAAAGAGATAGATTTAATTGTGATCCATTCTATAAGTCTTCCACCGGGAATTTTTGGCAATAGCTTTGTAGAAGACTTTTTTCAAAATAAACTTGACCACTCAAAAGACAAATATTTTCAAGAAATAAAAGATTTGAAGGTATCAAGCCATTTTTTGATAAAAAGAGATGGAGAAATTACCCAATTTGTTTCAATTTTAGACAGAGCTTGGCACGCAGGGGTTTCAAGTTTTGAAGGAAGAGAAGATTGTAATGATTATTCAATTGGAATAGAGCTTGAGGGCACTGATATTGATTCTTTTGAGGAGAATCAATACGAATCCCTGGTATCTCTTACAAGCATCTTAATGTCAGAGCTTCCAAGAATTACTCTCGATCGAATTGTTGGACATAGTGATATAGCTCCAGGAAGGAAATCTGATCCAGGAAAAGGGTTCGATTGGAATAAATTTAAAGATAGAATAATCAAATAATGCCTTCTTTTGATATCGAATCCAAAGTTGATCAACATGAGCTGACCAATGCCATAGATCAAGCTAATAGAGTTATTGGAAATAGATTTGATTTCAAAGGCACTGATTCTGAGTTTCTTCAAAATGAAAATAAAATTACTTTGAAGTCTCAACAATCTTTTCAAATTGATCAAATGCTTCAGATATTGAAAGAATCTCTCGCCAAAAGGGGTATTGATATTAAATGTCTTTCTGAGGATGCAACAATTGAATCCAATAACCAAGCATCAAAAGAGATTATTGTTAATGAAGGCATCTCTCAAGATATTGGTCGGATGATAAATCAAGCTGTTAAATCCTCAAAAATCAAAGTTCAGTCTTCCATCCAAGGGGACACGGTTAGAATTTCTGGAAAGAAGAGGGATGACTTGCAATCAATTATGGCTGAAATTAAAACGCTTGATATTGAGCTGCCTTTGCAATTTAAAAATTTTAGGGATTAATGGCTTCATTTAGTCAATCTTTTCTGGCTTATTTTCAGAAGAAAAATCTACAAATTATATTATTGGGTTGTTTATCTGGGATCCCTTTAGGATTACTGATAGATCCCTTAAATTATTGGCTTGCAGAAGCTGGTATTGAAAAGAGCACTATCGGTCTTTTTAGTTTGATTCTTATCGTCTACACAATTAAAGCTTTATGGGCTCCATTAATTGATAGATTAAGTTTGCCGATTCTCAATGGCTTGGGGCAGAGAAGAAGTTGGCTTATTTTTTCTCAGACTGTAACAGGCTGCTTTGTGATCTCATTAGGGATGATTGATCCAAATTCAAATATCTTATTTTTTGCTTATATAGCTTTTTTCATAAGTATCTTTTCTGCAACTCAAGATATTTGCGTAGATGCACTAAGGATTGAACTTGTTCAAAAAAAAGAGCTGGGAGAAGCTTCATCAGTTTATGTAATAGGTTATCGAATTGGAGCTGTTTTAATCTCTCAAGTTATCGGTTTATATCTTGCTGAAATTTTTGGATTCCAGACTGCTTATGTTTTTCTTGGGTTATTTTTTATTGGCTTCTCTATTATTACTTTTTACTTTTTGGATGAGCCAGATAGGATTGCAAAACCCATGCAATCTCCATTCACAAACTTTGGTAAATGGCTTAAGGATAGTTTCCTTGACCCATATTTAGATTTATTTCTAAGGTATAAAAATCATTTAATTATTTTGTTACTGGTTATGTTTACCTATAGACTGAGTGACATTTTTCTTGGCCCTATGGCAATGCCTTTCTATCAATTTCTTGGATTTACTAAGTCTGAGGTGGCTACCTATACAAATCTTTACGGTCTTTCCATGACGATTGCAGGAGGTTTATTTGGTGGCTTATTAATTCATAGATTTGGAATTGCCAGCATGCTTGTTGCGGGCTCAATTTTAGCTCCTTTGACTAATTTATTATTTTTACTTCTTAATAATGCAGGCAAAGATTTAAGCTTTCTTATCTTAACGATCACTGCTGATAATTTTACTCAAGGGTTTGTTGTCGTGGTCGTGATATCTTTGCTTTCCAGTGTTGTATCCAAAACCTATACGGCAACTCAATATGCTGGTTTATTTTTGTTAGGAACTTTGCCTTCAAGATTGATTTCAAGCTCATCTGGTTTCATTGTTGATTCATACGGTTTTGGAGAATTTTTTATCATATGTGCGCTATCTGGAATTCCAGCAATTATATTTACAATTATGCTGGTTAATACTTCTTTTAAATTATCTTTAGAAGATTGACGAATGCTCTTAAATTTTTGGCGGATATTATTTTGTTTTACTTTGGCCTTGGTAACTTATGGTTTATTCTCCGAACCAGGCAGCGAATCAAGTTTTAAAATTCCTGACTATTTGCTTCATTTTTCTGCTTTTTTTCTTTTGTCTTTTTTTTTAACAAAGGCAACAAA
>CACFKX010000036.1:0-3033 GCA_902566955.1 uncultured SAR86 cluster bacterium | reverse complement strand
TTTTCATTTTTTTCTAACATCTCTTTTAAATGTTTTCAGAGACTTTTCTAAAAACTTAAGTGAGTCATTCAATCTAAAATTCTTTTGTTGAATAATATCAATTAATCTACTTCCAACAACTACGCCATCAGATATTTTTGACATTTTTTGAGCGATCTCCCCTTCCTTTATTCCGAATCCTACCACAACCGGAATTTTTGTTTTTGATTTGATGTATTTAACCTTATCTTGCACTTCTTTAAAATTTGAAAGTTTGGCGCCTGTTACTCCTCTAAAAGAAACATAATAGAGAAAGCCACTAGAAAATTTAACTATTTTTTCGATTGTTTTTTTTGGAGTTGTGGGAGAAATTAGCCTGATTAAATCCAAATCAATGTCTTTAAGTTTATTATAAAAAAATTCACTTTCTTCGTAGGGTAGATCCACAATTATCAGTCCATCAACTCCTGCCTTTTTTATTTTTTTGAACAGGTTCTCTCCTTGTGAGAGAAAATTATTCATATAACCCATGAGCACAATTGGCTTATCTTGATTATGGATTCTCAACTCCTTAACTAAAGATAATATTTTGCTGAAGGTAATATCGGAGCTTAATGCTCTCTCGTGAGAACGCTGAATAACAGATCCTTCAGCCATAGGATCTGAAAAAGGAACTCCTATTTCGATGATATCTGCATGAGATAATAGTTTAAGAAAAACTTTTTTTGAAAAGTTTATATTATTATCGCCAGCTACATAGTAGGTGATTAGTGTTTTTGACTCTTGATTTCTTGCCCTTTCAAAAGAGTCTTTGATTCTTCCCATTTTAGATCAAAAATTAATTCCATCAGCTTTGGCCACTGATTGCATATCTTTATCTCCTCTACCAGATAAATTGACAACCACGATGTCTGATTTTTTCAATTTCTTAGCATTCTTGGATACCCAAGCTAAGGCATGTGAAGTCTCTAACGCTGGCATTATTCCTTCGATTCGACTTAAATCGTGGAAAGCTTTAAGAGCCTCTTTGTCTGTAGCTGCTTCATAATGCACTCTGCCCATATCTTTCAAGAAAGAATGTTCAGGACCTACTCCAGGATAATCTAGCCCAGCTGAAACTGAATGAGTCCCCAAAATTTGACCGTCTGAGTTTTGCATTAAATAAGTTTTCATTCCATGCAGAACTCCAGGAGATCCATCGCTCAAGGGTGCAGCATGCTTGCCTGAACTTAGCCCAGATCCTGCGGCCTCGACTCCAATTAAATCTACCTCTTTGTCCTTAATAAAAGGGTAAAAAATTCCCATGGCATTAGAACCCCCTCCAACGCAAGCGACTATTTTATCTGGATACTTTCCAAAAAGGATTTTTGATTGTTTTTTTAGTTCTGTTCCAACGATTGAATTAAAATCCCTAACAATCATTGGATATGGGTGAGGGCCGGCTACACTGCCAATAATATAATGAGTGTCGTCTATGTAGGAAACCCAATCTCTCATAGCTTCATTCATTGCATCTTTTAATGTCGATGTCCCTGAAGAAACCGGACATACTTCTGCTCCCATTAATTTCATTCTATAGACATTCTGGGCCTGTCTTTGGATATCTTCAGATCCCATAAAAATTATGCATTCTATTCCATGACGCGCGCACACAGCAGCAGTTGCAACGCCATGTTGTCCAGCTCCGGTCTCTGCAATAATCCTTTTCTTGCCCATTTTCTTTGCTAAAAGAACTTGGCCAACAGTATTATTAATTTTGTGAGCCCCAGTATGATTTAAATCTTCCCTCTTAAGGAAGACTTTGGCTCCATTGAGTTTATCGGTCCATCTCTTTGCAAAATATAGAGGCGAAGGCCTCCCAACAAAGGTTTGCAGGTCATTGGTTAACTCTTCCTGAAATTTTTTATCGTTTTTAATCTTTTTATATAAAGATTCTAGTTCTTCTAATGCAGAAATTAAGGTTTCAGAAACGTACCTGCCTCCAAATGAACCAAATCGTCCGTTTTTGTCAGGATAGTTGTAATTATTAGTTTTATTTGCCATTTTTTTTCAAAACCTTAAAAAAAGTCTCAATTTTTTCTATATCTTTTATTGCTTCCTTGGACTCTAGTCCAGAATTTACATCAATTCCAAAAATATTATTCTTTTTACTTAACAAATCAGAAACGTTACTAGAATTAATTCCTCCTGCAATGATTATTTTTTCTTTTTCTGTTTTTGGAATAAGCTTCCAATCAAAAGCAATCCCTGTTCCACCCTTTTGAACTGAATTACCCGAATCAATTAAAAAAGCATGCGCACTAGAGTACAAATCCATGTAGTTTTTCCAATACCTTAAGTTATAAGCATGAAATGCTTTAATGTATTTCCTACCAAATGATTCACAAAACCCAGCCGGCTCCTCTCCGTGAAATTGAATTATTGAATTAGGAAATTTTTCAATAACTGTTTTAACTTCTTTCTCACTGGGATTAACAAATACAAAAACTATATCTAGTTCCTTATCTAAACTTTCTTGAATTTTGAGTGGCACATCCAATTCAACAAACCTGGGTGATTTTTCATATCTAATAAACCCCAGTGCATCGGCTCCTAAATTTGAACAAAGCAATCCAGATTCTTTGTCATTTATTCCGCAAATTTTTGTATAGATGCTCATGTTTTCAAAATATAAATGAACTATGTTCAAAATTAATACAGGGTATCTTCATTGCTTTAGGATATTCGGGGCCAAAATAAAATAAACCTTTAGAAGTAATTGTTTTACCTGCTAAGTTTCTGTCTTTAGCAGCTAGGATTTTTTTCATGATATCTGGATTTAAATTATCATCGGATATCATAATCAGGGTACCCATAATAATTCTTATCATATTATGTAAAAATGCATTCCCGGTAATATCAAAAAAAATAAATTCTCCCTTCCTTGAAATTTTAATTGATTCAATATTTCTAAAAGGACTGTGAGATTGACATGAAGATGAACGAAAAGAACTAAAATTATTTTCTCCAATTAAAAATTTAGAAGCTTTTTTTAACTTACTAACATTAATTTTC
>CACFKX010000035.1:0-3055 GCA_902566955.1 uncultured SAR86 cluster bacterium | reverse complement strand
ACAAAGATACGGACACAGGGCCGTTGTTTTAGAGACTGTAGCTGCTGTACCAGGAATGGTTGCAGGAATGCTTCATCACTTCAAGAGTCTACGCAACATGACTGATGATGACGGAATTATTAAAGAACTCTTAGATGAAGCTGAAAACGAAAGAATGCATCTAATGACTTTCATAGAAATTTCAAAACCTACATTATTTGAAAGGCTTCTTGTTTTGGGTGCTCAGATTGTTTTCGGAACCTTTTATTTTTTCTTATACGTATTCTTCAGAGGAACAGCTCACCGAATGATAGGATATTTTGAAGAGGAAGCAGTTACTTCATACACAGAATTTCTTGATGAAATAGATAAAGGAACTATTGAAAACGTAGCAGCTCCTAAAATTGCCGTTGATTACTGGAATCTTGGAAGTAAAGCCACCCTAAGAGATGTTGTCGTGGCTGTTAGAAACGATGAAGCTGGTCATCGTGATAAGAACCACGAAATAGCTGATAATTTATTGTAATGGAGCGAGTAACGGGGTTCGAACCCGTGGCCTCGACCTTGGCAAGGTCGCGCTCTACCAGCTGAGCTATACTCGCAAAAGATATTTCAATTTACCTATTAAATTTTACCTTTTCAAGCTATATCATTAGCTAATTAATTCCAGTTATTTAAATTGAATCTATAGTAGTTTTACTTATAATTAAATTTCCTAATTTTCATTATTAATCTTACTTATAAATAGATGAGCAGCATTAAATTATTCAAATCAGCGCAAGCTTTAATTAAGCATGAATCCTTTGGAAAGGCCTCAAAAAGCATTGGTCTAACTCAATCTGCTCTGAGCCAAAACATAAAAAAATTAGAAAATCATTATGGAGTAAAGTTCTTTCAAAGAGAAAATGGAAAGACAAAGCCTACTGTGTACGGTGAGATGCTTCTTTCTCTGACAGATGAGATTGTCGATATCGAAGAAAAAATCGTCAATCAAATAAGTTTGATTAATAATTCAGATGCGGGATTATTGAAGATTGGATTAGATCCTTACCTATCTGGAACCATCCTTGAACCTATAATTTCTGAAATGATGGGAATATATCCAGATATAAAATATAGATTTTTTTACCTCTCAACCTATTCTGGTGTTGCCCAGTTAAAAGCAAATAAATTCGATATATTAATCAGTTTTGACGAGCGTGAATATCGTCTTAATTCAAATAAGAATTTAGATACTTTGGATGTGATTCCTATAAAAATTAATCCACCGAAATTTTATGCCAGAGAAGACCACGAGATTTTCAATCAAAATGAAATATCAATCGAAAATATTTTTAATCACAATATTTATACCACCCTTCCACCTGCATGGTTCCACAATTTTTATGAAAAGGAAGTAGGAGAAGATGTGCCCTATTCTCACATTGTTGATAAAGTCTCTTTGGTTTCAGCTGATCAAAATCTGCACCTGAGAATGGTTGAAAAAGGAAATGGTATTGGAATTTTTTATGAATTTGATTTACTAAATTCAAAAGAAGAACTCAAAACTATCCCTATAATAAACTATCCAGAAAAACTTAACGCAATGATTGCAATAAATAAAAAGTGGGTTAAACCACAAATAGCAAAAATTTTCTTAGAAATGGTCTCAGGAAGATTCAGTTAAATAGTTGTTTTACCCTAATTTATTGATATTCATAAATTACCCATCTAAATGAAAATAACTAAAATTGATGATTATCAGTCTTGGTACATAGAGTCTAATGATGTAGCAATAATTATCGATCCGTGGCTCGATAAGGTAATGCAACCTAAATCAAATCTCTTCATAAATCGTGCTAGAGATGAAAATGCTCTTATCACTGGTGAGATGATCAGTAAGGTATCGTGCATCTTAATAAGCGCTCCTTTTGAAGATCATTTTCATGAAAAAAGTTTGATGAAATTTGATCGGGACACACTTGTCTTAACCAGCAAACCTTCAGAAAAAAAATTAAGGAAACTGGGATTTAATAATATTGAAACGTTAAGAGCTGGGACTCAAAAAAATATAGGCGATCTTTTAATCAAAGCTCATGATGCTGGCTTTCCATATAATCACCTTTGGACTTTTAGCTTCGAAATAATTCAAGGAGATAAGGTTTTATATTTTGAAAGTCATGTCGATAAACCATCTCGTATCAGAGAAAAAGGTTTAAAGGCTGATTGCGCTATTTTAACTACTGAAGAAGTCAAAATTCTTGGCTTATTGCCGCTTTCAAATTCTTCTGAAACAACTTTAGAAATATTAAAAGAGCTTGAATGTAAAAACATTATGATTCAAGGATCTGATCCTGGAGAGACAAAAGGTCTAATAAGCTATTTTTTAAAAATAGGTAAAGAGAATCTTCAACTATTTTCAGATAGTGGAATCAAAGCTTTTAAAGAAGCTGGTTCTGAGGTAACGATATAAAAAAAACCCCAGCAATGCTGGGGTTTTTTTAGCTAACAAATGTTAAGCGTGACTGGTGCTTGCTTCTTTATCTTTCATAGCAGCAGCCCATATTGCTAAACCGAAAGCAGCTTTGTTAATCAAGTCTGCAAGGTTATAAACAATGTTAAGAGCATCTTCATTTAGTCCATCTCCGAAATAACCCCAAGCATATCCAATCGGGTAGATAGCCCACCCAATAGTCACGATCCACTTGATTGTATTAAAGGCTTGTTGACTAGCAGCATTTCCACTACTCGCATTAGCCTTCGCAGTTTCACCAGCAAAGATTTCATAAATGATGTATAGCCAAGCAATCATTCCAACAATCCACCACACTACAACGTCTCCTAACCCTGCTTCACCTATGAAACCACCGATAAGCATGACTAATGATGCAATGAGGAGTTTCCAGAAAACAGCTGAGCTAATAGCAGTAACCGCAGCGATAATTAAATAAAACTCAATTATTTGTAGCGGTACAGTGATTAACCAATCAATGTATCTGAAAACTGTTGGAGTTTCACCAGCGTAAATCCAAACACCTCTCATATAGAGGTAGTGCCAAAAAGCTACACCCGTAACCAAACCAGCAACCGTCAGAGA
>CACFKX010000034.1:0-3086 GCA_902566955.1 uncultured SAR86 cluster bacterium | reverse complement strand
TTATTTAGAAGCAAAGATGGCGGAAGTTATCTCCCTTCAGGGCTTTCATAATAACCTAATTGATATTATTCCTACAGTTCAGAAGTTTGGATTTCAAAGAGATGAAAGAACTCAATGGAATAAATTTCTTAATGAATTTCTAGAGTTTTGCTCAAAAGAAGGATTAGCTGAAAGTGATAATTTACCTGCACGGTTTCAATAGTTCTAGCTCTTCATCAAAAGCGCAGTTGTTCAAATCATGTCTTAAAAAGACAAAACCTAATGAAAGTCTCTTAATCCCTAATCTACCTTTATCAACCCAAAGAGTGATCTGCCTATTAGAGGACTTGATGAAAAAAAGTAAAGTTAAAGGTTTAATCGGTAGCTCGATGGGGGGTTTTTATGCTTGTTATTTTGCAAATAAATACAATACGAAAGGAGTTTACATAAATCCTGTTGTAGATAAGCACTTGGATGGCATGGGAGACATAGTTGGAAAACATAAAAATTTTAATAATAAAAATATAGATTATTTTTCATCACAAGACTATCAAGATTTATTCAAGTACGTTTCACCTAATCTCAAGAAGCCGAGTGATCATTTTCTTCTTGCCCAATCGGGTGATGAGGTTTTGGATCAAAATATCTCATTTGATAAGTTTAAAAAGTGCAAAATTTCCTACACAAAGGGTGGCAACCATCAATATAATGGATTTGAGGACAAAATAGAGGAAATTATTAATTTTTTGTCTTAAAATAAGTCACATATTGCACTAAAATAATACATAATTGCACTATATGCAGTCATTTTTTCTGATAATTTAGGCAGCTGATAATTTAAAAACGGAGAAATAATGTCAGATTATAAAACATACGAATACATCTGGTTAGACGGTTACAAACCTGAAGCCAATATGAGAAGCAAAGTTAAAGCTACTGATGAAGAAACGCCTCCAGATTGGTCATTTGATGGTTCTTCTACGCAACAAGCAGAAGGTGGAAGCTCAGACTGCCTTTTACTTCCTGTTCAGACCTATCCGAATCCTAATGGACATGATTTCGTTCTAACAGAGGTTCATGCTGCAGATCATACGACACATCCTTCAAATTTTAGAGCTGCTGCAGCAGAAGTAGTATCTGATGAATGGTGGTTCGGTTTTGAGCAAGAATTCTTCTTTACAGATCCTACCACAGGAGAACCACTAGGATGGGAAGATGGCACTCCAAAGGAACAAGGTGAATATTATTGCGGCGTTGGAGCTGGCAATGTTGTTGGAAGAGAAATTTCAGATGCGCATCTCCAAGCATGTCTTGATATTGGTATTACGCTTACAGGAACAAATGCAGAAGTTGCACTTGGTCAGTGGGAGTATCAATGTTTCGGTAAAGGGATTAAGGCTGCTGATGACTTATGGATGAGCCGATACCTTCTTTTTAAAGTTGCTGAAGAATTTGGTGTTGGAGTAAATATCCATCCTAAGCCCAAAACAGGTGATTGGAACGGTTCCGGTATGCACTCTAACTTTTCTAATGAAGAGATGCGCTCCAATGGTTCTGAAGAGCTCTTTACATCTTATTGTGAAAAACTTGGTGAAGTGCATGAAGAAGGCATAGCATCTTATGGCTCTGATAACGATATGAGACTAACCGGTCTTCATGAAACTCAGAGTATTGAAAAATTTTCTTTTGGTGTAAGTGATAGAGGAGCAAGTATTCGTATCCCTGTTTACACTGTCGAGCACGATTGGAATGGATACCTAGAAGACAGAAGACCTGCTTCTAATGCAGATCCCTACAAGATTGTTGCACATATAGTAGGAACACTTACAAAGTAAATTCCCTATATGGGACTGAAAATGTTAAACACTCTGAATATCTTTAAATTTCAGAGTGTTTAATCTTAGAAATTTCTTTTAAGACGGTAAAAAATATTAATGTCATGAAGAAACTATTAAGAAAAGCTCTGGAAAACGTATCTTCTAAGATTTTAGTTGTTGATGAGAATCTGAATCTAATCTTTGCGAGCAACGAAGCTGAGGCATTTCTTTTGTTTAATTCCAAAAATAGTGAAGGTCATGGAATTGAGAGCATATTTTCTGAGAGACCTAGTAATGTTTTTGAGATTAAAAGACTTTTAGCTGAAAAAGATTCATTAGAAAAGTCTAGAAGAAAAATTTATCTTAAGGGGGGTCTCGAAAAAATCTGTACTTATGAAATTAGTTTTTTTGAAATAGAATCCAAAAAATATCTTTTCTATGAATTTTACGATGCTAATCAGTCGCGTGAATTAAATAGAATGAAAAGACAGACCATTTCAACGGTTACTGCCACTTTTTCAAAAGGTCTAGCCCATGAAATAAGAAATCCTCTTAGTGGAATAAAAGGGGCGACGCAACTTTTAGAGCCTAAATTGAAGAATGAGGAACTCAGGGATTACACAAAGATCATCCTTAAAGAAACTGAAAGATTAAGTGATCTCGTCACAAAAATTTTAGATAGACAGTTTGAGATACAAAAATCTCCTGTAAACATTCACTCAATTTTAGAAACACTTCCGCATTACTTAGGCACTATTTCAAAAGATAAAATACAGATTACAAAAGATTATGATCCTACTCTCCCTGAGTTAAAAGTAGACTCGCCTTTAATGACACAGGTACTTTACAACCTGGCAAATAATTCAGTGGAAGCCATGAAAACTACTGATAGAGAGAACAAAATTTCTCTTAAAACAAGAATACATTTTGGCACCTTTATCAACAGAACTTTTCATAAAACCACTTGCGAAATTTCATTTATAGATAACGGACCTGGTATACCAGAGGATATAATCGACTCAATTTTTTTTCCTCTTGTATCCAGCAAAGAGATTAAGTCAGGATTAGGCTTATCCATAGCTCAGGGTATTGTATCTCAACATGGAGGTGCACTTGAATGTGACAGTTCTTCAGCTGGTACTAAGTTTTCAATTTATCTACCAATAAATATAGAAAGTGAAAATGAAGTTGAAGCTTCGAATAAAGGTATTGAGACTGCATGAGACAGGATAAAAAAATATGGGTAGCGGATGATGATGAATCTATCCGATGGGTTTTAGAAAAGGGTCT
>CACFKX010000033.1:0-4023 GCA_902566955.1 uncultured SAR86 cluster bacterium | reverse complement strand
CGCAACTATTAAAGTAGTGATATTTGCATCAAGAATTGTAACGAAAGCTCTGTCGTAGCCAGCAATAATTGCATCTGTAGCTCTAGAGTTATTTTTAAGCTCTTCTCGAATCCTTGAGAAAATTAAAACGTTCGCATCGACAGCCATACCAACGGTTAAAACAATTCCTGCAATACCCGGCAAGGTCAGAGTGGCGGATAAAATTGACATGATTGCTGTAATGAGAATTAGGTTAAAAATTACTGCTATGTTGGCAAATAAGCCAAAGATTTTGTAGTAAACGACCATGAATATCAGAACTAAAAAGAGCCCTAGTATTAATGACTGAACTCCCAATCGAATATTTTCAGCTCCAAGACTTGGGCCTACTGTGCTTTCCTCAACAAACTCCATTGGAGCAGCTAAAGCACCTGCTCGCAGCAATAGTGCCAATTCGGATGCCTCATTAGGTGAATCAAGCCCAGTGATCCTAAATCTATTGGGTAGAGCTGATTGAATTGTTGCCAGACTTATAACCCTCTTAGTGATTACCGGTTCAATGATTAAATCTAAAGTTCCGTCAGGTAGAACAACTTCTTTAGCTGCCGACTTTCTTTCTATGAAAAGAACAGCCATTTTTCTGCCGACATTGTTTCTTGTCGACCTGTGCATTTTGGCTCCGCCCTCTCCATCTAAAGTAATGTTAACTTGTGGAAATCCGCTTTCATCATATCCAACATTTGCATCAGCTACCTTGTCTCCTGAAATGATAATATTTTTTTCAAGATCAACACTAACTCCACTGAAGTCAAAGGGTTCTTTTCTTGATCTCAGCGTGCGATTATTTGCTTCGAGTCTGAATTCTAAGTTTGCAGTTTTACCAATTATTTTTTTAGCCTCAGCAGTATCTTGTATTCCAGGTAATTGAACAGAAATTCTTTTGGCTCCTTCCCTTTGAACCACAGGTTCAGATACGCCTAACTCATTAACTCTATTTCTGAGAGTAGTTAAATTTTGCTGAACTGCATAATCTTGTATTGATGTAATGCCATCTCTAGAAAATTTTATTTTAAATGATTCAGATTCCTCGGTAATTTCAAAATCTGTTAAAAAGCCTCTGAGGTATGACAAAGAGTCTGATTTATCTTCATTAGTTGCGAAAAGAAAAGTAACTGATTCTTTATCGCTTTCTATGGATCTGAACTTTAAAGATTCCTCTCTGAGTCTTCTTTTAAAATCTTCTGCGTTAGCCTCAAGCCTTGTTTCAATAAGCGAGTCAGTATCTACCTCTAATAAAAAGTAGATCCCTCCTCTTAAATCTAATCCAAGCTTTAAAGGAGAAGCATTAAGATTTTGAAGCCAATCGGGCGTTGAGTAAGCTAAATTCAAAGCAACAACATAATCTGGTCCTAATTCACGTCGTAATTCATCCTTTAATTTGATTTGTTCTTCATATGAATCTGTTCTTATAAGTAATGATTTTTGATTTACCTCGATTTTTTCGTCCACGATGCCTTCATTTCTGACTATATTTTTAATTGACTGAACTAGGCGAGTATCAAAAGAATCACCAGCACTTTGAAGGGAAACTTGAACAGCTGGATCTGGCGGACTCAGATTTGGCAGAGCATAAATAATTCCAAATAAGAACACACCCAAAACAAGGATGTATTTCCATAAAGAGAAATTATTCAATTTTATTCAAATAATGATTTTACGGTTCCTTTTGGAAGAACGCTGTTGATCTGCTGGCGTTGTAAAATTATTTCTTGATTATTTCCAGTTCTGGCAGTCACATATGCATCTGAAAGCTTAACTAAAGTGCATACTATGCCTCCGGAAGTGATAACTTCGTCTCCAATTTCTAAGTTATTTACTAACTCTTGATGAGCCTTAAGCCTTTTATTTTGTGGTCTGATTAGCAAAAAATAGAGCAACAATATAAACCCAAAAATCATTATAAGTTGCGTTCCAAAAAAACCTGATGTTTGGGCAGTTAATATTTCTACTTCTTTCATAATTCCTCACTTTTGGTGCCGGAGGAGAGACTCGAACTCTCACGCCTTGTGGGCACTCGATTTTGAATCGAGCGCGTCTACCAATTCCGCCACTCCGGCAAATCATGTAAAATTCGATCGAAATCTGAAATTTACTTAGCGGATTCTATCTAATGGCGAATATTAACATCTTTAATGGATTTCTTAAGGCATTCATTCGCGCTGAAGCTGAATTTGAAAATCACAATATCCCTGAATTACTGAAGGGCGAGTTTATTTTTGCTCTATCTAACGACTCTTCTACGAATCTTGCGGCAGTAGATAAGATCTGCAAAAAAATGGGCTTCATAAGGCCCAGTAATAGAAGAGCAATTTCTCCGATCAAAAGAAACTATTTTCAATTGAGGGAACCTAAACAACTTCTTCCTTGGGCCAGATCAAAAAGAAAACACTCTGATGATCTATATGAAATAAGCAGATATCCAGATATTTCTAAAAAATTAAAAATAATTCCGGTAGATGTTTACTGGGGAAAAGGTGCAGAAAGCCAAGATAATCTTATGAAAAAATTATTTTCTGAGTCTTGGGAAGGAACGTCAATTATTAAAAGATACCTTAGGTTACTTATCAACGGCAGACAAGTAAAAGTTAGATTTTTAAATGCATTGGAGATGGAAGATATTTTCGAAGATAGAGAATCTCCAGAAAAAATTCTTCTTAAGACAGAAAGGTTATTGCGAGGTCGTTTTAGAAAAAATAAACAAGCTATTCTCGGATTGGATGTTTCGCACAGAAGAAATTGGATTAAAACTTTAGTGAATTCAAAAGAAATTAATAAATACATTGAATCTGAGGCTGGAAGCAATAAGAGAAAAGCAATGCTTCTCAATAGAAGAGCAATAAAATATGCAGAAGAGATTTGCTCAGACGTGTCCTATACAGTGGTAGGTTCACTATACGATGCAGCACTATCCTGGTTTTGGAACAATAGATATGAGGAGCTTAAGTTTATAGGGCTAGAAAAAGTAAAAAATCTTGCTGTTGATAATTCCTTAATTTTTACTCCCTGTCATAGAAGTCATGTTGATTATCTAGCACTTTCTTACATCCTTTATAAAAATGACTTAATGCTGCCTCAAATAGCGGCTGGTATAAATTTAAATTTACCTATTCTCGGCCGAATACTCAGAAACGGCGGTGCTTTCTTCATGAGAAGATCTTTTAGTGAAAATAGACTTTATTCGATTGTATTTTTTGAGCACCTAAAAAAACTTTTAATCAGGGGTAATTCAATCGAGTTTTTTCCTGAAGGTGCTAGAAGCAGATCAGGCAAGCTTCTTCCACCAAGACCTGGCCTTCTTTCCATGTTGATAAGATCATTTAAGAGCAGAACAGAAAAACCTGTGAAATTTATACCGGTAAGTATTAATTATGAGAAAGTTCTTGAGGGGAATTCATATTTATCTGAACTCATGGGTGGGAAAAAACGAAAAGAGAGAATTTCAGATATCTTCAGAGTCGCCAGTGATTTTAGAGGTTTTCTAGGCAATGCCTATTTGCAATTTGGGGATCCAATTGATCTAAAAGATTTCCTTGATGCAGAAAATCCTGGTTGGGAAAACAATAATTCGCAAACTCATGGGTCATCTTCTGACGATAATGCTTGGCTATTTAATGCAACGCCAAAATTAGGTGAGAAAATCATGATGAACATAAACGAGAGTACTGTAGTAACCTCTTCAAGTCTGGTTGCAGCAGCCCTTTTAAATTCAAATAATCATAGTCTTCCAAAAGATAAACTTGAGAGTCGAATAGATCTATATATTTCTCTAATGAACTCATCGCGATATTCCAGTAAAACAATCCTCCCTAATCAATCAAGCAAAAAATTACTTGAGCAAGTTAATGCGTTAAAACTAATTCCGAACCTAGAGGATGGTGAGAAATCTCTTGTTAAATTAGATAAAGCACAAGGAGCAATGATGAGTTTCTACAGAAATACCATCCTCCATTTGCTGGCATTAGAGTCTTTTATTTGCGGCATTTT
>CACFKX010000032.1:0-5274 GCA_902566955.1 uncultured SAR86 cluster bacterium | reverse complement strand
TTGGCATCTCCCCAACCAATTCCCTCTTCAAATTCATTTTTTATTTGATTTATTTCTTCTTCATCAGAAAAGTGATTAAAGTACTGAAAAATAATTGAATCTTTTGTTTCTTTTTTTTCACCAGGTTCTTTTGAATCGGTTTTAATTTTATTGATAGATTTTTGTAAAGTTTTTTCAGAAGAAAACAAATCGATTGAGTTATTGTAACTTTTACTCATCTTTCTCCCGTCTGTACCAGTCAATAAATCAAGAGATTCATCAATAATGGGTTCAGGTAATTGAAAAAAATTTTTATAAGTTTTGTTGAATTTATCTGCTAGGTCACGAGTAATTTCTAAATGCTGTTTTTGGTCTTTTCCTACAGGAACATACTTAGGATTAAACATCAAAATATCTGCTGACATCAACACTGGATAACTAAATAAACCATGAGAAATACCATAGTCTTCATCGTTTTTATTTTCTTTGTTCAGATCAACTGCAGCTTTGTATGCGTGCGCCCTATTAAGGAGCCCTTTAGGAGCCATACAAGACAAGATCCAGTTTAATTCAAGTATTTGTGGAACTTTTGATTGTCTGTAAAAAAGAGAGTTTTTACTATCAAGTCCGCATGCTAACCATGTCGCAGCTATCTTCATGGAAGATTCTTTCACTGCGATAGGATCATTAACTTTTATCAAAGAATGATAGTCGGCTAGAAAGAGATAGGATTTAAATTTCTTACTTAGTTTTATAGCAGGTTTTATAGCTCCAACGTAATTGCCTAAATGAGGCGTACCAGTAGTTGTAATACCTGTAAGAGAGGAATCCATAGTATAAGTATAAAAAAAAACACCACAAAAGTGGTGTTTTATCGAAGTTGAAGGGGTTCAGTGGGTTCTACTGATGCAGGCGATTGACCCTTCTCCCTGCAGGTGGCTGAGTTTCCTCAGTTCTTCTCACCCTTCTTCTTCTCATCTTTTACTTCCGTTTAATCGTCTCGAGTTAATTGAATTTTGTTAAAAGACTGATATCTATACTAATGATTTTTTAGTTTGATTCAATACCCAAAATGTACTTTTTAAGATTAATTAATTATTAAAAAAATTTTTTATATTTATTTATAAAATAAAAAAGCAAATTGGTTAGTTTTTAATCAATTATAGATAAGATTTCTTCAATTGAGTCGTATAAGTTGAACATATTGAATGTTTTTTCATTAAAAAAACCTTCATCTTTTGCATGCTCAAGAAATATTTTAAGGGAATCATAAAAACCGTTCGTATTTAAAATAAAAATTGGTTTTTTTATAATTTTCAGTTGATTCCATGCCATGATTTCAAAGATTTCTTCATACGATCCAACTCCTCCCGGTAACAAAATGAAACAATCAGCAGCATCACACATGAGTGTTTTTCTTTCATGCATGGTTTTAACAATTTCTAATTCTTGAATACCTTCATGACCAGCTTCCATATCAAGTAATCTTTCAGTAATAACTCCATAAACGGCACCTCCTGCAGAAAGACAGCCGTTTGCAAGTTCATTCATCAATCCTAACCCTCCTCCACCATAAACAAGTTTATGATTTGAAATAGCAATTTGTTTACCTAATTCAAAGGCTGTTTCGGCATAGAGAGGATCCTTACCAATTGATGAACCTAGAAAGACACAAATATTCATTTTTGTTATGGCGGAGGGGGTGGGATTCGAACCCACGAGGCCATCTCTGACCTGCTGGTTTTCAAGACCAGTGCATTCAACCAGACTCTGCCACCCCTCCTTTTTGGTTTGCTTATTCTATATGAGTTTCAGAACGATGAAAGATTTTAAAGGAAGCAATTATAATTTTTCCAACTAAGATTGAAATCTTAAGGTTGGATTACTATTTCTTCTAATTTGCAAAAAGAAAATTGTAAGAATAATCAAATTTATAATTCCAGATATACCTGCGATAGTGAATGCTAAAGTGTAGTCTCCATTAATATCAAATAGATAACCTCCAAGAAAACCTCCTAAGCCCATTCCTATCCAGCCAAAAAAAGATGTAATACTCATTGCTCTTGCTCCAAACTTTGCTGATACCATCATTCTTGTGCACACTAAAATGCTAGACATGACGCCAGAATAGGTAAATCCAAACAAAGCGGCAATTAAATAGATGCCGAAAGGTGAAACTAAATGCGGGAACCAAACCACAAAAATAGTTTGCCCCAACGACATTAAAATATAGCCGGGCAATGCTCCAATATAATCTCCAAGCATACCCCCAAAAATTCTTCCAAAAGCTCCACAAATCATTAAAAGCATTAATACAAATGTGGAAAATTCTAATGAGAAACCTTTATCCGTGAGTAACGGCACTAGATGCATTATTGGTACCGACATGCACACACAACAAAAAATAACGGCAAAACTTATCCACACTACGACTGCTTTTTCAGATAAAGGAAAATCCCTTTCTTCTGTTTCTGCATCTAGTCTTGCTCCTTCCCTCCAAGGTGATTCCTGAATTAATAAAGCAATAGGTAAAGATATTGCTAAGTATATTAAAGCTAAATAAATATAGGCATCTCGCCACCCTGATGCTTCGATCAAAATACCACTGATGTGAGGAATAAAAGCTTGTCCAACAGCACCGCCGGATGCAGCAATACCCAGTGCAAGACCAGGATTCTCTCTGAACCAGAATCCGACATTTGCATACAAAGGTGAAAACAACAGAGCTGATCCAAAAGCTCCAAATAAAAAATATAAAAGGTAAAACTTATAAATTGAATCAAGTGAACTTAATGAAAAAAGGATAAATCCCATGCTTAATGCACCTGCAAGACCAAACCATTTAGTTCCATATTTATCTGCCACGTAACCCCAAAACACTCCAAATGCTGCTGAGGAAAAAGATGCCACTGTGTAAGCAAAAGAGGTTTGTCCTCTGGACCAATCAAATTCAAGAGACACTGGTTTTAAAAATACAGAAATTGAAGCCATAGACCCAAAAGCAAGCCCACTTAAGGTAAAAACAACAACAACCATAACCCAGCCATAATTAATGTCATTTTTTTGAAAAAAACGTTCTATAAGACCCATAATTAATTTAGATCTTCATCTGAAATATTTCTTGCTTCGCTAATAATCAAAATAGGTATTCCTTCTCGAATGGGATAGGCAAGCTTTGCTTCTCTGCTAATAAGCTCATCATTTTTTAAAATTAGTTTACTTCTAGTAAGAGGACAAACTAATATCTCTAGTAATTTCTCATTCATCCATTTTTTAAATTAAGTTTATTCAAGATCAATTGCATATTCTTTTAATATCTCTAAATCAATTATCGAAAGAGATTTTTGATGACTTTTTCTCAGATAGACCCTAGGAGCTTTTCCGTTCTCGTAAGCTTCAAGCCATCTATTTGCACAAACACACCACTTATCGCCTTCTTTTAATCCTGGAAAATCAAATTCTGGCCTTGGAGTAGATAAATCATTTCCCATGCTTTTTGAAAATTCTAAAAAATCATTTGTTATTAACGTACAAACAGTGTGTGTTCCAAAATCTAATTTATCTGTATTACAAAATCCATCTCTATAGAAACCCGTTATAGGATTTGTACAACATTCTTCTATATCTTCATTGAATATGTTTTTTTGCATATCATCTCCAGGGTTGGAAATCTGTGAAATTAAAGTAATTTATTCCTGGCTCACTCTTCAGAGAATTATCAACCATTTGCTTTGCAACTGCTTTAGCTGAGATGCTCCTAAACTTTTTAAGTGGTCCGTGTAAAAAAGGATCAAAAAGTATTGAAACCATATCGGCTAAAAGAATATCAAATCGATATTTATTCCCTCTCAAGTGTCCAGGCTGAAATATATTTGTACTATCAAATCCAATATTAATTAATTCTTTCTCAACCATTCCTTTAATTTTTAAATAATAATTCCACGATTGAGAATTAGCACCGACAGCCGAAATAATCGATATTTCTTTAGCTCCAGCTTCTTTCGCCATTTTTGCCATTTCAAGTTGATAAGTTAAATCTACCAGAAATAAACCTTCCTTATGATTTTTATTCATGAACCCCATTACATTATGAAAGAAAAGTGGAAATCCTAAAGAAAGAAAGACATGATCTATTTGCGGAAGATCTAATTCTAAAATTTTATTAAAATCTATAATCAGTTGGTCAGTGTTCATTGGTAAGGTATCCATCTTTCTTCTAGTCACGACCAAAGTCTGATCTTCTAAAAGACCTAACTCGTTAAGAATTTCATTTCCTAAGAATCCTGTTGCTCCAGCTAATAAATTCATCTCTTTATTTCCTTCTTAAAATTATCTGCTACCCAGCTTATGGACCAATTATGTCCCAATTTATTATTTTTATACTTTTCAGGAAGTCTTGTAATGTTGCTTCCTATAATCTCAACGTTTTGAGGATCATAATTTAAATCCTGAAAAGCACCATCTAATTTATGAATTGTTCTCCATTCAAAAAGGGAAGATTTTTTAGGTACTTGCTCAGGCGCTCTATAATTGCATACAGCTGATAGACTTCCAAGACCTTTTAGTGGCGCTGCAATTGTATGGACCTCTAAAGGTAAATCTCCTGTCCATTGCTCCATAAAAGATGTTACCAATAATCCACCATAACTATGTCCAAATAAAATTACTTTCTGGATATTCTTATTTTTGCTCAATTTATCTCGTATCAGGTCATCGAGAGATTTAACTGAAGGATTAACACACGAGCTATCATCCCATCTAAAAAAAGTGATTAAGTTTATCTCGTTATTTATAACTTGAAGAGGGTATATCCATTCATATCCCCTACTGCTATTGCCATGGACTGAGATAAATAAAGTTTTCTGATTATCATCTCTAATTTCTAAGTCATGAAGACCATTAGGCATTGCCATCAATTTCAAGCCCGCATCAAAAACATCTTGGGTTGATTTTAGTTGCTCTAAATTTACTTTTTTGTGTTTGTTTATAAATTCTTCATCAGAGCAACTTATAATCAGAAAAAGTAAAACTAACTTAAGTAAATAATTTTTCATCGAGATAGCATCACTAACGAATTTTGATTATTTGACACAACTTTTATGAATCCAGAATTTGTATTAACAAAATGTGAGTCAGTTTTTATAATTTAACTACTTATAGCCTTTTAATCGCACATAGTTTATTTCCAGAAGGATCCCTTAAATAAGCTAAATAAATTTTAATTTCATCGTATTGTCTAATTCCAGGAGGATCTTCAATTGATTCTCCACCATTCTCTATTCCAGCTTTATGCCA
>CACFKX010000031.1:0-6865 GCA_902566955.1 uncultured SAR86 cluster bacterium | reverse complement strand
ATGGCTGGATTGATAGCATTTTTGGGTCGCGATGGTTCTGTATATCTAATGGGTTGGACCGGTGGATATGTCCTTTTAGCTCTGCTCCTGGCTCCATATTTAAGAAAATACGGTAAGTACACCGTACCAGATTTTATTGGGGAGAGGTATTACTCTAACGTTGCACGAGTAGTTGCAGTTATATGTTTAATATTCATTTCTTTCACTTACATAGCTGGACAAATGCGGGGTGTCGGAATTGTTTTCTCAAGATTTCTTGAAGTTGAGATAGAGATGGGAGTCATTATCGGCATGGGTATCGTTTTTATTTATGCTGTTTTAGGTGGAATGAAGGGAATTACTTATACTCAGGTTGCTCAGTATTGTGTCATGATTTTTGCCTATCTAGTGCCGGCAATATTTTTATCTATTATGTTAACTGGCAATCCAATCCCGCAATTAGGGTTTGGAGATAAGCTTTTAAACAGCGATATCTATCTAATCGATAAGCTTGATAAAACGATAATTGATTTAGGTTTCTCACCATACACAGAGTATTCAAAAAGTCTGATAGATATTTTTTGCATAACCGCAGCTTTGATGTTTGGTACGGCTGGATTACCCCATGTGATTGTAAGGTTTTTCACAGTTCCCAATATGCAGGCTGCGAGACGATCTGCTGGATACGCACTTGTATTCATTGCAATTCTTTATACCACTGCCCCTGCAGTAGCCTCATTTGCAAGACTGAATTTTATAGATTCGGTCCAAGACACTTCTTATGAAGATGCCCCCGATTGGTTTAAGAATTGGGAAAACATAGGGTTGATTTCTTGGATAGACAAAAATCAAGATGGAAAAATGCAGTATTCATCAGGTTCTCCTTTTGTTGAAAGCAGACCAGTTTTCGCCGATGAAAGAGGAAGTCTAGGTCAAAGATTGTTAGAAAATGAAGCCAATACATCCAGTTCCAATGAGGTCTATTTAGACAGAGATATTATTGTTCTAGCCAATCCTGAGATAGCAAACTTGCCTATATGGGTCATCGCACTAGTTGCGGCAGGAGGTTTAGCAGCTGCGTTATCTACTGCAGCAGGATTGCTTCTTGTGATTTCATCATCCATTTCTCATGATTTGATGAAGCAAACCTTTATGCCGCAGATCACAGAAAAAAAAGAACTTTTATATGCGAGGTTAGCAGCTGGGATAACTATTCTTCTCGCAGGCCTTCTGGGTATCTTCCCTCCTGCATTTGTGGCGCAAGTAGTAGCTTTTGCATTTGGATTAGCAGCATCAACACTTTTTCCAGTTTTATTCATGGGAATTTTTTCAAAAAAGACAACCAAAGAAGCTGCCATAGGAGGAATGCTTACAGGTTTAGTTTTCACATTTAGCTACATTGTCTTTTTTAAGTTTATTTCTCCAGAATTAAATAATTCTGATCATTGGCTTCTAGGAATTTCACCTGAAGGGATTGGAGTCATCGGCATGATTCTCAATTTTCTGGTTATGTTATTAATAACCAAATCTACAAAGAGTCCTCCAGAATCAGTTATTAACCTAGTTGAAACTATTAGGCGTCCCTAGAAAGAACTTTAGGTTTAAAAAGGTTTGCTAAGGCAATTCCAGAAAGGATAAAACCTGCACCGAGTAAAACCTTCGTAGTGATAACTTCTCCTAAAAAGATCGCACCCCAGAATATCCCTGTCACAGGAACCAAAAATATAATTGAAGATGCTTGGACTGGTGACGATCTTTGAAGCAAAACAACGTAAGCAATAAAAGAAATGCCAGTTGAAACTAAGCCAAGAAAAAAAATTGCAAAAATTATTTTTAAAGATAAGTCCAACGAAAAATTTGTAGGTTCCAAAAAGATTAATGGCAATGAGAAGAAAAATCCCGAAATCATAGTAACTGATGCCAGGGCTGCGGACTTGATGTGATTTAGTTTAAAAAGAATATTATTTGAATACGCATAGCAAAATGCACCAATTAAGCAGAGCAATACTGGATAAAAAATAAAAGTTAGTTGATCGATACCAATAAATACTAATAAACCTATAAATCCTAACCCCAAACCAAAGATTTGCATCAAGGTCGTATTTTGTCTAAACCAAGTAATGGCAATAATTAATGCAAACAATGGTGAGGTACCATTTAATATTGATAACATCCCTGCACTTAAGTCTTGAGCAGCGTAAGCGAAAAGAAAGAATGGTAAAGCAGCATTTATAATACCGAGAATTAATATGGAAGGTATTTCTTTACTCATTAGAACAAGATCTTTTTTTCTGATGAAGATGGGACCCAATAAAATACTTGCTAAAAAAAGTCTCGCAACGACTAAATAAGTAGGAGCTATTTCATCAACTGCCAACCTTGTAAACATAAAAGAAGCTCCCCAACTAAAACTTACAAATAAAACTAGGATCCAATTTACAAGTGACGTATTCATATATAAAAAATAAAGGATAAATTCTACATTCTTTTAGTGCATGTTTATTATTGTGATGATTATCTATTTGAGGAGATCATGTAGTAAATTATAGAAAACCTTGATATTTTAGTAATAGAGTAGAAAACACTTATGGGTAATTATGCAATTAAATTTTTTTAACAGACCTTATTTTGAAAATGGTTCAATCAATAAAATATCTGAAGTACTCAAGTTACATGGAATAAAAAATCCTTTGATATGCACTGATCCAGGTCTTGCTTCAATAGGTATGACAGATAAGATCAGAAACCTTCTTTCAAATGAAATTGCACCAACCTTTTTTGAAGAAACTCCTGCAAATCCTACTGAAAAAGCTGTTGATGAGGCATTAAATTTATATCAAGAAAATAGTTGTGATGGAGTTATTGGATTTGGAGGTGGCTCCAGTATGGATTTAGGAAAAGCTGTTGCTATGATGGCTAATCACGAAGGCAATATAATAAACTATGCAATCAATGAAGGCGGGTATGGAAAAATTAAACAAACCATGCCAATGATTGCGATTCCAACTACATCAGGGACTGGAAGTGAAATATCCAATGGTGCAGTGATCATAATGAATGATGGAAGAAAACTAATTCTTGCAAGTGAGCATTTAAGACCTAGAGCAGCTATTTGTGATCCTGAATTGACCTTAGGTTTACCGCCTGTTTTATCTGCTGGAGCAGGAATGGATGCTTTAACACATTGTATTGAAGCAATTATGTCACCAATCAATGATCCTCCCGCTGAAGCAGTTGGCCTTGATGGAATTGAAAAAATAATAAAAGAGAAAAGCTTAAGGAGAGTTTGTAAAGATGGACAAGATAAAGATGCTCGGTGGAATATGATGATGGCCTCCTCGGAGGGTGCAATGGCTTTCTCAAAAGGACTTGGCGCCGTTCACTCAATGAGTCATGCAGCAGGAGCGGATCAGGATTTAAGACTGCACCATGGAACCTTGAATGGAGTAATTTTGCCGACAATTATAAGATTTAATAAAGATCATGTAGGAGATAAATATTCTAGGATTTGTAGAGCGATGGGAATAAAGGAATCTTCGGATCTTGCAGAGGAGATTGAAAAGCTAAATGCAGATATAGGATTACCCGCTGGTCTTGCTGAGATGGGTGTTTCTGAAGAAATGATTCCTGATCTAGTGGCACATTCAATGACTGATCCCAGCAATGTCACTACTCCAAGATTACCAACACAAGATGAATGGCATGAACTCTTTTTAAATGCCATGTAAAAATTTTATAAGGAATTTTAAGTTTTATAAAAAATGAGTAGTAAAGATCTGGTTTCCATTAAAGACGATGTAGTAATAGGAAAAGCTGGAGATAGAGAATTATTAGCTGATCTATTTCTTCCTTCAGAAAATGATTCAAAAAAACCCGCTATTGTAGTCATTCACGGCGGTGGATGGATGGAAGGAGACAAGACTAAACTAAGAGGTTATGGAATTCTATTGTCTAGGATGGGTTTCGTTTGTCTATGTGCATCTTATAGGCTATCTCAAGAAGCTAAATGGCCTTCTCATATCGAAGACATAAAATGTGCAATACGCTATTTAAAAGCTAATGCAGAAGAGCTCAATATTGATCCAGATAGAATTGGGGTTACTGGTAACTCTGCTGGTGGTCACCTAGCATTAATGTGTGCCTCGAATGATTCAAACCTTGAAGGGCAAGGTGGAAATCAGGAATTTGATAGCAAAATAAAGGCAATATGTGCTGTCTATCCACCAACGCTCGTGAGAGAGGAAGTTCCTGAAGGAAAGTTTAATGCTTTTGCTTTTATGATGGGTGATGAGGCTTCTTCAGAAGAATATCTAAAAGCCAGCCCAATTAAGCAAGACCTTTCTTCTTTTCCTCCTTGTTTATTAATACATGGTTCAGAGGACAAGGTAGTTCCTTTGAGTGAATCGACTGATTTTTATGAGGAGCTACAAAAACACAATCGAACAGCTGAAATACATATTTATGCTGATGAGGATCATGCCTTTGATAGTCAGCCGTCTTTAGGAAGAAATGTCGTAGATATTCAAGGGATTTTCTTCCTCAAATATTTGTAGTTATATCAAGCAGACCTTGCAATTTGGTTCATTGCAATCATGGAATCAATAAGAAGATTTGGAATAGCGGGACCAGGTTGAGATGATAGTTTCACAATTACAGTTTCATATTTAGGATTAACATAAATACATTGCCCAAATATCCCTAAGCAAAAAAGAGAACCATTTTTATCAACAAGTGTCTGGTTTCTGTAATGACCCCCCGGCAAAATCTGACCTAGAATGTCTTTACTAAAATTATCCTTATATGTTTTCTCGGCGTTTACCGTATCTTTAATCCATTCAGGTGGAATCACTTCCTCACCTTCAAAATAGCCTTCTTTTGAGAGCATTAACCCAAATCTAGCTAGATCCCTCGTACAGGCATTCATACCAGCACCAGTGTATGAAGTTCCTTTATTATCAACAACAATGAGAGCATTCTGCTCGGGTAAAAGTTTTTTCCATATAAGTTCTTCAAGCAAAAGTGGGACTTTTTTCCCTGTTGCAGCCTCTAAGACCATTCCTAAAATATTTGTTAATACTGTTCTGTAATGATAGGAACTGCCATCTCTTTGCTCTTTATCTTTAAGCGATAATGCATAATTGAATAGGTCAGAAGAGTTTTCATTCAGGAGACTAGGACTCCAGCCAACAGCTGAAGTTTCTTGCCAAAAATCAGTAGTCGGATTGTTATAATCCTCGTCATATTTGACAGCGGCAGTCATATCAAGAGCTTGCCTCACAGTGGTTTCATTGAAAGCTGAGTCTTTTAACTTGGGTAAATAATTGATAACTTTTTCATCAACGTTTATCAAGCCAAGCTTCACAATCACACCGGTCAACATGCCAGTAAAATTTTTAGAAATAGAATTTAAAAGATGAAGAGACTCTTGCGACATTCCATTGAAATACTCTTCAAAAATTATCTCGCCTTTTTTTAATACGAGAAAGGAATCTGCGTAACCATTTATAAGCATCTCTCTTACGGTTTGTTTTTTTTCTTCAAGATTTACAAATTCAATGGCATCAATCTTAGAAAGGTTAGAAGAGAAAACAGATTGTTTTTTATGATTTTTTTTAATTACTTCTGTTGCAAATAGCTTTTCAATATTTTGAAAACTCCATTGGTTGTTTGGATGAATTCTCCAATTAGCTGCAGTAATTAATTCTTGATTAGCCACTTTTAGGCAACTTTTGAGCTCTCTTCCAAAATAGCAACGATCTCATCAATTTCTTTTTTCGTAGAACACAAAGGTGGAGCTATGACAGTATTAGGTCCAACAGGCCTTACTATCAGACCTCTTTTTAAACACTCGTTAACAAAATCAAGTGAATATTGATCAGCATATCTTTTGTTAGCCAAAAGTTTTTTTCTTCCCATGAAATTATCTGGCACTTCTCTATTATTTTTCCAGTTTATTCCTGCCATCAGCCCTAATCCTCTAATTTCTTTTACCTTTGGGTTATTTTTAAACTTTGCTTGTAATTGATCGAGGAGATATTTGCCCTGAATTTTACTGTTATCAACGAGATTCTCTTTTTCTATGATTTCTATGTTTGCCATAGCAGCGGAACAAGAAGTGGCATGATTAGAAGAAGTTAGAGCGCCGCCAAAAAATAAACCTGGAGGAGTTTTGTTTTCTATTTCTTTCCAAACCTTCTTTGATATGCCAGTGGCGCTTAAAGGCAAATAACCACTGGTTATGCCTTTAGATAAAGAAATGAATTCAGGGTAAACACCATAATGCTCCATACAAAACCATTTTCCAGTTCTTCCAAAGGCTGTAATGATCTCATCAAAAATCATTAGAATCCCATACTTGTCACATATTTCTCTTACTTTTTTGAAATAGTTCTTTGGTGAGATGTGCACCCCGCCATTAGCCATGACAGGCTCTAATATAATTACGGAAAAAGTGTCTGGCCCCTCTTTGAGTATAAGGTCCTCTAGTTCATCTGCATCGTATAGGGGCACTTCGAAGTAAAGGTTTGGATCGGGTTTCTCCCAGAGATGATACAGAGGGAGGGTTGTTGCGCTAACTGCTGATTTTGTAAATCCATGATAAGAATATTTTCTAGAAATTATTTTTTTTCTTTTATTGTCACCTCTTATGGTATGAAACATTCGAGCTAGCCTGAATGCAGTTTCATTTGCATCTGAGCCTGTTAAACCAAAAATAAATTTTTCTATTTTTGACTTTTCTGGAAGTAAAGAAGTTAGTTTTTCAGCAAGCTTTATTGGGGGCTCTGTTGTGTATTCAAATGCTGATGGATAATAAGGCAATTTTTCCATTTGCTTATTGGCAGCCTTTGCGATTTCTTTCCTGCCATGGCCTACGTTTACATTCCAC
>CACFKX010000030.1:0-7428 GCA_902566955.1 uncultured SAR86 cluster bacterium | reverse complement strand
AGAGTTTCTATCAGAATTCATAAGCTGAAGATAATCAATAATTATCAGTCCTAAGTCAGGATTCTCTCTTTTAACTTTTCTTGCGCGCGAAATCAGATCAGATGGACTTAGGCCGGGCGTGTCATCTATGAATAATTTTGACTTAGTGAGTATAGTTGAAGCATCATCAATATCTCTAAAATCTTGCTCTGAGAGGTTTTTGGCCTCTTGAAGTCTCTTGAAGTCTACTCTAGAAAAAGATGAAAAAAGCCTATACATGATGGATCTTGATGACATTTCCATGCTGAAAAGAAGAACAGGAACTTCATCTATTAATAAATTGCAAGCTATGCTCATTGCAAAAGCAGTCTTCCCCATCCCTGGTCTACCTGCAATAATGAATAAGTCTCCTTTCTGAAGCCCCATAGTCAAGTTATCGATATATTTAAAGCCAGTGCTATGACCGACCAGGGGTCCCGAAGACTTTAGATTTATATCGATGTTTTCATAGACTGGGCCAACAAGATCTTTAGCTATTTGCGGTCCCCTTTTTCTTTCAATTGAGTCTCTTAATTTTAATATCTTATCTTCAGCTTTAGTGATTGCATCATCACTGCTGAAACTATCTGTAGAAAACGCAGTTGATGAAATTTCATCAGCAGTTTCGATAAGTTTTCTCAGACTAGACGTTTGCTTGACAATATCAACATAATTAGAAAAGTTTGAGGTTCCAGGGGTTTCTTCAAACAAATCTTTAATGTAGGAAGAAAAATTTAAATTTGAATTTTTTTTGATTTCTTCATCTGAAGAAACAGCTTCTATGAGAGTAAGCGTGTCTAATTGAGTGCCTTGGTCTGAAAGCTTTTTAATGGCTCTATAAATTATTTTATTTTCTGTTTGAGTAAAATCTTTTTCCTCAATTTGAGTAGTAAGATCATCCCATAAATTAGGCTCTAAAAGGAGACAGCCCAAAGCTGCTTTTTCTGCTTGTATTGATGAAGGTAAGGAATTTTTGTCTAAGTTCTTCACGTTTTCTATTCTCCCATTCGAATAAATAGAAAACAATGAAAATTATTCTTCTGGTGAAACTTTTATATTTATTTTTGCTATAACTTCAGGATGTAATTCTATATCTATCTCAAAATCACCAAGGTCTTTAATTGGTCCTTCAGGAAGTCTTATAGCTTGTTTATCTAGCTCAAAACCAGCAGTTGTAATTTTCTCAATAATTTCGTTAGTACCTACAGAACCATAAAGTGTATTTTCTTCAGTAACAGCAGATACAATTTCAAAACTCTGACCATTCAGTTGCTCATAAACAGATAGTGCCGAAGCTTTCTTTGATTCTTCGGCAGCTAGAATTTGAGCTTTCTCTGCCTCATATTTCTCCATGTTTTCTTTATTAGCTGGAATGGCTTTTTTACCAGGTAAAAGAAAATTTCTACCATATCCAGATTTAACTGTAACAAGATCACCTGGAGCTCCAAGGCCGGTAATTCTCTCTAATAAAATAACTTTCATTTCTTAAGAATAATGACTATCTGTGTAAGGAAGAAGAGCAAGCTGTCTTGCTCTCTTGATAGCAGTTTCTAATTGCCTTTGATACTTTGCAGATGTTCCTGTAAGTCTTGCAGGAAGAATTTTCCCAGTTTCATTTATAAAGTCCTTTAAAAGATTTACATCTTTATAATCAATCTGCTTGATACCGGCAGCAGTAAATCTGCATTTTCTCGATTGTTTAACTAAGGGCTCTAGACCAGTATTTTTCTTTCTCGTATCTCTCTTTCTTCTCATGATGTGCCTTTGTCTTCTTTTGATTCATTTTCTATTTCTACTTTTGTTTCATCGCCATCATTATTTTTTTCAGAATTGTCTGTTTCATCTGATGTATCTTCTGATTGATTGGCTTCTTCTTTCACATCAGCTTCTTTATCAGAAGTGGATTCGTCTACATTTTTAGTTGCCTCTTTAGGAGTATTATCATTTTTAATAGAGGCTTCATATTCCTCAAGCTGAGTTTCTCCGTCTTCTTGAGTTTGTTTTAAGAGTGAAGAAGGTTCTGTTTCAATCTCATCTTTTTTTACAATCAGATGTCTAAGAATTGCGTCGTTATATTTGAAAGATTCTTTAAGGTTATCAATTTGATGAGAATCACAGGTAACATTTATGCAAAAGTAATTTGCTTTGTAACAATCTTGAATAGGATAAGCTAACTTTCTAGAACCGATATTCTCAGATCTATCTATAGTTCCATTGGAAGATTTAATTTGATCGCAATACTTATTTAATATTGCCTCGGAGTCTGATTTTTGATCAGGATGAACTAAAAAAACAATTTCGTAATGATTCATATTTTCTTATGGTTTATAGCTGAAATTTTTATATCTCAGCAAGAAAGGTTGCGATTCTAGAGAAATTAAGCTTTTTTGGCAAGAGCGTGATCCATAATACTCTCTAGTAATTCAAGATAGCTGATGCCAGAGAAATGAGATGATTTTGGAACTAAACTAGTTTCAGTCATGCCAGGAATAGAGTTAAGCTCTATAAGGAAATAATCTATGCCGTCATCAATAATATCAATACGGCCCCAATTTTCGGCACCAACAAGTTCATATGCCTTAATTACGAGATTATTCAATGCATCCAACCTTTCTAATTCTATAGCGTACTCTAAATATTTTGTCTTATTGGAAACATATTTGGCATCAAAATCATAAAACTCACCTTCTGGAATAATATGAATGGGCCTAAGGCATCTTTTATTAATTATCGGTACCGTTATTTCTTTACCATCTATAAACCTTTCTATTAATACTGAATCATCATATTTTTTAGCTAAATTAATTTTTTTTTGAAAATCCTCTTTCCCTTCAAATTTGTTATAAAAGGAAATACCGTTAGAAGATCCCTCTAAATTTGGCTTTATTACCCACTTTTCGAATGAGGATAAATTATCTATTAGAAAGTTTTCCTCATAGATAAAATATTCCGGTGTTTTTATATTGTTTTTCTTCCAAATTTCTTTGGTCTTCATTTTATTCATTGTAATTGAGGAAGACTGAGAATTTGATCCTGTAAATACAATATCATTTTCCTCAAAGAACTTTTGAATTTCTCCATCTTCGCCTCCTCTACCGTGAAGCAAAATAAAAACAAGATCGAACTCAGAATATAGCTCCTTATTAAATGCCTCATTTGCCGTTTTGACATCAATTTTTGAAACTTCATAACCGTTTTGTTTCAGACATTTGTACACAGAATCTCCACTCTTTAATGAAATGAGTCTTTCCTCTGACCAACCGCCGCATAGTACTGCGATATTTTTTTTTATCATTGATTTGATATCTTTCTTGCAAGCTCTGAGGTCGTCCCTGCTCCCTGAGTTATGATTACCTCATTTCCAGCGGTCATATTTTCAAGATTTTCAATTACCTCAGTATGATTTTGACAAAATACTACGTTTGAGCCATTCTTTTTTAGAGCTTTATATAGATCTTTGCCTTCATAGCCTTTAATTATCCTCTCGCTTGCGGGATAAATATCAAGCAAAAGAAGGTTTTCTATATTCAGAAGAGTTTCTATAAATTCATCAAAAAGATCCTTGGTTCGTGTGTATCTATGCGGTTGAAAAACAACAATCTTTTTTTTGTTTTTCCATATTTCTGATGCTGTGTCATGAGAATATTTGATCTCTTTGGGGTGATGTCCATAATCGTCAACAAGAGTAATCTTTTTTGAAAAGATATCATCAGAAATAATTTCAAAACGTCTTTCGATTGAGGAGCAAGTTTTGAGCGATTTTTTTATAATGGACACATCAATATCTTCTTGAATAGCTGCAATAATCGCAGAAGTTGCATTCATAACATTATGTTCGCCATGCATTGACATGGAGAAGCTATAATCTTTTTTAACGAAATTATCTTTGAGTTTAAAACTTGTTCCTCTGATGTTTTGTTCTATATCTTTGATTTGATAGTCGTTACCTTTATCTTTTCCAAAGGAAAATGAATTCCTTGGTATGTTTTTAATAATATTTTTAACCGATTGATCATCTCCATTAGCAATTAAGTAGCCTTGAAAAGGTAATGAAAGACAAAATTTTTTAAAAGACTTTTTTAGATTATTAAAGTCATTATCGTAAGTACCTAAATGATCGTTATCTATATTTGTAACTAAAGCTTTCAGAGGTCTGAGATTTAAGAAAGATCCATCACTCTCATCAGCTTCCGCAATGATATGCTCACCAAGACCTAATTTGGCATTAGATTCAAAAGACTTTACTTTGCCTCCAATGATGTAAGTAGGATCTAGGCCTGCCTCTGTGAAAATATGAGCCATTATGCAGGTTACGGTAGTTTTTCCATGACTGCCTGCTACCGCAATGCTATTTTTAAGCATCATAAGATTAGCCAACATCTCAGCTCTAGGAATAACCGGTATGCCCATAGAAATTGCTTTTTTAAGCTCAACATTTTTTTTTGATATTGCCGATGAAATCACTACAAGATCTTTTTTTAAGACATTATTTTCTTTGTGACCTTTAAAAATTTTAACTCCTAGATTTTTTAGTCTTTTTGTAACATTTGTGTCTTCTAGATCGCTCCCTGAGACAGAATAGTCTTGATTATGAAGAATTTCTGCAATTCCGCTCATACCTGCTCCACCGATACCAATTAGATGAATATTTTTTATGTTGGACATTAGATATTTAAATTATCAATGATAATTTTCGAGGAGTTAGTGAATGAATTCTTATTTAGTTGCTCATAATAACTTTTTACAGAAGTATTATCTAAAATTGATTCTCTGAGATTTGATATCAAGTTATTAACATCAGAATCTTGTTCAAAAACCTTTCCAAATCCTCTTTCTTCAAAAAATTTTGCATTTAAAATTTGGTGATTATCAATTGAATTTGGAATAGGGATTATAAATGCTGATCTTCTAACCTTGATTAATTCTGATACTGTCAGCGCGCCTCCCCTACAAATTACAAGATCGCTCCATTCATAAGCTTCTCTCATATCATCTATAAATTCGCTTACTGTGAATTGGTTTTTTACATTATTTTTTATATAAGCTTCTTGAGTGATTTCTCTATGTTTTAAGCCACACTGATGACGGATTTTCAAGCTGTTTTTATTGATTCCTCCAAGAACTTTTGGCACCAAATGATTCAAAAAATCTGAACCTTGGCTGCCTCCAATTATTAGAAGGTTGTTGAACTGATCAATATTTTTTTGTTTTAAACCTAAAAGTTCATCTCGAATAGGATTGCCACTATCAACAAGAAAATTGACTTTGGTTTTTTTGAAATAATTAGAAGCCTGACCGAAGCCCAAAAATACTTTATCAAGATATTTTAACTTTGAAAGAATCCTTATTGCAGATCCAGGTATTGAATTTTGCTCTTGAGCATAGATTGTTCTTAAAGGGAAAAATAAAGCGATCAATGAAGTGTATCCTCCAAAAACAATCATTTGATCATTCTGACTGGAGAAAACTCTATATTTGAAAAAAAATTTCAATCCAGAGCGAAATAGTTTTAGAACTGAAGAAAATTTCTTAATCAAGCCCTTTCCTCTGAAACCTACCAAATCATATTCTATAAATTTGATGCCAAGCTTTTTACATATATTTTTCTCAGGTCCTCTGGCTGTTCCAATCCAGATTATGGAGATATCTTTTTTTAATAAATCTCTCGCAATTTGCTCAGCAGGAAATACATGACCTCCTGTTCCTCCAGCAACTATGAAGAATTTTTTAGAAATTTTTCCTCCTTGATATCACTTTATGTCTATCTGATTCATTTAATTCAAAATATATTCTTTGAATCAGTGAAATCAAAATAAAGGTCAAAAATAAATTGGATCCGCCGTAGCTCAAAAAAGGCAAGGTCAGCCCTTTTGTAGGAAGTAGTCCGATGGACACGCCGATATTGATAAAAACATGCAACCCAATCAGAGTACCAATGCCATATGCAATAAATGAATTAAACATTTGATTCATTTGTCTTGCTAAACGTCCAATCATAAAACATCTTATGACTAAAACTAGAAAAATAAAAATTAAAATTAATCCAAAAAAACTACCAAATTCCTCCAAAATAATTGAAAAAACAAAGTCAGTTTGAGCGTCTGGCAGTAAATTTAATTTCAACCAACTTTCTCCATATCCAGTGCCGAACCAGTCACCTCTGCCAATAGCAGAAAAAGATCTTGTCAGTTGATATCCTCCTTCTTGAGCATTTTCCCATGGATTCATAAATGTAAGTATTCTTTGAAATCTCCAAGGAACTAAAAAAATCATCAAAATAAATGTAAAAAAACCTACCATGGAGATTGCAATAAAATGAACAATAGGCGCACCCGCGATAAACATGATTGTGAGAGTGACCAAAAAGATAATTGCTGAAGAACCTAAATCTGGTTGCAATAAAATTAAAGAAATAAGTGAAACCATTATGAAAATGGGCTTCCAAAAACCTGTCCAATTTGATTTGAATTCTTCTTTCTTCCTGATACAAAAAGATGATACATAAATCAATAATGATAACTTGGCTAATTCAGCGGGCTGGAAACTAAAACCAAGGAACCTTATCCACCTCTTTGCTCCGTTTATTTCTGGTGCAAGATTTGGCACTAAGAGTATCAACAAAAGAAAGAGCGATAAAAAAATAAGATATAAATCAATATTTCTCCATGTACTCATCTCAAACCTGAATATGAAGAAGAAAAGAAAGAAACCCACCATCAAATTAAATATGTGCCTAATGGTTAACTCGTTAAATGAAATGCTCGAAACCATCAAGATTCCAAAGAAAGCTAAGAAAATAGATATTGTTATTGTTGTGAAATCAAAATTTTCAAAATTAATGTTCCGATCGTGACTTCCAAATAAAATTCTATTTGCAAAGTTTTGCTTTCTAGCCAACATATTTTTTGATTAATTCTTTAAACTTAGACCCTCTTTCTTCATAATTTTGAAATTCATCAAAACTTGAACAACCGGGAGAAAATAAGACCAAATCATTTTTAGTTGAATAATTTATAGCCTCTTTCACAGCTTGAGCCATACTCTCAAGCACGATTGGATTTAACTCTTCTATTTCATTTGAAATCTTTTTTCTGTCCGCACCATAAACAAAAACTTTCTTAGTTTTTCTCTTAAGAACCTCCATAAGCGGCCTAAAACTTAGATCCTTTTTTAACCCCCCCATAATTAAAATAATTTTTTCATCTTTATATTTATTTATTGCAGCATTAAGTGAATGCGGATTGGTAGATTTAGAGTCATTTATGATGGTGAGGTATTTATTTAAGGAAATATCTTCAAGGCGATGAGGAAGTGGATCAAAGGTAAGTATTTTTTCCTCAATGGATTTTTTTTTAAGGCCTATGTGTAAAAGAATCCTTTTTACAGCTTCTTGATTATAAATTTCATGAT
>CACFKX010000029.1:0-8174 GCA_902566955.1 uncultured SAR86 cluster bacterium | reverse complement strand
ATGTCCGTTGATTTTCAAAAAGCATTCCGCCGGTGAAGAATCCATTTCATTACTTGAGAGATGAACTTCGTATGCATCGAAAAGTTTTTTTACATCTTCTCGCGCAGATTTTTCTGAAATTTTTAAAAACTTGGACTTTCTTAGCCAATCTCTCATTTCAAACTCAATAGCTTGATCTACAGTCCATTCTCTAAGGCCAGGATAAATTTCGTCGTAGCCAAATGCCTCAGAATCACTTGTACCTAAAATAACCGATACATCTTTTGCGGACCCTGCCCGAATAAGATTCAATGGTTCATCTGGAATATGAACTCCATCAACACAGGGTTTAGCATGAGCTTGTGTAGCGAAGTCTAAATCCTGAGTATATGGATGATTAGGATCCTGCATTTTTGCATCGAATGCTTTTAAATCTTCTGTGCTTATAGAATTTATTGCATCGACATCAGAAGGATCAATATTACATTCATTTAATAACTTCAAAGCTAATCTGTTTGCCTCTTCCTTGGGCTGAATTGTTTCCGAACCACCGTCACAAACTATAGCTTTATAAAATAAACCTTTTGCATCTGGCATTGCTAGAAGAGTTCCAATGCTATGTCCGCCAGCGGATTGACCAATCAAAGTTACATTATTAGGGTCTCCCCCAAAAGAGGATATGTTTGCTTGAATCCATTTAAGTGCTTCGATTTGATCCAAAAGGGCTTCGTTACCAGTGGATGGTATTTTTCCATCAGTAATATCAATCAAACGGAGAAAACCAAAACAGGCCAATCTGTAATTCATACTTACGACAACATATTTACCATCTCTACATATATCTTCTGAATCAGAAAGACAGTCCGCTCCACTCCCCAAAAAGTAAGCTCCACCATGAATCCAAACTAAAACTGGTTTGTTGGAATCAAGCTCAGAAGACCATACGTTTAAAGTTAGACAATCTTCATTTTGGTTTGACCCAGTTTCGTAATCTGCAGTAGCCTCTTGCTCATAAACAAGCTCGTTTTGAGGGCAAATAGAACCAAATTCTTTACAGCTTTTTACATCTGACCAAGGTTTTATGGGTTTTGGAGCCAACCACCTATTCTTACCTATGGGTGGCTCTGCATAAGGAATGCCTTTAAAAGAATAAAAAAGATCTTCCTTAGCGCCCTCGATTTCGCCAGATTTGGTTTTAACTATCATGCCTAAATTTTACACCCGATTTTGCTTACCAAACAAAATCGGGTGTATACACTCTAGGGGTATTAGAGTTTTTAGTTAAGGTTGTACTGGACGCTTATTCCAAGTTCTCTCGGACGACCATAGTCGTAACCAATTCCTCCAAAACCGAAGGTGAAGTCACGTTGATTAGTAACAAAAATTGAATCCATCAAGTTATTTACAAACAAAGTAGTTGTGATGTTGTTTGCACCTATAAATGAATATCTAATATTCGAAACCTCATATTCACCAAGAGTTGTCAGGTTTGTTGAATCAGCAAACCGTTCTCCTACAAATGAATGATCAAGATACAGTCTTCCAAAATTTCCGTTCCCGATATCATGAGTATAATCAATATTAAATCCATAAGTAGTTTCAGGAGCATGGAGAAACTTACTATCTTTGGCAATTTTTATACCTCCATCGTATCCAGGGTAAGCAGTATCAATACTTGTCTGATTAGATGAGGCAATGATTCCAATTGAAAGCTCGGAAGTTGGCAAGAAATTCAATGCCATTTCTGCTCCTGACGATGAACCATCTCCAATATTAGCGATATAAGGGAACCCTACCGCATCAAGACTATAGTCTTCTACGTAAACTGCAAAATCTGTTATCGATTGTGAGTACACAGATAGAATTAGCTGAATAGTGTCGTCATTAAAACTTCCCTTGTACCCAAGTTCAGTATTCAACAACTGATCTCCATCAAATGTCAGAACTTTATTAGCATAATCTATTTTTTCTTGAGGAATAAAACCTGGTGTAAATTCATTAAACACTGCCCAGTTTCTTAAATTATATAATTGAGCACCGTTTACACCACCCTGTCTAAATCCTGTGGAAGCGTTTAGATAAACAAGATTACTTCCATCATTCCAAGATACATTGAAACGAGGAGAAACATTATCCTCTGAAAAATCATAAGTAGATGCACCTATGGTCAAAGTTTTTTCAAGATTTGTTATTCTTACTCCGGCAGCTATAGACCAGTTTTGATCTATCTCGTAAGTTATATCCGCATAAACAGATATTTCCTGTAATTCTGTATCAGGACTTTCAAAATCAGCTTTTAAACTTGGACCAATTGATTCTGTAGGCAGAGGATCTCCGTTCTCATCTACAGTAGCTTGTCCTAGAGCCGCTCTCTCAGGTGAGAAATATGTTATTGCTAAATCTGTAAGTCTTTTGTCAGTAGTATCTTTAAAGAATGCTCCAACAACCCAAAAAAGATCCTCAGTAGCGTCAGATGTGAATCTAAATTCTTGAGTAACTCTTTCAGTTGCTCCTGATACTTTTGGATTATATGAAGAAACTGATCCTCCATCAGGGAAAGGAGCCATAAATACATTTGTAAACGATGCATTTTGTTCTCCAAAGAAAGGAACAAAAGCTGCTCCATTACAAGGGATGAAACAATTTTCTGCGCCTGAGCTATCGAATACACCTCTTGCAAAGTTTACATTCAAACCACCTGTGTAAATATCTATTACGAATGCAGCTTCTGTATTTGTTGGAGTTCTCCTTTGAACATATCTATCCAAGTAAGAAGTTATAGAACTGAAAGTTCCAGCTCCAGTATCAACCTCAAATTTAAATGAATGCACTTGATATTCTTCATCATTACCGGGAGTATGAGGATCCACTTCGTTAGCACCAACATAATATTTAGCTGCTGGCGCTGCCAGTCCCACATAAGAACCAGCTGCTAAAGCTCCTGCTGCAGAATAAGGAGGGATGATCGATTTATTATCTAAGAAAGGATTTGCAGCTGTAGGAGGCGAGTAGGACATGTTGTTTCCATTTCCATTAGTATTTCCAAAAATACTTGAGTATTGGAAAGTTAGGTTCTCAGTTTCGGCGAGGACCGATAACCTACCACCACTTGTTGAAGCGTCGTTCCAGTCAGGTTCATTATTATCAACTGTAATCCAATCAATGTATCCACCTCTTTTTCCTTGAAACCCACTAATTCTCACAGCACCGTCAGTAGCGTCATTAGAAAACGGGAAATTAATAAGAGCATCCACCCTGTAGGATGATGAACTATCAGCTCCGCTCATTCCTTTCATTCGAACAGTAGATTCAAACTCATCTGGGTTAGGTTTGTTATAAATGTATCTTACTGTTCCACCTTGAGAAGATTCACCGAATAAAGTTCCTTGAGGACCCTTTAAGACCTCAATCCTTTGTAAATCAAAAGCATCTCCAGCTGAAGCGTACTCTGGAGACATTACTGATGACATAGGCACATCATCAATATACACCCCAGTTGTAGCTCCCATTTGACCACCTGGATAGTTACTAGCTTGTCCGCTAATACCTCTGATGATTATCCTACTTCTTCCAACCCCTTCTGAATAAAGATTTAGACCAGAAACCGATCTAAAAACTTCCTCAAGGCTGTCAGCCCCAAGTTGATCCAGTTTATCTTGACTTACAGAATCAACTGACAAAGCTGTATCCATTACTGTGGTTTCCCTAAATGTTGCTGTCACTACCATTTCTTCGACTGACTCATCTGAATCACTTTGTCCAAAAGAAAATTGAGGTGAAAATATTAAGGAACCAATAAAAAAAACTTTAATTAATCTCTTATTCATCATAACTCCCCTTAGTTTTTCGATGTATAGTACAAATGTACCAAATTACATTAATACAGTTGTACGGATAATTAAAGTTTTTTTATAAGAAATTTAGCTGAATCAAATAGGAGTAAATCATGACGACAGTATCAGAAGCTATAAAGAAAAGGCACTCTGCAAGAGCTTTTACAGATAGGGATGTTGATATAGACACTGTTAAGAGCATCATACAAATAGCAAAGCAATCGCCTTCCGGAGTGAATACACAACCCTGGAATGTCTATGTTTTATCTGGCGATGCAAGAGACAAACTAGTTAATGAAGCTACTTCCAGATACGATCAAGGCAAAATGGATGGGCAAGAATATTTAGTGTATCCAAAAGAAATGCCTGACTGGTACAAAGAAAGAAGAAGAGCCGTAGGTTGGGCTATGTATGGCGCCATAGGCATTGAAAAAGGCGATACAGAGAAAATGATGGCCCAGGGAAGAAAAAATTATGAGTTTTTTGGAGCTCCTGTTGGGATTTTTATAACCGTAAAAAATTGTGTCGGTCCAAACGGTTGGGGCCATGTGGGACATTTTATTCAAAATGTTTGCTTATTGGCTATTGAGAACGGTTTAGCAACTTGTTTACAAGAAGCTTGGGCTGAACTTCCAAAGCTTGTAAGGGAGCATGTCGATTATCCTGAAGATGAAACTCTATGGTGCGGTATAGCGCTCGGATACGAAGATGAAACTGATCCAGTTAATCAATTTAGGACCGAAAGAGAAGATTTAGAAAATTTTTCAAAGTTTTTTAAATAGAAAAGAGCAATAGATAAAGATCTATTGCTCTTTTAAATTTGTGAAGTTAGTTAACGAAATTCGTAAGTCTTTCATATGCAGAGATAAAGTCTTGTTTGAATTCTTGAACAACATCGCTAGCTGATATTGTTGCGTTCATAAGACCTACTCCTTGACCTACCCAATAAGTAGAAAGCTCTCTAGCACCTTCATGTCCACCTTCGGCAAGTTTATTAACTTTCTGGAGGGCCGGTTCGGCTACCATCGGCTGTAAAGGCATTGGTAAAGGATCGGGGGCTTTATCGGACTCCCAAGCATCTGTCCACGGAGATACTAACTGTCTAGAATGTTTTCCTGTCCTGCTTCTAGATCTAACCGTCTCGCTTGAGTTTGCAGCTACCATTTTTTCTTTTATAACTGGAGGCACTTCTGATTCAACAGTAGTCAACCATACTGAGCCACACCATGCACCTGATGCACCCATGGCCATGGCTGCAGCCATTTGTTGGCCAGTAACGATTCCTCCAGCTGCCAAAATTGGAACATCACCATAAGGTTGAATTGCCTTATGTACTTCGGGAATTAACACCATTGTGGAAACACTTCCACAGTGCCCTCCTGCTTCCGTTCCTGAAACCACAAGAATATCCACGCCTGCTTTGACCTGGTTAATTGCATGTTGAGCAGTCCCTAACAATGCAGCAACCTTTACATCATTTTGTTTTCCCATCTCAAGCATCCAATCGGGTGGAACACCTAAGGCGTTAGCTATAAGTTTTATTGGGTGACTGAAAGCTACATCCAAAAGAGCTTTTGCACCATCTGCTTTTGTATTTTGAGCAAAACTGGATCCAGCTGTATCAATAGTTCTCAGTTCAGCGGCCTCAATATCATGATTTTCTAAAATATCAGCTCGGTAGTCAGCATACTCTTGTGGAATCATGTTCTTCAATTTATCCGCATCAAACTTCTCGCTTTGATCAACCATTTTGTTTGGAATAAGAACATCTACTCCATATGGTTTTCCATCAATGTGGTCATCGATCCATTTTAATTCTTTTTCTAATTGCTCAGGAGACATGCCAACTGCTCCCAAAACTCCGCATCCGCCAGCTTTAGAAACAGCAACTACAACATCTCGACAATGTGTAAAAGCAACTAACGGAAACTCTATATCTAAAAGTTCACAAATTTTTGAATTCATCATAATTATCTCCAGTTATTTAGGATAAACCTCGATTTCTATTTTTTTAGTGACAACATTTATTGTACCTTCGACATAATGAATCACTCCATTTGTTAATTCATCGAGCATATAAATACTGATAATTCCGCCATTTCTTTTGTACACACCAGTAAGGTTTGCTCCAGTGAGGACTCCATCATCGTTAATTGCTCTTGCCAACCCAGATATGGTTCCAGAATTTCTTTGATCGTTTGATGGCATTAATTTGTAATCAGCATAAACTGCTCCGTATTCCCCGGCTCTTCCAGAAGCAGAAATTACTGCGTATTCTTTACCGAAGTTTATGGTATCAATTTCTAGATTTGCCTTAAAAGAATCTCCAGAAATTGAAAAACCAAAGGTAGTTGAGCTTAAAAGTAACAACATACCTAAAAATAAAATTTTGCTTATTAAATTTTTCATTCTTTTCTCCACTTTCATAAAATAATATCATCTAAATAAGCCGCTAAATCAAGTCTTATAGTAGAATTTTATTATGAATAGAACTCAATCAAACATTGGAACTGCAGTGACTCTTGCGGTTGCTCTCTTAGTGGGGTGGGTATGCAGCTTAAATTCACTCACTATATCGGGGATACCATTATTCGGATTTTGTGCATTAATAATTTTTGTAATTCAATATGTCATCTTTATTCCTTCTTATTTAAATCAGACGGAACATTTCTTTGATTTAACCGGAAGCCTCACATTTATATCGATATCAATTATATCTGTGGCATTGAGTCCAAACTTATCTTTAATAAATATTTTATTAGCCTTAATGATCTCTATTTGGGCAATCCGTCTTGGATCTTTCTTGTTCTGGAGAGTAAGAAGAGCTGGAGAAGATAAAAGATTTACAATAATGAAGACTAAATTTTCATGGTTTTTTATGACTTGGAATATCCAAGGTCTTTGGGTTTTGTTGTCTCTTGGAGCTGCTTTAGCTGCTATTTGCTCTTCAAAAGAAGTAAGCTTAAATGTCATCCACATCCTTGGTTTTTTAATTTGGTTAACTGGATTTCTCATAGAAGTTATAGCAGATAATCAGAAAACAAAATTTAGAGCAAAAAAAGAGAATGGAGATAAATTCATTACAACTGGCCTTTGGTCGTGGTCAAGGCATCCGAATTATTTCGGAGAAATATTGCTATGGTTTGGCGTTGCTATTGTTGCTATTCCGTCTCTTCAAGGATGGTTATATTTTGCACTGATATCACCCATCTTTGTTTTTATTCAACTTACAAGAATAAGCGGGGTTAGTCTTCTTGAGGCAAGAGGAAGAAAACAATGGAAAGGCAATGAGGAATACCAAAAGTATTTAAATAAAACATCTATTCTTATCCCTATGCCTCCAAAAAAACTTTGAACTTTTCTAACCGCAAAGTTCACAAATTTATTGGTTTAGTGGTTTCAGTCCAGCTCTTGCTTTGGACTATCTCAGGAATATTTTTTTCTTTTAATAAGATTGATCAGATAAGGGGAGAAAATTATCTCAAATCAGTTGAACAGATTACTCCAGAAAAAATAAGAAGAATTTCTTTTGATGAAGCAAAAGAAATAGTGATAGAAAAAACTTATCTACAACCAATTTCAGTTCAAGAAATTACGGAAGAAAAAAGAGGGAGTGAGTTTCGAGGGAGAAACCTCCCTCTATATAAATTATCTTCTTTAGATTCTACAGATAAAGAAGTAAACGTATACATTGACCCAAGTTTAGGAAAAATAGTAGCCATTCGAACTTTTGAATGGCGCCTTTGGGATTTAATGTGGGGCCTTCACATCATGGACTGGCGCGATAGGGATGATATTAATAATCTTTTTTTAAAAATCTTCTCGATCCTTGCTTTGATCAGCTCAATCACAGGAATAATATTATTTTTTAGACCTAAGTCTAAAGCTTGATTTAAAAATTTATTCTTCGAACTTGTAAGACATAGATTTTTTATAAGACTCTCTTTCAAAGAGCATATCTGTCCAACGTTTAATATTAGGTTTAAACGCTTGTTCAATACCTAAAGAATCTGCCAATGTAATAGCATAACTTACGCATATATCTGCGATAGTAAACCTGTCAGAACAAAGAAATTCTCTATCTTCCAGTGTCGTTTCAAGCAATTTCAATCTTGATACAAACCATCTGCTGTAACCATCAACTGCAGCATCGGCTACTCCAGGCTCCTGTAATTTATATCGAAGAACAACGGTTTGAGGAAAAGTTAAGGTTGCATCTGAATGGAATAACCAATTTAGGAAAGATGGATAATCAGGTTCATCCGGTGAAACCCTTAAATCTGTCGGGCCATATTTCTCAACTAGGTATTGCGCCATAGCTACTGATTCGGTCATTTTTACCTCGCCATCAGTAAGGTAAGG
>CACFKX010000028.1:0-9714 GCA_902566955.1 uncultured SAR86 cluster bacterium | reverse complement strand
AAATAATATTTTCATGAGGCAGAATATAATCAAACGATAATTCTGGGATTGAACGGAATTGATTCTGGGAGAAAGGATCAATCAATTTAAATGAAAAAGCCCTTACATGTATTGATGCAGATTCACCTATCCAGCTTAGATTGAGGTTTTGTGGAAGAGCTACCGTCTTTTCATCTCCATATAAATTACTTCCAAGGTCTCTGATATAAAGAAAATCACTCACATTTGAGTAATCAATATCAATGTATAAGCTATCGGTAATTTCACCTGTGTGCTTAAAACTTATACCCCAACGGTTGCTATCCGTATTAAAAAGTCTCTCATAATTAACATCGTTGAATAAAGAAGAGAAGTTAAAAGACCCAGAAGAGCTTTTAGTTAAATATCTCAAATTAGATGAAAATGCCAAGCCCCTCTCCTCAATGTATCTAGGGGAGATTGTCATGTCGTAATTGCTGGCAAGATTTAGGTAGTATGGAATTTCTAGATCAAAACCATTTTTATTTGAGTAGGACAATTCTGGTAATAAGATACCTGATCTTTTTTCGGTGGTTAGAGGAAACTTTCCTGCAGGTAAAATAAATATTGGCGTATCGTAAATATAGAATCTCCCTCCCTGAAAGTTTCCAAAATCTTCTTGAGAAGAAAAACTTAATTCATCGGTTTCCACCCACCAAATTCTCTTCTTGCAAGGACATAGAGACATCTCAACCCCTTTAAATTGAGCTTTGTCTTTTTGGATTAGAATTTCATCTGCTTTTCCATAAGCATTCCTATCGATTAAATCAAAACTAATGTTCTTCCCAGAAAGAATCTCTTTAGAAGAATCTAAATTAATCTCATCTGCTTGTAAGAAAAAGTCATTAAAATAAATTTCAACGGATTCACTCAATTTTAAAACTTTATTTTCGCCATCTAGTTTGGCCTTCCCAGCATTAAAATCAATTTCTTCAAGTTGAGGATAAATAAGGTTTGAAATGAAAAATAATAGGAGAATCGATTTGTATGACTTCACTTTATTAATTACTTGGAGATAACCATTAGAGATTCGCTCTATATTGGTGATAATTTTATCTTTTGGAGGTTAAAATAGAAAATTAATAATATTTGAGGTAAGCATGAGTTTAGAAGGAAAAACACTATTCATTACAGGAGCTAGCAGAGGAATTGGATTAGCTATTGCTTTAAAGGCAGCAAAAGATGGAGCAAATATAATATTGGCGGCAAAAACATCTGAACCTCATCCTAAATTACCAGGAACTATTTATACCGCTGCTGATGAGATTGAAAAAGCAGGTGGGATGGCATTACCAGTAATTGTAGATGTTCGAGAAGAAGGGCAGGTTTTGAATGCGGTCGAAGAAGGAGTGAAAAAATTTGGTGGAATTGATATCTGTGTTAACAACGCAAGTGCAATTCAATTAACTAATACCCTTCAAACAGACATGAAAAGGTACGATTTGATGAATCAAATTAATGCAAGAGGGACATTTGTAACTTCAAAAAGTTGCCTTCCCCATTTGTTAAAGTCTGAGAATCCTCATATTTTAAATATTTCACCTCCACTAGACATGAATCCAGATTGGTTTTCAGGGCACGTTGCTTATTCAATGGCTAAATTTGGAATGAGTCTTTGCGTTCTAGGTATGGCTGCAGAATTTAAAGATGATGGAGTTGCAGTAAATGCACTTTGGCCTAGAACCGCCATAGCTACTGCTGCTGTTAAGAATGTCTTAGGCGGTGAGCAATTAGTTAATATTTCAAGGGGGCCAGAAATAATGGCAGATGCAGCTTATGTAATTCTTACCAAGCCATCCAAAGAATTTTCAGGAAACTTTTGTATAGATGACACTCTTCTTGCAGAAAATGGTGTAAGTGACTTTTCTGTATACGCAGATGTTCCTTTCGATCAACTGGCTCCAGACTTTTTCGTCCCTGAAGATATGCCGCCTCCTGAGGCAGCTAAGAAAAGTTAAAAGTGGATTCCGTTTCTGATGACTCTTCTAATTGGATAAGTTCTTGTTTTAAAACAGAGGAAACCTTTTCCTTTTCAAAGTTAAGAACAGAGTCCAGCCAGAGAGACTATTTCAGATTTAATTTTCAAGGAAAAACTTTTATTCTCATGAATGCTCCCAAAGGCATAGATGAGAGCATTGAATCTTTCTGTAAAAAAGCTGATGTCTTTAAATCCTTTCAAGTAAAAGTCCCAGAAATCTATTTTCGTAATGATGATCTATGCCATTTAATTATTGAAGATTTCTCAGATAATCTCTATCAATTGAACATTACCCAGGAAAACAGTGACATTTTTATAAAATCGGCATTAGATCAGCTCATTCGAATACAAAATATAAATTGTGATACCGAGATTTTTGATCACTTTGATTTAGAAAAATCTATTGCAAATAAGGACTTATTTATTGATTTTTTTTGCAGGGGGTATCTGAATTTATCAGACTCAAGTATCCCTTTTGATACTATTGATGAAGGATACAACTTTATTCTCAAAAGGTTCTATGAACTGCCACTGTGCATTTCTCATTATGATTTTGAAACAAGAAACCTAATTTATCTTGATTCAAAAGAGACAGGCGTTTTAGACTTTCAGGATGCCATGATTGCCCCTTATGCTCTTGATTTAGCCTCGATTTTCAAAGATTTATATATGGTCTGGGATAAAACGCAAGTGGATGATTGGTTAGATTACTACAAAAAAAATACGCAAAATGAAGAGATAAAATCTTTAGAAGATTTTAAAGAAGATATTGAATTTTGCGCCATGCAAAGACAGATTAGAATTTTAGGAAAACTTTCCCAAGTATCCATAACACTTAACAGGGACGATAGACTTAATGACTTTCCGGTTTTAATAAATTATCTAATTGATTCAATGTCGCGATACAAAGAACTAAAAGATTTTTCGAAGTTTTTACAGATTTTCAAATGAAGGCTTTTATTTTATGTGCTGGTTTAGGGACTAGGTTGAGACCAATATCAAACCAAATCCCAAAATGCCTTGTTGAAGTTAAGGGTACGAGTCTCTTAGAAAGGCATATTAGAAAATTGAAGGAAATCAATGTTTCCGAAATCATTATCAACTTACATCATAAACCCGATGCTATTAAGGAATTTTTAAATCTTAAAAAAAACTTTGGAATCAATATAACTTTTTCTGAAGAAGACATATTGATGGGAACAGGTGGGGCATTGATAGAAGCAAAAGAGGAGATTGGAACAGAGAGTTTTATCTTAATTTCAGGAGACTTATACACCGAATATCCTTTAGAAAGTCTTAATAATAAAGTGGATGGAGCGCATTTGATTGCCGTAAAAAACAATAAATCAACTGGAGATTTTTCAATAAACAAAGGAATAGTTGAAGAGGGAACTGATTTTAACTACGGTGGAATTGCTTTAATTAATCCAACCTTATTGGCAGATAGAAACAAACAACACAAAGAATTTTGGAATGACATTATTTTGCCTGCCGTGAAGAATAAGAAAGTATCCGCTGAAATTTACGAGGGTGTTTTAAAAAATATTAATACAAAAGAAGATCTAGATTTTGTGTAAAATTTATCTGTGGCTAAACAGAAAAACATAATTGCTCCTTCAATTCTATCTGCTGACTTTGCAAACTTAGGAAGTGAAGTTGAATCTGTATTAGAGGCAGGAGCTGAATGGATTCATTTCGACGTGATGGATAACCATTTTGTGCCAAATTTAACTGTGGGCCCCATGGTATGCAAATCTCTCAGGGACAATGGAATAGATTGTCCTTTAGATGTTCACTTAATGGTCAATCCCGTAGATGAATTGATTAAAATGTTCGCAGACGCAGGAGCCACTTCAATCACTTTTCATCCTGAAGCATCAGAAGATCCAGAAAAATCACTCAAATTAATTTCCGATCTAGGGTGTAGTCCTGGTTTAGTTTTAAATCCTGACATTTCTCTGGATGTTATCAAGCCATACATGGATGATTTATATATGGTTTTATTAATGAGTGTTTTTCCCGGTTTTGGCGGGCAAGAATTTATACCTGAAGTCATGAATAAAATTAAAGAAATGAGAAAAATAATTGATACTTCAAAGCTTAAAATTAGATTGGAGGTTGATGGTGGCGTTAAGGAAGACAATATAGGAGAGATTTCGAAATCCGGTGCTGATACCTTTGTAGCTGGATCAGCGATTTTTAACAAACCCAATTATTTTGATGCAATCAAAAATCTTAAGAATAATTTTAGTTAGCTTTATTTGCTTCTCTTTAGCTGGAGAAGAAAGTTCCTCTAATTTATGCGCAGAAGGATACATTGAAAAAGGAGAATATTGTGTTAAAAATTTGTATAAGCCTGCTGATAGAAGGAAGGGTCTAATGTATGTTGATTACTTGCCTCCTAATCACATTGTTAAATTTCATTTTCAAAATTTATCAACCAAATGTTTTTGGATGAGAAATACTTCTATCCCTCTTGATATTAAATTTATTGGATCGAATTCAGAAATAATTGAAAAAGGTATTCCATTTTCAGAAAAAAGTATTTGTCACAGGGCTAAGCTTGTAGTCGAGGCAAATAGAGGTGAACTCATAGGAAGTAGACAATATGGAAAGCGTTACTAAAATTCCTTTTTTCAAAGAAATTTCAGGAGATCTAGAAACTCCTCTCAGCATCTATCTTAAATTCATGGATGATAGAAATTCCTACCTTTTCGAGTCAGTTGAAGGCGGAGAAAAATGGGCCAGATATTCAATAATTGGCCTACCTACCGATAAGAAAATAGATCTCTCTAAGAATCCTTTGAAGGACATAGAGAATTTTCTTAAACAAAATAAAGCTCAATCAATTCCTGATTTGCCTGATTTCCATGGAGGATTAGTAGGATACTTCAGCTATGAAACAATAAGACACATAGAAAAAAAGCTTCAAAATTCATCTAAAGAAAAACTCCCTTATCCTGATATATCTCTGATGGTTTCCGATGAAGTTGTAATTTACGATAACCTAAAAAAATCTCTTTTTATAGTTGTTCACGGCAACGAGGATACAGAAAAAGAATGTCATGAAAGAATTGAACTTATTCATAAAAAAATTTTAGAACCCCTACCTTCTCAAAAATCATCCGAAAAAGGAGTTATCAATTTTGAATCATCTGTGAAAAAAGAAGATTATCTTGAAGCTATTAAAAAGATAAAAAACTATATCGTTGAAGGAGATGTGATGCAGGTAGTCTATGGGCAAGAATTCTCCACAAAATTTGAGGGATCGCCAATTGATTTATATAGATCTTTGCGAAAATTAAATCCTTCTCCTTATATGTACCTCATGAAAATTGATGACTTACATATTGTAGGAGCCTCTCCGGAAATATTAGTGAGGCTTCAAAATGAAGAGGTTACAGTGAGACCAATCGCTGGAACCGTAAAAAGAGGAAAAGATAGCAAAGAAGATAAAGAGTTGGCTGACAAGTTAAAAAGTGATCCAAAAGAAATAGCTGAGCATCTTATGCTAATTGACTTAGGAAGAAACGATGTTGGAAGGATAGCTGAGGTCGGCAGCGTTAAAACTACAGAGGAGATGAAAATTGAGAAATATTCACACGTCATGCATCTAGTATCAAATGTTGTAGGAAAAATAAAAAAAGGACTTACTTCTATTGACGTTTTAAAAGCGACTTTTCCAGCGGGTACTTTATCTGGTGCTCCGAAAATTAGGGCAATGGAAATAATTGATGAGCTTGAACCCGATAGAAGGGGAGTCTATGGAGGAGCTGTAGGTTATCTATCTTGGACTGGAAATATGGATGTCGCAATTGCAATAAGAACAGCAGTTATTCAAGGGAAAAATCTTAGTGTAAGAGCTGGTGGAGGCATTGTTTATGATTCCGATCCAGAAAGTGAGTATCAAGAATCATTGAATAAAGCTATGTCCATTATGAAAGCTGTTGAGGAGATGGACTAATGCTTCTAATGATAGATAACTATGACTCTTTCACTTTTAATTTGGTTCAATATTTCGGTGAATTAGGTCAGAAAGTTAAAGTTCTGCGTAATGACGAGGTTAATCTTGATCAAATAGAGGATCTCAACCCAGAATTTATAGTAATTTCTCCTGGTCCTTGTACTCCTAATGAGGCGGGCATTTCAATAAATACAATTAAAAAATTTTCTGGAAAGATTCCTATTTTAGGCGTATGTCTTGGACATCAGGCAATTGGAGCAGCTTTTGGTGCAAAAATAATAAAAGCTAATCAAATTATGCATGGAAAGATTTCTAATGTGATTCATGATGGCTCAGAAATTTTTAAAAATATTGAAAGTCCTTTTCAGGCAACTAGGTACCATTCATTAGTAATAGACCCAGAAACTTTGAGCAAGGATTTTTCTGTTAACGCTTGGACAGAAGACGGGACAATAATGGGTATAAAACATAATTCCCAAGAAATTTATGGCCTTCAATTTCATCCAGAATCTCTAAAAACTATGGATGGGATGACCATGTTGAATAATTTCCTAAAAGTAAATGATTGATACTTTAATAGAAAATATTAAAAAAAAGATCAACCTTACTTTGGATGAGACGGAACAACTTTTTGATAAAATTTTTAACGGAGAGGTAGATACAAGTTCCCTTACTAGCCTCTTGGATGCTCTAGACAAAAAAGGAGAAACTCCTGATGAATTGGCTGGAGCTACTACCTCAATGCGAAAAAATTCTAAATCCATTGATGTTAATCATAATCAAGTTATTGATTGTTGCGGCACAGGAGGGCTAGGAAAAAAAATGATAAACGTTTCTACTTCTGTCAGTTTTGTTCTAGCTGCGGCTGGCTTAAAAGTCGCAAAGCATGGAAATAGAACTGCAACGGGTAAAAGCGGTAGCGCTGATTTCCTAGAAGCAGCAGGTATCAATTTAAATGAGTCATCTAAATACTTTTCTGACTCTTTAGATAAAATAGGATTAGGATTTCTATTTGCCCAAAATCATCATCCAGGCATGAAATATGTCATGGAAGCCAGAAGAATATTAGGTAAAAAAACTATTTTTAATCTTTTGGGTCCTCTATCAAATCCCGCAGGCGCAAACATTCAGTCTATTGGTGTTTTTCACGGTAAATGGATAAAACCAGTTGGCGAGGCCTTAAGAAATTTGAATTGCAAAGCTGCAGCAATTTTTCATTCAGATGATGGCTTAGACGAAATTTCTTTCTCCAGTAAAACCCAATTAATAGAATTATCAAAGAGTGAACTTATTACTCATGAAATAGATCCAAAAGCTTTTAATATAAAATCTAAAAATCTCTCTGATTTAGAAATAGATTCTCCACAAGATAGTGTTAGGAAAGTTATAGATTCTTTTGATAATAAATTCTTACCTGGCAAGGAAATAATTTCTTTAAATGCAGCTCCAGCTTTGAAAATATCTTCTGTAGTTGATAATTTTGAAGATGGATACGAACTTGCTTACGAACTCATTTCTTCAGGGAAGGCACTAGAGAAATTTGATGAGTTTATAAATTTTAAGTCTTAGGTAATTTATGAATCATCTTGAAAAAATTATTCAAAGGACCGAACAAAGGGTTGAAACTTTGAAATCCACCTTTTCTAGAGAAAATCTTCAAAGTAACGGAAAGGAATATAAAAAAAGAAAATTTGTTGAAATTTTACATAAATCTTCAGAAGAGCTGAGAAATTCTGTAGTTGCAGAAATAAAAAAAGCCTCCCCAAGCAAGGGTATCATTAGAGAAGATTTCGATCCCGTCTGGACTGCTAAGCAATATGAGAAGGGAGGAGCTGCCTGTCTCAGCATACTAACAGAACCTGATTTTTTTCTAGGTAGTCTTGATTATTTATTAGAGGTAAGAAAAGTCTGTCATTTACCTATTTTGCGAAAGGACTTCATAATTGATGAAATACAGATTTTAGAGTCCAAAGCTTTTGGGGCGGATTGCATTCTTCTGATTGCTTCAATCTTAGATAAAAATAAAATTATAGATTTTTATCAAGTCGCAAAAGAAAATGAATTAGATGTTCTCATAGAAGTTCATAATGAGGAGGAAGCAGAAATAGCAATGACAGTTTCACCTGAACTTTTAGGAATAAATAATCGAGATTTGAAGACCTTTGATGTAGACATTAATAATTCGATCAAAATCAAAAAATTGCTACCCAAAGGTCAATTAATTATTTCAGAAAGCGGCATCTATTCCAGAGATGACATTAATGATCTCAACGAAGCTAAAATTTACAACTTTTTGGTTGGAGAATTTTTTATGAGAAAAAAAGAACCCTATAAGGCTGTTCAAGATTTAATAGCTTTATCACCAATATCATCTCGATAAAATCCATCTTTCCAGTCTATATTTTTAACTTTTTGATAAGCTAAATTTTTTGAATCTAGCAACGTACTCCCTAATGCAGTAACGCATAAAACCCTTCCTCCATTACTAAGAACTTTTCCTTCTTGAGTTTTTGTCCCTGCATGAAAGACTTTTTGGCGTGGATTTTCATTTTCTAAATTATCAATTTCTTTGTTTTTCTCATATTCAAAAGGATAGCCTTTGGATGCTATCACTACGCCAAGAGCTGAATCTTTAGTCCAAGAAATTTCTCTTTCATTTAAATTACCTTGCGCAGCTAGAAGACAAATCTCAGCTAAATCAGATTCCATTCTCATGAGAATTGGTTGTGTCTCTGGATCTCCAAATCGACAGTTAAACTCCAACACACTAATTTCTGAATTTTTTATCATCAACCCAGCATAGAGAAAGCCTTTGTAAGTTATTCCCTCTGATTTAAGGCCATCAATTGTTGGCTTTATGATTTTTTTCATTACTTGTTTATGAATTTTCTCCGTCACAATAGGGGCTGGAGAATATGCTCCCATACCGCCCGTATTCGGGCCTAAATCATTATTATCTCTCGCTTTATGATCTTGAGAAGAAGCAAAAGGGATGGTTTTTTTACCATCGCATAAAACAATGAAACTCGCTTCTTCTCCTTGTAGAAAATCTTCTATGACAACTTTTGTACCTGCAGAACCAAATATCTTTTTTTGCATAGCATCATCTAGTGCTTTGTGTGCTTCTTCAGCTGAGTGCGCAATGGTTACGCCTTTTCCAGCAGCAAGACCATCTGCCTTAATAACAATAGGAAACTTAGACCTTGATATATATTCCTTTGACTCTTCATAGTCTTCAAAGACTTCGTACTCAGCTGTAAGGATATGATTTTTCTTTAAAAAATCTTTCATAAATGTTTTTGATCCTTCAATTTGCGAAGCTTTTTTAGAAGGACCTAAAATAAGTAATTTATGTTTTTCAAACTCATCAACGATACCTTTCACTAACGGGGCTTCAGGGCCGACAATAGTAAGGTCTATAGATTTTTTTATGGCAAAATCTCTCAGCGCAGATATATCTTCGGAATCAATATTTATATTTTCACACTTATTTTCTCTTTCAGTTCCCGCATTTCCAGGTGCAACGAAAACTTTTTGAACAAGAGGGCTTTGGGAGATTTTCCATGCAAAGGCGTGCTCCCTTCCACCGTTACCAATAATTAAGAAATTCACTTAATGCCTGAAATGTCTGACTTTAGTGAATAACATACTCATATCTGCCTCATTCGCAGCTTGAATTACTTCCTCGTCTTTGATTGAGCCTCCAGGTTGAATAATGCATTTTATACCTAGTTCATGAGCATTATCGACGTTG
>CACFKX010000027.1:0-9972 GCA_902566955.1 uncultured SAR86 cluster bacterium | reverse complement strand
TGATGAAAAATTTTTATGATTCAGAAAAGCACTTTTCAAATTTTCTTTTTTTGCTCTTTTTAATGCAAAAGCAGTTTCAACATTAGATATAACAAGTGAAATGTTTGCATTAATATCACCATTATTTATTGAATCAATGATTGATTGTAAATTACTACCGTTTCCAGATACTAAAACAGCGAGTTTTTTGATATCACCCAAATTGTATCTCTAACTTCTTTGATTTATCGTTTACCACTTTTCCTAGTCTGACAAAGGGCTGTCTGATTTTTTTCAGTTTTTGTTCTAAATTAGCCTTGTCAGTGGGATGAATAATTACTATCAACCCAACTCCACAATTAAATACTTGAATCATTTCCTTAATTGTTAGGTTAGCTTTTGAAGAAATTAGATGAAAAAGATCTTTGTGGAAAGGGTATCCCCGTGAAAAATCTATATGAGCACATTTACCATTTGGAATAACTCTTGGTAAATTTTCTACGATACCGCCTCCGGTTATATGACAAATTTGTTTCAGAGGAATAGATTTGGATAACTCATGGACAACTTTTACATAAATTTTCGTTGGTTTAAGAAGTACTTTGCCTAAAGTAGTTTTCCCCATTCGAGCTTTCAAATTTAACTTTTTTGATTGTATGAGCTTTCTTATTAATGAGAATCCATTTGAATGTAACCCAGTTGATGAGAGGCCGTAAATAAGATCGTTATTTTTTACATTGCTAATTTTCAGTATTTTATTTTTTTCTGCTACTCCAACTGAAAAACCTGCCAAATCATATTTTCCTTTTGGAAATTCATCTGGATGTTCAGCTGTCTCTCCACCGATAAGAGAGCACCCAGCTGCCAGACAGCCTTTTGATATTCCTTTGAAGATTTGTTTCTTTTTTCTTAAATTAATTTTATCTGTCACAAGATAATCTAAAAAGAAAAGAGGCTCAGCACCTACAGTTATCAAATCATTCACGCACATGGCAACAAGATCTTCACCTATAGTGGTGTGATCATTAAGCTTTTCTGCTATCGAAATTTTTGTGCCAACTCCATCGGTGCAAGCAACAAGTTTCGGATTTTTATAGTTTTTTGGAATAGAAGCTAGAGCAGCAAATGATCCAATGTTTGAATCTATTTCTTTTCTAAGAGTCTTTTTTGCAAAAGGTTTAATAATGTCAACAAGCTTGTAACCTAAGTTGACATCAACACCAGAGGATTTATAGGTTATCTTCTTCTGCTTGCTCAATATTTCAGTGAATTTTTTTTTGAAATTATCATTATAATGATTTAGCAATGAGGAAGGTATTCTTAATTTTTCTTTTTTTCCAAGCTATTTTTTTAGCCAGTCAATCTGATCTTCCTGAGGTTTATAAAGTAAAAATTGAAGATAATGGAAATGAGATCTCTTTTTACTTAGATCAAGCAGTTCTAGAAGCAATTGTTAGAGCAACTGGAAATTTTAAGGAGACAAGAAATTCAAAAAAAATTATGGATCTTGACTTGAACTCTTACGTCAGGGAATACAAGTTCTTACAAGAGCATAATAAAAATTTTATTGAAATTAAAATCGATGCTGTAGAACTGAGATCAAAATTGTTTGATTTAAATTTTTCCTTATTTACAGAAAAAAAATTAAAAGCAGTCGTTTGGATTAACTGTAATTTATCGAGGGAATTAAAATCAAAAACATATCAGATGGCCTTAGATGAATGTAATAATTTAAAAAACATTATTTCTTCTGAAGCCAAAAAAAGGGGAGGGAGAGCTATTTATCCAATCCTAGACTCAACAGAAATCACCTTCTATGAAGGGAAGAATATGGAAAGCTTTGAAAATATCTATTTCAATAATGAGAAATATTCTCCCGATGGCTGGATGTATTGTATTAGAGAAAAAGGATTTCTTTGTTACCTGCCTGAGGAACCAAATAATGTTTTTTCTAACTTAAATCACTATAATAGTTTGCTTCCTTTTGATGCCATCCAAGGTCTTTTTGATAATATATCGGTTCCTTACAGAGTGAAATCTGGATCAAAAAATAGAAAAATTCTCATTACCGTTCAGGGAAATACATCTTTTGATGCTCTTCAGAAATTCAAAGAGTTCCTTGGCCAAAATTTCTTGGTTAAAAAGTCAGTTCTTCACAGACTAGAGGATAATATGTTTAGTTTTATGGTTACCACTGACTCTGATTCAGATGACCTTGTTGAAGTAATGCTGACTGACAATTTACTAACTTTGAGCAGCAAATCGTCTGAAGAAATAATTTTTCAGAGTATAAATTAAATGCTTTCAAATATTCCAAATATCCTTACGGTATTGAGACTTCTCTCTGTGTATCCCCTAATAATTTTCATATTAGAGGAACAATTTTTTTTGGCCTTAGGAATATTTTTTTTAGCGGGAATATCAGATTTTTTAGATGGTTTTTTAGCTAGAAAATTTTCATGGCAATCAAGATTTGGACAAATAGCTGATCCGGTTGCAGATAAAACATTAGTAGTGGCAACAATAATTTCTCTAGGTTCAATAAACATCATCGAAAACTGGTTTATGTTTATGGTCCTTGGCAGAGATTTATTTATTATAGTAGGGGTAGTATTGGCAAATTATTTGATATCCGATTATCAAGTTGCTCCGAATTATCTTGGGAAATTAAATACAGCAATTTTACTCTTATTGGTCGGCATTATTTTAATTGATGCCGTTGGTTTCTTAGTTACTGATTCAGTAATTTACTGGATATCAATACTTTTTATATTCACAAACACTTTAAGTTTGATAATCTATTTCATTGATCCTGGCATAAAAATCCTACGCAACATAAAGTGATGGATCAAAAAACTTTCAAGTTCAATTCAGAAATTTATCTATCAAAAGAGAATTTGCAGTCCATTGATACATTTGAGATTAACTTCAAACAGCTTGAGAATTTCTTTTCTGAAACTAATAAATTTATCCTACTTTACGGAGACGAAAGATCTGGGAAAAAGTATATTTTAAATTCATTTATCAACTGTTTTCATTTTGACAAAAAGATTTTCTATGCTTCTCTAGAAGATGATTATTTTTCTGAAAAAATCCTAGAAGGAATAACATATTTCGATGTAATAGTATTGGATAGGTTAGATCTTGCCCCTACTAATCCCAATTGGGAGTTAGGCATTTTTAACCTTTACAACGAATTAAATGAAGCAGATAAAAGCAAAATAATTTTCCTATCTGATAAATCCTTAAATTCAATTGAGTTCAATTTGAAGGATCTCCAATCAAGAATCTCATCAATTTCTGCTATGACTTTTGCTGAATTAGACGATGAGGAAAAAAGAATATTAATGGAATTAATTTTTAATAAAAGAGGTATTTCAATTGATAACTCTGTACTATCCTACGCATTAGAAAGAAGCTCTAGAAACCTTGAGAATATAATTAATTTAGTTCAAAAAATTGATGAATACTCTCTTTCTAAAAAAAGAAATATCACGGTACCCTTGTTAAAAGAAATCTTAGAGTCATGAGAATCATAAATTTATCCTTTTTTTTACTGATCTTTACGGCATGCTCCGAATCAGATCTTTTGATTCATAAACAGAATGGTTTGATGCTGGAAGATTTAAAGGAAAAGAACACAGTGATAAATTTTTGGGCAGACTGGTGTCCACCTTGTATAAAAGAGATTCCTGAATTGAATGCTTTGTATGAAGAGAAAAAAGATGAACTTAATATTTACCTATTTCACTTCGATGAACTTACTGGAGCTGAACTTGATGAACAACTAATAAGGTTCGATGCAAGGGTCCCCTCTCTATTAACAAGCCCTTATGAAATCTTTGGAATTGATATTCCAGAAACTCTTCCCGTGACGGTAATCATTGATAGAGATTTAAATGTGAAACAAGTTTTGAGAGGTCCACAAACAAAAGAATCAATAATCCAAAGATTGGAGCTCACTAATTAGACCTTCAGGATCAATTCTTCTTCCCTTGATAAAGATTTCAAAATGTAAATGAGGACCGGTAACCCTTCCTGAAGAGCCAACGGTTCCAATTAGTTGACCCTTTTCAAGATATTCATTCTCGTTTACAAATATCTCATTTAAATGAGAATAAGAAGAAAGAAATCCATTCCCATGATCGAGAATTATATTGTTTCCTTTGTAAAAAAGGTTTCCTACAAAAATGACTCTTCCATTTAATGGAGCAATTATTTTCGTACCTTCGTTGTTAGCAATATCAAGACCGAGATGGCGGTTTCTAGGAGAACCATTTATAAATCTACGCAATCCAAATCTACTCGAAATATAACCAGAAACTGGCTGAATCATGGGCCAATTTAAATTAATTTGATCTGAGTTAATTGCATATTTGGAATTTAATATTACTTGTTCTTCTCTTATTCTTTTCTTTGATTCAGGAGATATTTTTATAAAATTTTGATCCTCTATAGTGATTCTGGACTCCCTAAATTTTTTTTCTTGAATAACAAAAACTCTACCAGAAATATAAATTATTTGGTTTTTAAGCTCCAATGGGACTGGGTAAACCAAAGTAAAGGTTTTATCGCTGTTAAAACACTGAATACCTTGAAAATTTTCCTGATAATCATTTGAAGTAACTGTGATGTGTCCGCCTGGAACAAGATTAGATTTAGGAAAGTTACAGTCGTTTTTAATACTTATTATTTTATTTGAACAGGAAATAACAATTAAAAAAATTATCGGCAATAATTTTCTAATCATTATTTATATTTGTAACATCAGCTTCATAGGATATTTTCGCAGAAGTGACAGATATTTTATCTTCCAAAGAAATATCATCTATTGATTTGACCACAACTCCTTCTTTATTCCTGACAATTGAATAACCTCTTTCTAAAACATTGAAAGGACTTAGTTGCTCAATCTGTGAAGAATACGATGTGATGAGATTTTGTTTCTCACTAAGATACTTTGAATGAAGCGTTTTAATTTTTGATAAATTATCATCTATATTTTCTTTAAATCGAGCCAATTTAGAATTTGGGTTTAATAAATCTATGGACCTTTTTGAGAAGTTTATGATTTCCCTCATTTTATTGAATCCACTCAAAAAAGAATTTTGCAATCTAAGAGTGCTCTCATCTAGCTTAAGAAAATTTTCATTTATTTTATTCAATGGGTTTATGATTCTTTGACTAAGGTTTTTAACTTCTTGATTAAGAAAATTAAGATTATTAAAAAAAACCTTATTTAAAAATTTTTCATAATTTTCTAAAGAATTAGAAATTTGAAATATTTCTGAAGAAATAATTTCCGCAGCACCGGACGGAGTTGGTGCCCTTAAGTCACAAACAAAATCACATATTGTAAAATCTGTCTCATGACCAATTGCACTTATAGTTGGAATATTTAGCTTAGATATTGCTAAAGCAATTTTTTCTGAATTAAAAACCCAAAGATCTTCAATTGATCCTCCGCCTCTGGCAAATACAAGCAAATCATATTTATATTGTGGTTGAATTTCTTTTATTAGATTTAAGTTGTTGAGGATACTTTGTTCTGCTTCCTCTCCTTGAACAAGAGATGAGAATAAATTGACCTCAATACTCGGGGCTCTTCTATTTAAGACATTCTTAATATCTTGAAGAACCGCTCCTTTTTCAGATGTAATCAATGCAATTTTTTGAGGATAGCTAGGTATTTCTAATTTGTTGCTTTCATCAAATAATCCTTGATTGCTCAGTCTAGTTTTAAGTTTTTCATATTCTTCATAAAGCCTTCCAATCCCATCTTTTTCAAGTGATTCAACTTGAAACTGATAATTTCCTCTTGCCAGGTACATTGAAGCACTGCCTAAAGCAATAAATTCATCTCCTTCCTTGGGGATAAAATTTAATAATGAATTTTTGAACTTAAACATAACGCATTGAATTTGAGACTCCTCATCTTTAAGAGTGAAATACCAATGCCCAGATGGATAAGATTTAAAATTTGATATCTCACCTTTAATCCAGATATCTGAAAATGAATTTTCTAAAGTTTTTTTTGCTGAATTATTTAATTCGCTAACTGTGAAGATGTATCTATTGTCCTTTTGATCATTCCAGTTCATTAGTGCAGTATAGCTAATCTTGAATAAATGCTTAAAGATGAGTGTTCAAAATAAATATCCTTTTTACCTTTCCACGGTAATCGGTGCGATATTAATTGGATTAGCTCCAATACTTATGCGTTACAGTGAAGTTTCTCCCTCGATGACAGGGTTTTATCGTTTCTTTTTTGCTTTCTTAATTTTACTGATTTACGGAGCTATTAAAGGCAAGAAATTTTTCGTAAATACAAATCTTTATATTCTTGCATTGCCTGGAATATTTTTTGGTGCAGACATTGCACTGTGGCATACGGCAATCATGATCACTCCTGTAACTAATGCGGCTTTGTTAGTTAACACTGCGCCAATATACGTCGGAATCATATCCTTTTTATTTTTTAAGGAAAGAATTAGTAAATTGTTTCTAATCTCCTTAATTCTTTCATTTATAGGCGTTAGCTTAATTATTCTTAACCTTCAAAATTTTGATGTTTTTTTAGGCAAAAACCTTAGAGGGGACTTACTTTCTTTGCTGGCTGCAATTTTTTATGCAGGATATTTGGTATCTGTGAGAAGACTATCAAGCAATTTAGATACATTTCAGCTCATGCTTTACTCAGCTTTGTTTGGTTGCATTCCTCTTTTAGCTCTTGGTTTTTTTGAGACCGGTATAAAGTTCCCAATTTCTCTTCAGGGAGTAGGGAATCTTTTATTACAGTCCGCGCTGGTTCAAATCATTGGACAAGGATTAGTCATTTATGGCTTATCTCAGATAAGCGCGCAATTCACATCCCTCATTTTGCTTTTACAAGTTTTAACGGCAGCAATATTGAGCATATTTCTCTTTAATGAACTGCTCTTATTTCAACAGATCTTAGGTGGTATTATTTTGATTATAGGAATTTATATTGCGGGATTAAACGAGAGAAAGAGTAATCATGACAAAAAATGAAGTAATAAAAATTGCAAATTGCAGCGGTTTCTATGGAGATAAACTCTCTGCTGCTAAAGATATGGTTGATGGAGGTCCGATAGATGTTCTAACTGGAGATTACTTGGCTGAATTAACTATGACCATTCTTTATAACCAAAAGCTTAAAAGAGGTGAAGATCATGGTTATGTGGGAACCTTTTTAAAACAATTTAAGGATGTAGCCGAAAAATGTCAGCAAGAAGGAATAAAAATTGTTACCAATGCAGGGGGATTAAACCCAAAAGGCATGGCTTCAATGATTGAAGACATCGTTTCAGAACTCAACTTAGAGTTAAAAGTAGCTTATATCGATGGTGATGACCTCATGCCTGAACTATCAAAATTAAATGAATCAGGAGAGGAAATAAAAAATATTGATACGAATGTATCTCTTTTTGATTATGATAAAAAAGCTGTAACTGCAAATGCTTACTTTGGCGCTTGGGGTATTAAAGAAGCGCTGGACTCAGGTGCAGATGTGGTTATTTGTCCAAGAGTCACAGATGCTGCAGTAGTAATTGGTCCTGCTGCCTGGAAGTTTAATTGGCAAAGAAATGACTACGATAAATTAGCTGGTGCTCTTGCAGCTGGCCACCTAATTGAATGTGGGGCGCAAGTTACCGGAGGTAATTATTCATTCTTTAGAGAAGTGCCTTCATTTAGTAACGTTGGTTATCCCATTGCAGAAATAGAAGAGGATGGAAATTTTACAATTACTAAACATCCTAATACCGGAGGATTGGTTTCTGTTGGTACTGTAACGGCTCAACTGCTATATGAAATAAGCAGTCCCGCTTATATTAATCCTGACGTGATTGCCAATTTTGATACTCTAAAAATCGAACAAGAATCCAACGATAGAGTTTATGTCAGTGGTTGCAAAGGAAGCAGCCCTCCAGACAAACATAAGGTTTGTATTAATTTAGCTGGAGGTTTCAGAAACGGAATTGAACTTTTATTAACAGGTTTAGATATAGAAGAAAAAGCAGATTTGATTACTGATTCAATTTTCGAAAATGTAGGCGGAAGAGAACAATTTGATAAGGTAGACGTTCAACTCCACAGAACCGATAAAATTAATCCAAACAGTAATGAGGAGGCCCAAGCATTCTTAAGAATTGATGTCATGTCTAAGGATGCTGATAAAGTTGGCAGATTATTTAATGCAAAAATTGTAGAACTAGCTTTAGCTAATTTTCCTGGTTGGACAGGAAGAAGCGGAGTAGTACCTAGCGGACCTTTCATAGAATATTGGCCAGCTTTAGTCGACAGCAAATTTGTTAGGGAACAAGTTCATTTTCTAGGAGAGACGAAAGAAGTGGTTCCAACCAGCCAGCTTGATTTCGAAGAGATTCTCTATCAAAAAGAACCTTACTCTAATCCAGAAGTTGATAAAACAATTCTGGAAGAAGTTCCATTTGGCAATCTTTACGGTACACGTTCAGGCGACAAGGGTGGATGTGCGAATGTTGGAGTTTGGGCAAAGAATAAAGACAGTTATGCTTTCCTGTATGATTTTTTAACTGTAGACAAATTTAAGGAATTATTGCCTGATCTAAGTAACTTTGAAATTGAAAGGTATGAATTACCGAACATTCTTTCACTAAATTTCTATGTCCGTGGAATTCTTCAAGATGGAGTTTCTTCTTCGACTAGAATGGATCCTCAAGCTAAATCACTCGGGGAATATTTAAGGGCAAAAATAATTCAAGCACCAAAACAACTTTTATAGGAAAAAATATGACAGATAAATTATCTTTAGAGGGCTTAAATTTTCAAGCAACAAAGTTAAACATTGCCAACAACGTTTTAACTCTTACCCTAAATAGACCAGAGAAAAAGAACGCATTAAACAACGTCATGATGAATGAAATTAATTATGCTCTAGCTTACGCAAAACAAGAGAGAAGCATCAGGGTAGTTATCATCGCTGCCGAAGGCGACGTTTTTTGTGCTGGAGCAGATTTAAATAGAAAACAAGAAGAATCAAATGTTCCGAGGATAGAAGGCTCTGATGACATAAGTATGTCCATAAGGCATTTATATAAACCCGTAATTTGCAAAATTCAGGGTTCTGTCCATGCCGGCGCATTATTGATGGTTACGAATTGCACTCATGCTATTGCGGTGGAAAATGCAAAATTTTCAGCGCCAGAAATACTCAGAGGAGTTTGGCCGCATATGGTGATGGCAGGCCTATTTAGAGTAATGCCTAAAAGAGCTGGATTAGATTTCTGTATGAGAGGTCAAGCGATTGATGCAAAAAAAGCAGAGGAGTGGGGTTTAATAAATGAATCTGTACCCAACGATCAATTAGATGAAAAGGTAAATAGCCTTGCAAGTGACCTTGCTAATCTTGCTCCGGGTACTATGCAATTTGGATTGGAAGCCTATGTTAATCAGGATGGAATGAATTTTGATGAAGCTTTACCTTATTTAGGTAAAAAAAGTGCGGAAACCTTTGCGGGTCCAGATGCTAAAGAGGGCATTTCAGCGTTTTTGGAAAAAAGAGAACCAAAGTGGGATTAATCTTCTAAAATCACTAAAGTTGAGCCGCTCTCAACCTGATCTCCAACAGCAATCAATACTTCCTTTACGTTTCCATCACTTGGAGCAGTTACCTTATGCTCCATTTTCATAGCTTCTAGAATCACTAAAGTTTGGCCAGACTTAACAGACTCATTTTTTTTGACAGGTACATCAACCACTTTTCCAGGCATAGGAGCAGTTAAACCACCGGCTATTTCGTTTATGGAGCTAGACTCAAATCTTTCTTTCATCTCAAACAATAAGTCTCCCTTAATGGTTTGAATAAGAAACTTACCTTCATGGTATGTAATTTTTGAAATTATCCTTTTTCCATCAATTTCAATATCTATAGATTCATCATCAAATTCATAAATTCTTACTGAAGCATCGTCTGAAAGACAAAAGTCTCCA
>CACFKX010000026.1:0-10058 GCA_902566955.1 uncultured SAR86 cluster bacterium | reverse complement strand
GTGCCAGTTTTAGCATATTCCCTAATGTATTTAAGACTCAAAACATCCTCAAGCCCAATGGTCTTCTTGAAGGATGACTTAAAAGTAGTATCAATATTTTTCTTAACTCTATTTTGCAAAGCCTCAAATCTATCCTCATTCAAGGCTGTCAAAAAAGGAAACAAGAGCCAGCCTCCAGCATTCCAGTTCATTCCGTAAGCCTTATTCAAAGTTAATGGAGAAGGATCTAGTCCTCCGTAAATATACACCTGTTTATAGGCAGAAGACCCGTATGGACTGTAGCCCTGAATTGATATTGGAGAATTTTCTTCCATGGCTGACGTGGCAAATTCCATTGCAGTTAGAATTTGATCAGTTAAATAACCACCTCCAGTTGCATCGAAGGCTATGGTGGCACCAGTTTCAATAATCGCTTTGATTAAGTTTTTTAAAAATTCTGGATCGGTAGAATTAAGAACAATTTTTGCACCCATGGATTTTAAGAGTTTAACTTGATCATCTCTTCGGACTATATTGATCAGGTTAATCTTGTCTTCATTACATACTCTAACGAGCATTTGACCTAAAGAAGACGCTGCTGCAGTATGAATAATCGCACTATGGCCTTCTATCTTCATGGTTTCAACCATTCCTAGAACTGTGAGAGGATTTATGAAACCAGCAGCTGCTTTCTTTGAATTAATACCTTTTTTCATCTCCAAGCAATTCATGGGATCAATGCATTTGTATTGTGAATAACAACTTCCACCTGAAACTGAAACAATTTTGCCTAAAAGATGCTTTGAATCTTTTCCAGTTTCAATAACTTTTCCTGCTCCTTCATTGCCAATATTCAAACTTTTATTCAATCTTTTAGAGAAAAAAGGCAAGTGAGACTTATCTATGTCCATTGAAACTTTAGGAAAGTTTGCTTTCTCCTTCTTTAATGTTTTGGGATTTGCTGATGCTAACAAAACTCCAAGATCTGACGGATTAATTGGACTGGCTTGCATTTTAACAAGCACCTCATTACCAACAGGTTTTTTTACTTTTACTTCTTCAATAGACAGTTCAAGCTTAGCTTTATCTGTAATTTTGCTTCTTATTTCTTTTGACTTCACTTTTTAAAATCTCTTTAGTACAAATGTACTATATATTTATCTTTTCTTTTTTGTAAATAAATTAAAAATTGAGATAAATTACCAATAAAAAAATTAATTAAGATATTGTATGGCGGTTAAAGAGAAATCAAAAAAAAGATTATCTAGAGAAAATATCCTAGATTCGGCCTTAAGGATAATTGGAACAAATGGGATTTACTCTTTAACTCATAGAAGTGTAGCCAAAGAAGCTAAAGTTGCTCACTCTACAGTTTCATATTATTTTCGAACCATTGATGACCTAACTGTAGGCGCTTTCAAAAAACTAATCGCAGATGATGAAGCAGTATCAGATGCACAATTATTGAACTTAGTAGAAAAAAAGGGAACTTTTTCCATCGAGGAATTCGTGGGCGTCATAGCTAGCGGATTAAAATCTAAACATAAATCAGGCTATCTTCTTCAGGCTGAATATGAATTGTTTGTTTACTCGTCAAGAAATAAAGAACTTGCCGAGGCAATGAGAAATGCGAGAAAAAGAGATGTTAATGGAGTTCAAAAGCTTCTAGATAGAAAAGGATACAAAAATGTAGATGCAGAAATAATACTGAGTATATTTGGAGAATTTGCTAGAGACTTGGTTCACAACAACCTTAAAGGAGCAGAATTAAAAGTTAAAAAAGTTTTAAATTTGATAGAAAAATTAAAAAAATAGAATCAGATATATCTTTTCAATAGTTTGCCTGTCTCAGATCTTGGCAGAGAACTAACAAAATCAACTGACTTTGGACATTTGTAATGAGCTATTTTTGATCGGCAATACTCAATTATCTCTTTTTTTAAGTCTTCGCTTTCTTTTATATTATCTGCAAGAACAACCATTGCTTTTACTTCCTCTCCCATCTCATCATGAGGCACGCCTATAACGGCGCAATCATAAACGTCATCTCTCACTACGATGATGCTTTCACTCTCCTGAGGATATATGTTCACTCCTCCAGAGATGATCATAAATTTTTCTCTATCTGTCAGAAAAAGATAGCCCTCATCATTTATGTATCCTATATCTCCCATTGACTTCCATGTCTTATTGTTTTCATGCAGCGCTTCTTCACTTTTCTTTTTATCCTTGTGATAAGTAAATTCATGATCACTCTCAAAATAAATTTTACCAATGTTTCCAATAGGAAGTTCTTTGCCATCTTCATCACAAACATGGATGATCCCCATTAATGCTTTTCCTACTGTGCCTGGATATTTCATAGCATCTTCAGGCGTTGCATGAGTCATTCCCGCACCCTCACTTCCAGAGTAGTACTCGTAAATAACTGGACCCATCCAATCAAGCAAATTATTTTTTAGTTCAACAGGACATGGTGCAGCTGCGTGAAGAACATACTCCAAAGAGCTCAAATCATATTTTGATTTTATTTCATCTTTTAATTTATAAATTCTTAATAATTGAGTTGGCACCCATTGACCATGAGTAACTCTATATTTCTGGATGATTTCTAAAGCTTTTTCAGGATCAAATTTTGGCATCATTACGACCGTTCCACCAAAAGCATGACCTGTAAGAGCCATGTATGCTGGTGCAGCATGATGGAGAGGAGAAGTACATATAGATACAGATTTATCTTGAAACCCCCAAAGCTCTTGATGAAATAAAAAATGCTCAGAATCATCAAATATCTCTCCGGGCGGTAGAGGCCATTTCACCCCTTTTGGTTTCCCAGTAGTTCCAGAACTGTAAAACATGAAAGATCCTCTCGGTTGCTTTTCTCTTGGTGAACTCGGTAAATCTTCTATGACGCTTTCATAGTTTTCAAAACCATAGATATCGCCATTAAAAGATATTTTTTTTATTTTTTTGTCTACTGACTTCAACGCCTCTAGGCAATTTATCTCCAAATCTTTAGAACAAATAATTGCTTCTGCTCCACTGTTATTGATCACATAAGATAGTTCATCTGCTTTTAAATAGTGATTTGCGGGTGAAAGATAGATTCCTGATCTTAAAGCAGCCCATGCTATCTCAAAGAACTTTATATCGTTATCTGAAAAAATAACTACGTGACTTCCTTTTTTAATATTATTTTGTTCAAAATAATGAGAAAGTTGATTAGACCTTGCTTCTAACTGTTTGAAGGTTAATGTTTCTTCTGTTTCGCTGTTGATTATCGCTGGCTTATCTGGAAAAAGTTCAGCCCACTTTCCTGGATACATTGATTTAGCTGTATGAGTCGATTAGATCAGGGCCAGAATCAAGAACTCCATCTATAGACTTGTTGTAACTTTCGTAAAATTTATACATTTTTTCTTTTCTTTCCGGTTGCTTTCTATAATCTGTTACGGAATAAAAGTGGCCTTGTTGCATAAGAATAGGAAACCTTGGACCATTTCTTTTTAGCATCTCATCAGGAACAATTTCGCATAAATTTTCCTCAGTTCGCATATAAGTTCTTGCCATTAAAACAGGCATGGTAACTCTTAGTCCTTTTGCTGTTCTGTTATACGCACCATGCCAACAAGCACCATGGAAAATTATCAGAGAGCCTGCCTTTGCATCTACATGAATTGCATTGCTATCCTTAGATAATGTAGTTTCTGATTTATTTGGGGCTCTGTTTTTTTTATGGCTGCCGGGCACAAAAGCGATAGAACCATTTTCTTTATTGTAATCCGTTAACGCATAAGTACAGTTACAAACTAAAGCATGATCAGGTAAAGGATTTGGCAATAAAGTATCGCAATGTAAGTCTAAATTAACTTTGTTTGGACCTTTTACAAATGCAGTCATACTAGACATTACACATTGATATCCCAACAAATAGGTTGACATAGCCAATAGAACTGGATTCATAAGAGCATCTTCGAAAACCTGTCCTTCAAAAATCAAAGATGGAAGGAATTCTCCTATAGGGGAGTCATTGGAAATACCATCAGTAGATTCAACTCCCAAACCTAGATCCTTATTTTTTTCAGCTAATTCTGTTGCTCCAAAATTTTGATGAGTAGATCCATTTTTCAAATCGGGTTTTATACCACTTCTCTCTTCAGATACTTTAAGTATTCCTTCCAGTAATCTTTTATCTAGCCCGTTAGGACATGCTATGTCTGGAGGAATAACGGTAAAACCTTTTTCATCAAGTTCAGCAACGTAGTCGGATAATCCAAGATCCTGAATTTCCTTTATGATTCTCAGTTCTGCGGAGCTTTTTGCTTTCGAGCTATCCATAGGTAAGATAAAACTTTAATATATTTTATAAAGAAACTCTAAATTACTCTAAGCTGCATCAACTGTTTTTAAATTAACTTTTTTGCCTTTTGCAGATCCATTTCTTAAGAATAATCCAGGAGTCTCATTGGAACATTCTCCATCCTTAAATGTAACTTCACCGTTTACGATAATGTAATTATAACCTTTAGCTTTTTGGACAAGTCTCCAATCGTTGGCTGGAAAGTCATGAAGTCTTTCCATTGGAAAGATCTCTAATTCATCTAGATCATAAATTAAAATATCTGCACCATAACCTTCAGTTAAGTGACCTCTATCTCTAATGCCTGCGACTTGAGCGGGGTAAGCTGATAACTTCCAATGTGCTTTTTCTAGGCTCATAACATTGTTGTCTCTACACAAGGTAGCAAGAAAATAAGTTGGATAGCATCCTGCAGTCAAAAATTTAGCGTGAGCGCCTCCATCAGATAATCCAGGCACTGAGAAAGGATGATTTGCTAATCTGCTCATCCCTTCCATGTCAATTTTTTGAGGTGGTGTAACCCATCTCGAAGAAAGATTTTCTGAAATTGATATATCAAAAAAAACATCAATGGGATGTTTATTTTCTGTTTTTGCTATTTCATCAATTGTTCTTCCTTCGTACTTATTGTGAACTTCTATATTGTCTCCTTCTCCGTATCTAAGCTCGTGGATATTTACTGCCATCGATCCAATAAAGGTATGTTTAGGATTAAATTTCTCTTTAAGCGGCTTTCTTAGTTCTGGATCTGCCATTTTTTTCATTTTTTCTTCTAGGCTTCCGGTTGTAACGGCTCTCCAATCGGGATCGCTATCTAATAAATTAAAGTCAATTAATTGGAATTGATAGTCAGTTGGACATGTTACAGCATGACCTACGACTCTTTTTCCTTCTGCATTGCATTTTTCAATCCAGTCAGTAATTTCCCAAAGGCTTCCAAAGGTAAGTCCGTGTTGATCAGCAATAGTCACTAATGCATTCCAAATCATTGGTCTGCCAGAAGCTTCCATAAGTCTTTCATTAAAGTCAAAATCACCGCCAAGAACTTGCATGAATCCTCTGCCAAGCTTTTTTAGGACCTTTGCAAATTCAATAAAATCATCTTCATCCATTAGGTCAGTAATCATTGGGGTGCCATCAGAGTCTCGTTGTACGGAGCTTTCGCCAAGTCTTTGGGCAGAAATCCCTAAAGAACCAGCTTCCATTGACTCTTCAATGAGCCTACAAATTTCTTTTCTTTCTTCATCGTTACATTTTCTTGTTTTTGCAGCCTCTTTACCCATTACATACATCATTAATGGACCGAGTGGTGTGAAAGTAGCCATATTTACACCTTTTGGAGTTCTTTCAATGCTATCCATAAATTCAGGATGAGATTCCCAATCCCAAGGCATTCCTTCTTTCATAGTTTCAAATCTAACGGCTTCATTTCTCTCCATTGTTTTCATTGAAGCGTCTCTATCTTCTTCCTTGCAAGGGGCAAATCCAAAACCACAGTTACCAATGGTAACAGTCGTAATTCCGTGCCAACTATTCATTGTGCACCAGGGATCCCAAAAAACTTGTGAATCAAAATGAGTATGCAGATCAACAAAACCAGGGGCAACAATTTTTCCTTCAGCATCTATAACTTGCTTAGCATTTCCAGTATCTACCTTGCCAATAGTTTCAATCATCCCATCAACAATGCCTATGTCTCCTTTAAATCTAGGTGTTCTTTTGCCATCTATGATGGTTCCGTTTTGAATGACTAAATCGTATTTTTTCATGATAATCTTTAATTGTTTTATGTCAGGATTAACATTATAGTACATTTGTACGAATAAATTTCAATAATTAAGGTAACAATTATTTTTGGCTAAAATTAGAGGAGCTAAATATGGATGCAGCAAGAATTGATGAACTGATTTTAGAAGGGAAAAATTCCCAAGAAATCAGAAAAAAATTAAAAGAAAGAACTCAAAAATCTTTTGAGATTAAAAATAAAGGAAAAAAAGTTGCTCAAGAAGTAATTTCTACTGTAAAGCTACCTCATCCTATTTACATAGATAGTGCCAGTGGTGGAACCATGACAGATGTTGATGGAAATACCTATATTGACACAACAATGGGATTTGGACCGATAATACTTGGACATAATCATGAAGTAATCAAAGACGCTTTAAATGCTCAAATGGAAAAAGGATGGTTATTTGGTCTTCCAGCAGATCAACAGTTTGAATTAGGAGAGCTTTTAACTGAAGCCAGTCCTTGTGCAGAGGAAGTTATATTTGCAAATACTGGGACTGAGGCAACCATGTACGCCATGAGAGCAGCAAGAGCCTTTAGCGGTAAATCGAAAATAGGAGTATTTGATAGCGCTTATCACGGAGGACATGATTATGCCTTGCTCTTTGCAACTTACGAAGAAGGAACAAATGCAAAACCAAATGGAATGTATGCTTCTGCTGGTATAAGTAACGTTATCAAAGACGAAACTCTAATGTTGTTGCCTTATAGAAATGAAGCAGCTTATGACATGATCAGAAAGAATAAAGATGACCTTGCCGCCATTATTTTGGAAGGTTCACAAAATTCAAATCCACGCCTAAATAATAAAGATTTTCTTCAGGGTTTAAGAGATGTTTGCACTGAATGCGACGTTTTATTAATCCTTGATGAAGTTGTGACTGGATTCAGAGTAGATTACGGAGGCATTCAAGGTTATTACGGGATTAAAGCTGATCTGGCTACTTATGGAAAAATTCTTGGTGGTGGATTTCCTATTGGGGCTGTTGCTGGAAGAGAGGATGTTATGGCTGTCTTCAGTGGAAAAGGCGGAGAAAGAAGAATATTTCATGGGGGGACCTTCAACGGTAATCCTTTCTCAATGGTGGCTGGAATTGCTGCACTTAGTTACCTCAAAGAACATAAAGATATCATTTACCCATCTTTAATGGAGAAAGGAAATAGACTTGCTAACGAAATTAATGATTTTTGTGAGAAGAATGATTACCCTGCGCAAATTTTAAATGCAGGATCTAAATTTCACATGAAATTCCAAAGAGAACCAATTAATAGCGGTTTCGATATCAAGAATTATTATGGTGGGATGCATAAGCAGGCAGAAAATGAATTCTATCTTCATTTGCTTGGTCAGGATGTAATTGTTCCTGGAGTAAGATTATCTTTTATTTGTGATGCACACACTGACGATGATGTTTCAAAGATTATTGATTCAATGAAATATTCATTTAATGCTGTAAGAGAAGATGGTCTTTTTTAAAAGCTAACTATGATTGAAGAAATATTTAACGTTAAAGATAAAGTCGTCTTAGTTACCGGAGGCTCAAAAGGAATCGGAAAGATGATTGCTGAGGTCTTTGTTAAGTCTGGCTCAAAAGTTTACATTACTGCTAGACATGGAGATGTCGTTGCAAAAACTGCAGAAGAATTGAGTGAACATGGATTTTGTTTGGGGATTCAGAACGATTTATCGTCAATGGAAGGAGTTGATCATCTAGTAAGTGAAATCAACTCAAACGAAAGTCACTTGGATGTCCTTATCAATAATGCTGCTACGGGCTGGCATGAGGAGTTTGAAAGCTTTCCTGAAAAAGGCTGGGATAAAACTTTTAATTTAAATCTAAAATCAGTATTTTTTTTAATTCAGAAACTTGTTCCGCTTATGGAAGCTAATGCAACCAAGGATGATCCATCGAAAGTAATAAACATTGCTTCAATAGATGGAGTTGGCATTGCAGATTATGACTCTTATCCCTACACAGCTTCAAAAGCTGGATTAATTCATTTGACAAGAAGTTTAGGTAAAGTCTTAGTAGAAAAAAATATCTATGTGAATGGAATTGCTCCTGGTGCTTTTCCTACTGATATGAATGAAATGGCAAGAGATAATCCTGAAGTTCTCGGTGCTTTCGTACCTAATTATAGAGTAGGAAATAAGGAGGATATTGGAGGATCTTGTATTTATTTAGCTTCGAAAGCCAGTAATTATGTAATTGGTGAAACCATTGTGGTAGATGGTGGATGGACTTCTGTTGCCTATGGCGGAATGATGTCTAGACACCTTAAAGAAGAAATTTAATTTAACTTCTATTCTCTTTTAGTTGAGACCTGATCTGTTCATGTTTTTCTCTTGTCAGGTCATATTTTGAGTAAATAAATCCTCCAATCAATCCAAAAACTGCAACCACTGGTCCTAAGATGATACCTAGGTTAAAAATGTTAAGGTCGGTGATTTCAGCTTCAGATCCTGTTGGCCAACCGATTATTGTGAGTGCTACACCTGCAATTGCTGCTCCGATTCCATAAGAGGCTTTAATAGAAAAGTAGGCAGATGCAAAAAATATGCCTTCTTGCCTTTTGCTATTAACCAGTTCTTGCTGATCAGCAGTATCTGCCATAGCAGCATTGAAGGCTACATCCGGCGGTATGATGACCAAGCCTTGGATGATCTTAGATATTATAAGTAAAACAATTAAAGTTACTGTTCCTGAAGCCGGAAATAAACCATTCATACTCAAGATGATTGGCACGACAATGAATAGAATCCATAAAATTATTCCCCAAACCATAACGTTTCTTTTCTCGAAGGCCTGAATTAAATAATTAGAAAGAAAAACGCCAAGAAAGGCTCCTGGATAAAACGCAAGACCAACTAAAAGAAGACTTAGCTCTCCAGAGAGCCCCCAAAAAAAAGTTAAAGCATAAAGCTCAAGGGTAAACGATATACCTGCAGAGATAGTTAAAAAGACGTTTCCAAAAAATAACATACGAAAAGAGTAATTGCTCAAAGCTTCAAAAATATCTCTGAAGATTGTTAGGAATATCTTTGAAAAGGATAAAGATTCCAAATTCCCTCGATAATTATTGGGAATATGATTCTTAAATCCAAAAATACTAATTACTGAGGTAACAAGAAACAACATAGCTACCACTACTGAGAAAGGTCCGTATACAGCAGGATTAAGTTGACCATTTGTGAACTCCTCAGAGGGTAAGAAAAAATATCCATATGCCAGATACATAACGAAAGCTTGACCAAAGAAATAGAAAAAGTTCCTAAAAGCTACGACCGATGCTCTCTCATCATAATTTTCAGTTATTTCTGCTCCCACAGCAAAATAAGGTATGACGAATAAGGTAGAAAGGAAGTTTGTCAGACATGAAAAGAACACTAGCCAATAAAAAAGTGCTGCATCCCCGGTCACTAAAGGGTTGAATAATAAGAATATTGAAATTGATGTTGGTAATGTCCCAGCAAATAGAAAAGGTAAACGTCGTCCATATTTTGATTTGAAGTTATCTGATATTGATCCAATTATCGGATCGGTAATGGCATCAAATACTGTTGCAACGGCAGTTGCAAACCCCACTAAGGCTGGAGAAATGCCAAGAACCTGACTATAAAAGAAAAAGAGACACAGCCTGGACATGATGCCAAAACTCCCAACAGAGAACTGACCTAATCCATAATAGGCTTTTACTGAAAAGGGAACTTTTTCAGGTAGATTCACTCTATAAATTGCCTGGAATTTTTTCTTCCACTTGATCCCATGTCTTTCTTAAGGATGAATTGAAATCCTTAATTGTTTCAATGGTCTCAGCAAACAATAAACTTTCCATACTGTCATCGTAAGTTGGCCAAACAGGCACATCGTCTGATTTGTTTGGGTTCCCGCTTGTCAGAAAATTATCTACTATTTTATTTATGATTGCG
>CACFKX010000025.1:0-11196 GCA_902566955.1 uncultured SAR86 cluster bacterium | reverse complement strand
TGCGTTATTAGTTGCCTCACAAATTGCAAGTTGTGCACCAACATACAATGCAAAACTTTATGCTGCTTCACAAACTTTTGATGAAGCAAGACACGTTGAAGTTTTCAACAGATATCTTCAGGAAAAAATAGGTTTCCATTATCCTGTTAATGCAAACTTAAAAGCTTTGCTTGATAAAATTTTGACTGATGAAAGATGGGACCTTAAGTTTATTGGTATGCAAGTAATTATTGAAGGTCTTGCCTTGGCCGCATTTACTAACTTAAAACTAGATACTAATTGCGTACTTCTGAAACAACTACTTCATTATGTAATCAGAGATGAAGCCAGACATGTCACCTTCGGGATTAATTATCTAGAAGAATATATAAAAACTTTAAGTCCAGAAGAAGTAGAAGACAGAGCACAGTTTGCATACGAAGCATGTGTCATTTCAAGAGATAGAATTATTAACACCACTGCTATGCAGAAATTTTTGAAAATGTCTCCTGAGGAAGCTAGGCAATTTACTTTAGAATCAGGAGCCATGGAAACTTTTAGAAACTTCTTATTCTCAAGAGTCATGCCTAATTTATCAAAAATTGGTCTTTTGACAGACTCTATCAGACCAAAATATGAAGAATTAGGTTTACTTGAATATGAAAATGCTCCTAGTGATTTTGAAATTGATTGGGCTGAGATAACAAAACCTCTCGAAAGCTCAGAGCAAATCGTCAAAGAATCAAACGAGCAAGCTAAGGCTGTAGCAGAAATGCTAAACCAAGCTTAAGTTTTATTTAATTTTTAATCTTAAATAGAAAGTCAGGTTAGCCTGACTTTCTGCTTTTATGTTATTGAGATTCTCAACAAGAAATAATTTAAGTCCGAATTCGGAAAAATCATTGATTTGAGATGAATAATTTGCTGAAAAAACTCTTTCTCTATGTGCAGGCGCCAAGTTAACTTTCACTGTACCCACCGTGGAATTACCAAAATAGTCTCTTCCAGATATAAATTTAAGGTCTGCTGTACCTTTTTCTATAGACAAAGGAACTAAATAGTCCAATCTAAAACGATCTTTTTTATTGAAAATATCTTTACCATGAATGCTTAGGTTTGTTGATGTAAGAAATGATGAATCAGATCTAATATTGATAAAAGAGAAATTTTCATAAGGTTCAGCCCTCATGCCCGTCAATGATATAAAAGCTGAGAAATTCTCATTAATAAAAAAATCTGAATCGATAGTTAATATTGAAGAATAGGAATTTTTTGAAGAACTTTGTCCATTTAAAAACATCATCCCAAGATAAGAAGAATCTTCCTCAAGGCGTCCCAACTTGATGGATGTTTTATTATTTTTTGAGAAAATATTTAACTGAGTTGAAAAATACTTCGAATAAGCCTTATCTTGATCAGTCCAGGGATTCCAACCCTGGAAACCTTTGGAAAAACTAAAACCGTAACCAAATCTTTTGTCTTTGAATGAGTATTTTATGCTTGGCCCATTGGATACAAAATTTTTAATTGGATCGTAAGAAGTACTTAGTGATGAATAATAATTCTTCTGATTTAAAGATAAATTTAAAGAATTATTGGGATCTAAAGAAAGAGCATAAGAAAAACCACTTTTCTGAGTAGTTTGATTAGATAAAAAATCATAATTCTCTACTGTGGAAAATAACTGTAAATATTCATTTCCTGATGTAGGTAAGTGCGAGTTTGGAAATCTAGGTAAATAACTATTCTCTGGATTATTATTTCTTACGAGTTGACTTGCATTAATTGAAAAGGGGGCTCCAAGCTCGTCAAAATAAGTTAAGAATAGTTTATCGCCTAAGTTATTTAGACTTCCAAATAATGGCGAACTCAAAAAAATGTTTGCCTGAGAAAAAGTGGTTACTTGGTTTGTTATGGGAGAAATAAAATAGGTTTGTCCAATCGGTTCTATAGCTTTTTTTAAATCAAGAAGACCTTGACCGTAAATATCAGAATTTGAGTAAACTCCTTCTTTATTTGCTGTTACATAAATACGTTGAAGTATTTCTTGCCCAGTCAATTGACCCCTAAATTTTTCTGTTAATAATGCTACTGCACCGCTGACGAAAGGGGCTGCGAAAGAAGTTCCTGAACCTGTTCCATAGTTATCATTTTCAGGATATTCAGTCGTAACATAGGCCCCGGTAATATTCTCGCCCGGAGCAGCAACACAAAAATCTTTTGCTAAGCCACAACGATTAGAGTGATCTGCAATTAGACCTTCTTCGTTAACTGAAACAACCGCAACAGAGGTATCCTGGAGCTCTTCGATAAAATAGACCATTCCTGGAAAAATTTCTGGACTGGAGTTATCAACTTGTTGTTCTGAATATCCTCCTGCATTACCTGCACTCCATACAAAAATAGTTTTATTAATTTTATTCTGTTGCGCAATGGTTTCTATTACAGTAGGAAAAGATGCTCTAACTGCAGGCTCCTCATAATCTGCAATGTTTCCTTGCATTCCATAACTATTATTCACTGCCGTAACATATCTAGATGTAAAGTCTTTATAAAAAGAGGCATATGCCTGATCAAGACCACTGTAATCCTCTGCATTTTCTTCAGTTACTTCTACAGGTTCATAATCTTCATCAGGTTCTGCAAGAGGGATAGCAATAAAATGAATTTGGGCATTATAGGCAACTCCCTGAATATCATTAGGATTATTACTTTCATCTCTATCTCCTGCTGCAATTGATGCAACAAAAGTTCCATGAGTTTTATCATCCGCTGTGGGTGCTCTATAACCTGAAAAATTTGAATAGTCTAAAACACTATCAGTTGTAATTTTGTTCTGCGAATCAAGCTCGACATGATTTGTTTCAATTCCACTATCCATTATTCCAATGGTTGTTCCAGCACCAGAAAGACTATTTGCATATGGCTCTGCAGCATTAATCATGGCAAGCCCGTATTGATTTATATACTCAACCGAACTTGTAAATTTTGTCATCAACTCTACGTAAGATGCAGTTGAGTCTGAACTACTAGAGTCTTGAGAAGATTGTGTTTGACTTGAATTTGATTGAGAGTTCTGAGGAGGAACGTCATTGTTTGGAGAAGAAGGCTGTGTTGAACCACCCTTCCCTCCGCCACCACAGTTAGCCAATGCGATTGCAAAAAAACAAATTGTAATAATTTGCTTAAAATTCTTCATGTATGATGTAAACAAAAAAAGTTCGATGAAAGTAGGAATTGATTTTGGTATTAGTTTCACAGATTTATCTATTCTAGATGAATCTGAACCAAAGTTTATATCTTTCGATTCTAAAAAGTTATCAGTTTCTAATATTTCAAAACAAATTCATAAATTAGTTAATTTTGATGATGTCGAATTCATAGGTGTAACAGGAGGAAAGCACTATGATTTACCTTCAAAGATTGATGGAATTGAGTTATCGCATGCAAATGAAATAGATGCCATCAGTAAAGGTACAAATTACTTGGCTAAAAATGATAAAAAAAAGTTAATTATCAGCTCCGGATCTGGTACGGCATTCGTCTTAAGTGACGGAAATATGATATCTCATGCAGGGGGAACAGGCGTTGGAGGAGGAACTATAGTTGGTTTGTGTAATCTAATTAATGATGAAAATAATCCTGATGTAATCAATAAACTTGCGAATCGAGGTAAGGTAGAAAAGGTAGATTTATTACTTAATGAAGTTGTATCAGGACCAATAGGCGAATTACCCAAAGATGCAACCGCTGTAAATTTTGGAAAAGTAAGATATAAAAATAAATCAACTAAAGCAGACAAAGCAGCTGCAATAATGAATTTAGTCGGACAAACTGTTGCGAGAATGGCTTCTGCAACTGCAGTAGCATTCAACTGCGAGAATGTTTACGTAGTTGGGAGAACGCCTCAATATGATTTATACAAGAGCGTTCTAAAAAGGTGGATTTCTTTTGCTGGATTATCGGCCGATTTTCCAAAGAACGGAGAGTTTGCAAGCTCTTTAGGGACTCTTATTGATTAAAGAATTATCTCTTATGGATCTAAATTCATTGTTTTGGTACCAATTAGGGAATTCTCTCGAATTTGCTAAATCCTTTGTCATTGAATAGAAGATATCTATATCTTCAGCTATTCCATCATAATTCCAATCTTCGTATACTTCATCTGCTACCTGATGATAGAGATTGCTAGTATATTCTGCTGCATACTTCATGCCTTTTTCCAAACCTCCATCAACAAGGTCGTACCCCGGATCTGCATACAAAACAGGGATTCCTTTTTTTGCAAAACTTATGTGATCTGATCGGTAGAAAAATCCTTTTTCAGGGAACAAGTCTGGCGTTATGACTTTTGAATATTTCTTTAAGTGTCTTTTGAGAACATCTTCTAGTTCAGAGGCTCCATAGCCAATAACTAACATATCTTTTGTTTTACCAATTGCGGGTATTCCGTCAAAATTCATTCCTGCAATAATTTGAGAATAGTCAAAAGGAAAATTCTCAGCTAAATACGCTGAACCTAATAATCCTGATTCTTCAGCAGTTAAACCGAGAAACATAATAGACCTTTCTGTATCTTCATTTTTTAATCTCTCAGCTACGCTCATAATCAAAGCAGTTCCGGTAGCATTATCAACGGCTCCATTATAGATTTGGTCTCCATCTAAGGAAGAATCCTTACCTAGATGATCCCAATGAGCCATCAACATTATGAATTCATTAGGATAAGTCTTCCCTTTTTTTATGCCCACTACATTATGAGAATTTGAATATTTAATTTGATTGTTAATTTTTGCACTTACCTGAAAGCCTTCCAGCTCGATGGCTTTAAAGTTTTTCTTCAAAGCAGCACTTTTCATTTCTTCGTAGGAAGATCCAATAAGAGAGAAAATTTTCTCTGAAGTCTCTTTGGTAATCCATCCTTCAATCTTTGCTCTATGTACATTCTTTGATTCTGAATATAAATCCAATTGAGGTCCTGTGTTACTTGTCTCTACAACGTTCCATCCGTATGCAGCTGGAGCAGTTTCATGAATGATGAGCATCCCTGTAGCTCCTTTTTTTGCAACTTCTTCAAATTTATAGGTCCATCTACCGTAGTAAGTCATGGCTTTTCCTTTAAATATATTTTCATTTTCCAGCTCAAAACCTGGATCATTGATTAAAGCTACAACTACTTTTCCTTTTAGATCGACTCCTTCATAGTCATTCCAATCGTATTCAGGAGCATCAACGCCATAGCCTATAAAAACCATCTTTTGATTTTTTAGTTCAACTTCATTGACTTGCCGTTTTGTCCAAAAAACATAATCAGTTCCAAAGTCTATATCTAACTTCTTATCGTTATGGGAAATAGAAAAAGTTGATGAATTCTTAAGAGTTATTTCAGTTAATTTTACATCGCTAAGATAGCTACCATCCAAACCTTCAAGTCCAAATTCTGAAAACTTTTCCGATATAAAGTTCTTAGTTTTAATTCCTCCCGGTGTGCCAGGGGCTCTGCCCTCAAAATCATCTGAAGATAATGTTTCTACGTAGTCGATAAAGTTATCCATATATTCTGAAGAAATAGATGGTACTTGAGTACAAGATAGTAAGAAAAGGAAAATAAGTAATGAAAAGGTTCTCATATTGAGAATATAAACGAAAAGCTCGACGATGTCCTACTCTCGCGTAACAAAAGCTACACTACCATCGGCGCTAAGTGGTTTCACTTCTGAGTTCGGAATGGAATCAGGTGGGACACACTTGCTATTGTCATCGAGCAAAATTCGTTTTTCGTATTGAATTCCAAATATTCTGGCTTAGTTTAGAAAAATTTCTAAATAACTAAAAATATACGGTTAAGCCTCACGAGCAATTAGTACAAGTTAGCTCAATGCCTCACAGCACTTACACACCTTGCCTATCAACGTCCTAGTCTTGAACGGCTCTTTAGGAACCCGAAGGTTCAGGGAGATCTTATCTTGAGGGGGGCTTCCCACTTAGATGCTTTCAGCGGTTATCCTGTCCGAACATAGCTACCGGGCAATGCCACTGGCGTGACAACCCGAACACCAGAGGTTCGTTCACTCCGGTCCTCTCGTACTAGGAGCAACTCCTCTCAAATCTCCAACGCGCACGGCAGATAGGGACCGAACTGTCTCACGACGTTCTAAACCCAGCTCGCGTACCACTTTAAATGGCGAACAGCCATACCCTTGGGACCTGCTCCAGCCCCAGGATGTGATGAGCCGACATCGAGGTGCCAAACACCCCCGTCGATGTGAACTCTTGGGGGGTATAAGCCTGTTATCCCCGGCGTACCTTTTATCCGTTGAGCGACGGTCCTTCCATACAGAACCGCCGGATCACTATGACCTACTTTCGTATCTGCTCGACTTGTCAGTCTCGCAGTTAAGCATCCTTATGCCATTGCACTCATTGCATGATGTCTGACCATGCTGAGGATACCTTCGCACTCCTCCGTTACTCTTTGGGAGGAGACCGCCCCAGTCAAACTACCCACCACACACTGTCCTTGATCCGGATAACGGATCTAAGTTAGAACCTCAAATGTATAAGGGTGGTATTTCAAGGACGACTCCACCAAAGCTAGCGCTTTGGTTTCAAAGTCTCCCACCTATCCTACACATATAAATTCAAAGTCCAGTGTGAAGCTATAGTAAAGGTGCACGGGGTCTTTCCGTCTAGCCGCGCGTATACGGCATCTTCACCGCAAATTCAATTTCACTGAGTCCTGGGTCGAGACAGTGTGGCCATCGTTACGCCATTCGTGCAGGTCGGAACTTACCCGACAAGGAATTTCGCTACCTTAGGACCGTTATAGTTACGGCCGCCGTTCACCGGGGCTTCGATCACAAGCTTCGTCCGAGGACTAACCTGATCAATTAACCTTCCGGCACCGGGCAGGCGTCACACCCTATACTTCCACTTACGTGTTTGCAGAGTGCTATGTTTTTAGTAAACAGTCGCAGCCACCTGGTATCTTCGACCTCTTTCCGCTTAGAAAGCAAGTTTCATCACGTAATAGAGGCGTACCTTCTCCCGAAGTTACGGTACCATTTTGCCTAGTTCCTTAACCCAAGTTCTCTCAATCGCCTTAGTATTCTCTACCTGATCACCTGTGTCGGTTTAGAGTACGGTTCCTTGCAATTTAAGCTTAGAAGTTTTTCCTGGAAGTAAAGCATCAATCACTTCTTTTTCATAAATGAAAAATCGTCATCAGTTCTCAGCATAAAGCATCCCGGATTTACCTAAGATACATGCCTAAGACCTTAAACAGGGACAACCATCGCCCTGCTGACCTAGCCTGCTCCGTCACTCCATCGCAATTACAAAAAGTACAGGAATATTAACCTGTTTCCCATCGACTACGGCTTTCGCCCTCGCCTTAGGGGCCGACTTACCCTGTCCCGATTAGCGTTGGACAGGAAACCTTGATCATTCGGCGGAGAGGTTTTTCACCTCTCTCTCGTTACTCATGTCAGCATTCTCACTTCTGATACCTCCAAAGAACCTCTCGGTCCTTCTTCATTGGCGTACAGAACGCTCCTCTACCATAGATGTAAACATCTATCCGCAGCTTCGGTTTATGGTTTAGCCCCGTTAAATCTTCCGCGCAGGCCGACTCGACTAGTGAGCTGTTACGCTATCTTTAAAGGATGGCTGCTTCTAAGCCAACCTCCTAGCTGTTTGTGCCTTCCCACATCGTTTCCCACTTAACCATAATTTGGGACCTTAGCTGGCGGTCTGGGTTGTTTCCCTTTCGACTACGGACGTTAGCACCCGCAGTCTGTCTCCCGTGCTCATACTTCTTGGTATTCGGAGTTTGCGTCGGTTTGGTAAGTCGGGATGACCCCCTAGCCGAGACAGTGCTCTACCCCCAAGAGTAATACACGAGGCGCTACCTAAATAGCTTTCGAGGAGAACCAGATATCTCCGAGCTTGATTAGCCTTTCACTCCGATCCACAGCTCATCCCCTCATTTTTCAACATAAGTGGGTTCGGGCCTCCAGTGAGTGTTACCTCACCTTCACCCTGGCCATGGATAGATCGCCCGGTTTCGGGTCTACTCCCTGCGACTCAACGCCCTGTTAAGACTCGGTTTCCCTATGCCTACCTATTAAAGTTAAGCTTGCCACAGACAGTAACTCGCTGACCCATTATACAAAAGGTACGCCGTCACTCCGTATATCCGAAGATATACTTAGAGCTCCGACAGCTTGTATGCATACGATTTCAGGTTCTATTTCACTCCCCTCTCCGGGGTTCTTTTCGCCTTTCCCTCACGGTACTGGTTCACTATCGGTCAGCTGAGAGTATTTAGCCTTGGAGGATGGTCCCCCCATGTTCAGTCAAGATTCCACGTGTCCCGACCTACTCGATTTCACTTTGAAGAAGAATTCAAATACAGGACTATCACCTTCTATGGTAGAGCTTCCCAACTCTTTCTTCTTTCTTCAACAAAGCTTAAGGGCTGTTCCGCTTTCGCTCGCCGCTACTAACAGAATCTCGGTTGATTTCTTTTCCTACGGGTACTTAGATGTTTCAGTTCCCCGCGTTCGCTTCATTTATCCTATGAATTCAGATAAAGATACTTGAGTTATCTCAAGTGGGTTTCCCCATTCGGAAATCTCCGGATCGAAGCTTAATTGCCAGCTCCCCGAAGCTTATCGCAGGCTTTCGCGTCCTTCATCGCCTTCAGCTGCCAAGGCATCCGTCGTATGCACTTAATTACTTAACCATATATTTTTAATTACTTAAAAATTATGAAAGTTTTCTGATTACTAAGCGCCAGAATTTGCCATTAGCATTCTGAGATAAATCTCAGAATATTACTTGGTGAATTATCAAAAAATTTTGATAAAACAATCAACAATTGATAACAAAAATTGTTGATCATGAATGAATAAAATTCATTCATATTTTGGAATTACAATACTTTTAAAGAACTCTTAAGATCTAAATAGTGTCAATTTAGCGATCTGTAGAAAATTCAAGTAATTCGAACGGACACTCGCAATATTAAGTCGTGTATATATTTTAGGAGGTGATCCAGCCCCAGGTTCCCCTAGGGCTACCTTGTTACGACTTCGTCCCAGTCGCGTATCACACCGTGGGGGCCGCCCTCCAAAGGTTAGGCAAACCACTTCTGGTGCAACACACTCCCATGACGTGACGGGCGGTGTGTACAAGGCCCGAGAACGTATTCACCGTGACATTCTGATTCACGATTACTAGCGATTCCTGCTTCATGGAGTCGAGTTGCAGACTCCAATCCGGACTGAGGAAGACTTTTTGGGATTAGCTCCAGCTCGCGCTTTCGCAACCATCTGTATCTCCCATTGTAGCACGTGTGTAGCCCAACCCGTAAGGGCCATGATGACTTGACGTCGTCCCCGCCTTCCTCCGTGTTATACACGGCGGTCTCCTTATAGTTCCCACCCGAAGTGCTGGCAAATAAGAATAGGGGTTGCGCTCGTTACTGGACTTAACCATACATCTCACGACACGAGCTGACGACAGCCATGCAACACCTGTCATAGTGTTCCCGAAGGCACAAATCTATCTCTAGAAATTTCACTAGATGTCAAGGGTTGGTAAGGTTTTTCGCGTTGCATCGAATTAAACCACATGCTCCACCGCTTGTGCGGGCCCCCGTCAATTCATTTGAGTTTTAGCCTTGCGGCCGTACTCCCCAGGCGGAGAACTTAATGCGTTAGCTGTACCACTGAATCTAAGATCCAACGGCTAGTTCTCATCGTTTACGGCGTGGACTACCAGGGTATCTAATCCTGTTTGCTACCCACGCTTTCGCACCTCAGCGTCAGTGTCGATCCAGAGAGTTGCCTTCGCCATTGGTATTCCTCCTGATATCTACGCATTTCACCGCTACACCAGGAATTCTACTCTCCTCTATCGTACTCTAGTCTATAAGTTTTGAATGCAGTTCCTAGGTTGAGCCCAGGGATTTCACATCCAACTTGACAAACCGCCTACGCGCGCTTTACGCCCAGTAATTCCGATTAACGCTTGGACCCTCCGTATTACCGCGGCTGCTGGCACGGAGTTAGCCGGTCCTTATTCTGTAAGTTAAGTCACGGAATATAGGTATTAACTATATTCTTTTCGTCCTTACCTAAAGTGCTTTACAACCCTAGAGCCTTCTTCACACACGCGGCATAGCTGGATCAGGGTTGCCCCCATTGTCCAATATTCCCTACTGCTGCCTCCCGTAGGAGTCTGGGCCGTGTCTCAGTCCCAGTGTGGCTGATCGTCCTCTCAGACCAGCTAGAGATCGTAGTCTTGGTAGGCCATTACCCCACCAACAAACTAATCTCACGCAGGCTCATCTAACAGCGAGAGCTTCCAAGGATAGGCCCTCTTTCCCCCTTAGGGTGTATGCGGTATTAATTCGGGTTTCCCCGAGCTATCCCCCGCTGAAAGGTAGATTCCTACGCGTTACTCACCCGTCCGCCGCTTTACTAGCTACCGAAGTAACGTTCTCGCTCGACTTGCATGTATGAGGCTTGCCGCCAGCGTTCAATCTGAGCCATGATCAAACTCTTCAGTTTAAAAATGGACGCTCAATAAATGAACATCAATTACGAGTGTGAGTTGTCGTGTAACAACTCATCAAATGAAGTTTTTAAAAACTTCTAAAAAAAATTGCACGAACCTTAATATGTAAGGCAAGTGCCCGCACGAATTACTTGAATAAACTGTAAAAAAACACCCCTGCAAATGCGCAAAAAAAAAAGGATTTTTGGCGTTCGGGACGCTCAGTATACATTTGTTTAAAAAAAAACAAAGTACTATTTTTTTTAACTTACTAGCTTAATTTTTAGATGCTTTCTTTTACCTATTTGGAAGTAATTTTCTTCTCCCAAATTTATCAAAAGATCAGGATTTTCAACTTTTTTATTGTTCATTTTAATCCCTGATTGTTTTATCAATCTTCGACACTCTGACTTACTTTGAATAAATTCATTACCTAAATCCTCATGAGTTAGAAGTTCAACGATTGATATGCTTGAAGTTTCATTTATTTCAAAAATAGGGACTTCAATAGGTTCTAACTTGTTACTAAAAACATTTGTGAATGCTATCTCAGCATTCTCTGATGATTTTTTATCATAGAACCTTTCAACAATTTCTGTGGCAAGTTTCTTTTTAAAGGTCATAGGATTCTCTCCGTTTTTAACCTTGTCTCTA
>CACFKX010000024.1:0-11692 GCA_902566955.1 uncultured SAR86 cluster bacterium | reverse complement strand
ATTATGTTTGATTGTCTGAAGTATTTCCTTGTCTTGTTTTACAAGTGCGGATAAAGATGAAGCCTGATCTTTTAAATTGTCATCGTCCTTAGACGAAGAAATTTCTTTTGATAATTTATTTAAACTTTCCTGATTAGTTTCCAGATTGACCTGAGCTATTTTTCTTTCCTCCTCGAGCTTATTCCATTGATCAATATTGAGAACGTAACCTCTAGAGGATAGATTTTTTTTAACAACTTCCGGTGATTGGATTAAAAGTTTTTTATCTAGCATGCTTAATTAAGAAATATTTTTTCTGTTTCGTCTGAAACTTTTGGTTCAAATGATACCTTTTTATCTAATTGTTCGTATTTAAATAAATTGATAATTGATATTCTTTCAAATAGATCTTCGTAAATTATTTTTTTTATTTTTTTATTTTCAAAATCAATCTTTATATTTTTAAGGTAAAAGTTATCTAACGGATCTGAATATAGACAAGATCCATCAGAGCAATTTGCTTTAGAAAAAAAATCGCAAATTAAATTTGGCTTATTAAACAATAAAAATGCTGGCGATTGATTTGTAAATTCACCTGTCTCTTCTATTATTAATTGATCCATTTCAAGATCATGCCTAAAAATCTTATTCTTATTGATTATTAATTCCTCTTTAGGCACTGAAGATGAGACCTTTATCTTTGCATAATCTCTGTAAATATTGCCTACAATAAGATCAGATGAATCATTAAAATTCTGTTCATACTTTACTTGGAAAGTTATATTTTGATCCAAAAAAAATTGAATTTTTGAAATATCGCAGGCTATTAAACTGAAAGAATTCAAAATTAAAAATAAAAATATGGATGATTTAATCAAGTTCAACTTTTTGAGATAAAACTTCTCTGTTCCCATTGGAGTTCATTTCACTGACGATTCCTGCACTTTCCATCGTTTCTATTAATCTTGCTGCTCTGTTGTAACCTATTCTAAATTTTCTTTGAACAGCTGATATAGATGCTCTTCTAGAATCTATAACAAATGCAACTGCTTGGTCATAAAACTCATCTTTCTCTTCATCGGATTCTCCATTTGGTCCTTCAGAAGATTCTGGAGACTTAGTGACTTCTTCTAAATAACTTACAGTTTGTCTGTGTTTCCAATCCTCCACTACTCTGATAATTTCTTCCTCGCCAACATACGCACCATGAACTCTTAAAGGAATGGATGTTCCTGAACCTATATAGAGCATATCTCCTTTTCCAAGCAGTTGTTCAGCACCTACTTGATCTAATACAACCCTTGAATCCATCGAAGAGGCAACATTAAAAGCCATCCTTGCTGAAATATTTGCCTTGATTAAACCGGTAATTACATCGACAGAGGGTCTTTGTGTTGCTAGAAGCATGTGAATACCTGCTGCTCTGGCTTTTTGAGCAAGGCGTGCAATTAGATGTTCTACTTTTTTTCCAACTACCATCATTAGGTCAGCTAACTCATCGACTGCGATCACTATTAAAGGAAGTTCTTCTAATTCAGGAGGATTGTCATCTTCTTTTTCTTGGGCTAGTTTCTTTTCCAATTCCACCAGAATTAAATGGTTCTGCAATGAGATCTTTCTTATTAAACTTTTTCGTTTTCATGCCATATATCACTTCAACTTTTAAGCCATCTGGATCGAGGGCTTCAACCACAAAACCGCCTCCAGGAGATTTTAATTTTTTTACTTCACTGAAATCTTCTGATTTAGATAATTTATTTAAGTCGTTTATCGATTTTGCATAAAAAGCAGAACCAATAAATTTCTTTTTTCCTTTTGTTGTCTTGTGTATAAATTTATGTGGACCCAAACCTTGCATGTAAAGTTCAGTATTAGTCTTTTTTGTAGTAACTAATCCAAAATCTTTAAGAAATGCTTCCTGCTTATTTAAACTTGGTACTTGCAAAATAGGGTATGCAACATCTATAACTTTAATCATCTTTTTATTCTAAAATATTTTAAATGTCCGACAAAATTTTTGATATTGGAATTATTGGTTACGGTCCAGTAGGTGCAACTTTATCTGGCTTACTATCTTCGCTTGGGCTCAGTGTAGTTGTTATAGAAAAAAATGAGGGAGTTAGTCCAACCGCTAGAGCAATCAACACTGATTCTGAGCAACTAAGAACATTTAATTTTCTTAATATTGCATCTAAAATTATTTCTAATTCCAGAAAAGTCTGCAGAGTTCATTTTACAGATTCAGAGTTCAATCCTTATTCAACGATTAATGTTCCCAAAGAAGATATTTTAGGGTGGCCTCCTACTCTTCTTTTTTATCAACCAGAACTCGAGACCATAATTAGAACAAACAATAGAAAATTCAAAAAGTTAAAAATTTTAGAAAATACTGAATTATTGAATGTTGAGAACACAAATCCCATAAGATTAAATATTAGGAATTGTAGAGATTATTCATCAATTTATTGTAAATATCTTATTGGTTGTGATGGTGCAAATAGTTTTGTTAGAAAACACATTAAAGCAAGGTTGATTGATTTTGGTTTTGATCAAGATTGGATTGTTATCGATGCTCATACAACAAAAAAATTAAGTATTTCTAAAGATGAAGTGCAGCAAATATGTGATCCTAATCGATTAAAGACGTATGTTCCTGGCAGAAGAAATCATGAAAGATTTGAATTTAAGCTTCTAAAAGGAGAATCTGAAAAAGATTTCACAAGAAAGAAAGTATGGGAACTTTTATCTCCATGGATAAATAGAAATAACAGCAAAATAGAAAGAGCTGTGGTTTATAAATTTCATGCCTGTATTGCAGATAAATGGAGAGATAAAAATATATTTATTGCGGGTGATGCTGCACATCAAATGCCTCCATTCCTTGGTGCTGGAATGGGAACAGGTATAAGAGATGCATTTAATTTAGCCTGGAAAATTTTTTTAGTAATAAAAGGCAAGGCTAGTGAGTCCCTTCTTGAAACTTATCAACTAGAAAGAGAACCTCATGCAAATTGGACTATTCAACAAGCTAAAATAATTGGTGAAATGATGGAGCAATATTCTTACAGAGAAAAGGGAGAAAAATATGTTCCCTCTAATACTGGCTATGGAGAAGTTTTCCCTCATTTAACAAATGGATATTATGGAGATCCAACTGATGGACTTATCGCAACTCCATTTTGCAGATTTAATTTAGATGGTTCTAAAAAAGATAGCGATGGATATTTTGGATGGGATTTTGGATTGATTTCCAAAAAAAAATTAACAAAAGAAATAGATTTAATTTTAAAAAAAATGAACATTAAAGTTCTAATGGTAAATCATCCTAAACTTAAAAATTATTTCAAGGATGCTAACTACTTGTTGATAAGGCCAGATAAATACCTATTTTCTAGGTCGAAAACCAACTCGGAATTAAAGGAAGCTTTAAGTGAATTAGAAAAACAATTTTCTCTAATTACATAAATTTTTGTTTTGAAAAATTTTCAAAAATCTTATTAATAGTCCTGGTAATAGAAAAACTTAAGAATCTAGAAAATCTATCCTGCATATTTTTTTTAGGTTTGAAAGAAACTTCAAAAATATCAAATTTCTTATTTTGCTCGATTAAGTAAGAATCACTAGTCTGAATTTTATCAACTAAACCAACATCAATAGCCTCAATACCCTGCCAAACTTCTCCGGTAGCAACTTTATTAACATCCAAGGTTGGACGATATTTAGCGACATGTTTTTTGAATAGCTCATGAATATTTGCCAAGTCATCTTTAAATTTTTCTCTACCTTCGTCTGTATTTTCTCCAAACATAGTTATTGTTCTTTTGTACTCACCGGCGGTATGCATTTCGTATTCAATATTATTTTTCTTAAGTAATTTATTAAAATTTGGAACAGCTCCTATAACTCCAATAGAACCAATAAGTGCGAATGGAGAAGCAATTATTTTATCTGCGATACATGCCATCATATAACCGCCTGATGCAGCAACCTTGTCAATACAAACAGTCAATTTAATTTTTGAATCTTTAAGACGAGATAATTGAGCAGCTGCAAGTCCATATCCTATAACTGTCCCTCCTCCACTTTCTAAGTTCAATACCACTTCCTGGCATTTGGTATCTGCATTAAGGATTGATGATATTTCTTCTCTTAACTCTTCGACTTGAGATGCCTCAATGTCACCATTGAAATTTAAAACGAAAATATGCTTTCTAGATACCTTTTCCTTTTTTTTGTTCTTATTTTCTTTTTTTATGTTTTTTTCTAAAACTTTTCTCTCTTTAGCTGATAAAACTGAAAGTTTTAAGTCATCAGCAGTATTAGCGTATTTAGTTGAAAGATTTTTAACACGCAACCCTCCAGAAGAAGAACCAGAACTAGATTTTATAGAACTAATAACAATTAAAATCGGTATAACGATAGCTGCGGCTACTGTAAGTGCTTTTAATAAGAAGATTAGATACTCAAATAAGATTTCCATAATTTATATAAAGAGACTGACTACTGTTCCGGTTAAGCAAGAGGCAAGTGTAGCAGCAAAAAGTGCTCTGAAAGCAATTTTTAATAACGTGCCTCTAATCTCTGGACAAATTGCTGAAAGACCTCCAAGAAGAATTCCAACACTAGATATATTTGCAAAACCACAGATTCCGTAAAGCATAATTAACTGACTTCTTTCGCTTAATACATTTGTATCTAAATCTCTCAAATCATTGAAAGCAATTAGTTCGTTAAAAATTGTTTTTGTACCAAGAAGGTTTCCAGCAGGAATAATTTCAGCAAAAGGTATTCCCATTAACCATGCAATAGGAGAAAAAATAAAAGCTGCTATCCTTTGAAGAGATATAGGCTCGCCATATACGTTTGGAAAAATACCTAAAATAAAATCTGCCAAAGCTACTAAGCTTAAAAAAACTATAAGAGAGGCAATCACAGATAGGAACATATTTAATCCATCTTTTGTACCAACGCTAATTGCATCCATTGAACTCTCATACATCTTTAAATCTTCTTTGTCAGTTTTTAATTCAGTTTGTGCAGAAGGTATCAATATGTTCGAAAACATTATTGCTGCAGGAACGGATAAAATGGATGCAGTTAAAAAATGTCCAATAACACCAGTAAATTTATCATCTAACCAAGTGATGTATAAAACCATAACGCTTCCAGCAATGGTCGACATACCGACAGTCATAATAATAAGCAAATCCCTCTGATTCATTTTATTCAAATAAGGCTTAATCAATAAAGGAGCCTCTAATTGTCCTAAAAATATATTAGCCGTAGCAGCTAGCCCAATAGGTCCTTTTGCATCTAGAGGTTTCTCAAATAATTTTGCTAAAAGCTTTATCAGAAAAGGTAATATTTTCCAGTGCCACAACAAAGCAGAAAGAGCTGATAAGAAAATCAACATTGGCAAAAAAGTAAATGCGAAGATTGGTAAATTTTGATTATTCGAAACTTCAAATGGTGCATCCCCTCCTCCCAAATAACCAAAAACAAAAGAGCTTCCCTCTATTGCTGATAATCTTAACGACTCTACAGCCATACTCATCACATCAAAAAAAGAAGATATGAAAGGGATTTCCAGAAGGATAAAGGCTAAAGATATTTGAATTAATAAAGCATAAATTATGAATTTAACTTTTATTTTTTGTATAGATTCACTAAGCGGAATAGCAATCAAAATTAATGCAACAATTCCTATAAGTGATTGAATAATCATTTTTATTTCAATTTAATCTCAGCCAATCTTTGATTTAAGTAATCGTCAGCTGTTATCGGGTCTGGATAGTAATTATGACTGCCAAGTAAAGATTCAAGGGGTTTTATTAGAAAATCGGATCTTGGATGAAGAAAAAATGGGATAGATATTCTTTGAGTATTCATCTCTTCTCCATTTGTTACTCTGTGAGTTGCTGAGACAAGATATTTATTAGTATATCTTTGCAGCATATCTCCTACGTTAACCACTATTTCATCCCTTGAGAAATCTGCTTTGAGCCACTTATCTCCATTAAGAACTTCAAGTCCAGGTTGATGCCCACCAATTAGAAGAGTTATGAAGTTAATATCCTCATGAGGAGAAGCTCTTAAAGAATCAGTATTAAAATTTTCAATTTTTGGGTAATTGATTACCCTCATAATGCTATTACCGTTTTCAATGATCTCATTAAAAAAATTATTTTCTAAACCTAAGCCAATTCCTATGAGCTCCATAATATCTCGACCTAATGAATCAAACTGATTATATAAATCTAAAGAAAGTTTTTTATGGTTTTTTAAGTCGTCGATCCATATATTTTTTAGGTTATCTAAATTATCTCTCCCGACATGCCAAAATTCCTTCAAATCTGGGGAATCATAATTTTTGGCCGTTTCAGTTTTGAATTTAGTAAAACCTCTAGCACCTCCAATGTCTGGAACTATAAATGACTCTTTTACATTATCAGGATAATTAAAAAACTCCTGATACATGCTTAAACAATTCGTAATTAAATCTTTATCAATAGTATGATTAAAAAATACACAAAAACCATAATCATGAAATGCATTTATGGTATCTTTTGCGAGAGATGTTTTATCCTTACTGAATAAGTCAAAATCTAGATGAGGAATACTTTCTTTATTTGAAATCATAATGTCCGAAGATTATAGCAACAAAAATGTTTCAATCTTGAATGTTGGAAATGTTTTAGTAGATATTGAAATATCCATATCAAACAAGCAACTATCTGAGATACCGATTCAAAAAGGGAGAGCTATTGAAATTAATTCAGATGAATTAACTTTTTACCTTTCTAAATACAAATCTCAAATCAATGATCAATACCTTGGTGGGTCAATTTTTACTACCGCAGCTACTTCATCTATCTTCGAAATAAATAACCTTTTTTTGGGCTCGGTTGGCAAAGATAATAATTCAAAATTTCTGATAGATATTATGAATACTTACCCAATAAAGACCTTCTTAAATGTTGATCCTCAAAACACAGGTTGCTGCTTAATATTTTTAACTCCCGACAAAGAAAGAACAATGGCAGCTTGTCCTGGAGCAAGCAGTCAACTTACTTTGGCTAATTTTACTGAAACGGAGCATTTTGATTATATTTTTTCAGATCTTTATTCTCTTAACTCAATTATCAACAAAAAAACAATCAGTCATCTTTTAGCTTCAAATAAAGGCTTGATTTTGAGCCTTTCAGATATAAGCGTTATGAAAAAACACATGGATTTTATTAAAAAATATTCCGACCAAATAAAAATTATTGCTGGGAATGAAGATGAGATGAAATATCTAGAACAGGCCATGAATTCTAGTCTGATTTCTGCATCTAGAAACAATAATAAGTTATACATTATTACCAAAGGCAGTTCAGGTTCGCTGATTCTTCACAAAGGTGTTGAATATGTATCCGAGGCAATAGCTACAAAAGTAAGATCATTAAATGGTGCTGGAGATACTTATTTGGGTGCTTTTATAGGTTGTTATATGGAAACAGAGGATATCCAATATTCTGGTAATGTAGCCAATTATTTCTCTCATGTAGCGGTACAACAAAATAATGCTTGTCTCACCTTATCAAATCTTCAGAGTACAAAAAACGCCGCAAAAGCGGCGTTTTTGTAGTTTTTTCTCTTAGAATCTATAGTAAAAACCAAATTTGACTTGATAAGTTGACTGCTGTGATAAAACTTCAGCAAAACTTGGAGAATATAATCTATCGTAGACATATCTTCCTTGATCGTCAATTTCAGACAATCTAGCTACCTTTTGTTTTCTGGGCCAACCGGAGATACTAAATTCACCGTATTGAGGGTCTAATAAATTCATAAAGTTTTTAATTACCATATAAAGTTCAGCTTCATGATCAGGTCTAAATCCAGGGAACTCTTGAGCTAATTTGACATCGACTATAGTCGTCCAAGGACCATCAGCTGCATTTCTAGGACAAATTTTACCTCTGGCACATCCAGCAGCATCCGTAATTGCAAAAAAATCAGCTGGTGAAATTCCATCAAATACAACATTTGGATCATTAGCATTTATAGGCACATAGATAGGATTTAAATCAAAGAAACCAGGGGCTTTTCCATGAACTTCACCGTCATAAATCAATGAAAACGGTTTTGCTTCAAAATGTCTTAGGTATACAGAAAATTTTGTTCTATAACCTCCTTCGATGGTAACAGGAGTGTATGAAATAGACGCCGTTACCCTTTCAGGTTGAGCGTAGTCTGATCTTGCAACCGGTGGGTTGTTCCAATTGTTACTTGCAGGACTTCCGTAGTTAGAAAAAGCTACAAATGATGTCATTGCAGAAACATCCTCTGAATAAATTTTTGCATATGCAAGAGAGAAAGATACGTCTTGATCTCTCCAATATTTTTTCACAGACGTTGAGAATGTTCTTGATAGAGGTGTCAAATCAGAATTAGTAAGTTGAAAGTCATATGGACCAAAACAACTAAAAGAATCTCTTGCATTACCGCTTGCACAATTATAGTAAGGAACTCCTAAGAAATCAGAATCTCCAGTTGGACTAATGTTTATATTTTTTATGTAAGCAGGCTTGCTTGCTTCAGAATATTGGAAATCAACATTAAATTGAAGATCTTCAACTCCAAAACTTGACGTAAGTCCTAATGCAACTCTGTGCACAATAGGTTGTTCATAATCTGGGTCGGTTGAATTGGTATCCGTATTAGATGTTCCACTTTGAACCTCCTGAACTAAAGAACAAGGAACAGCATAACCAGGTCCAAGATCTGAGGGTAAACCAGTATCTGAACTACACATAGGCTCAGTAAAAACATTATCTATATCTCTTGTATTAACAGAAATAATTGTTGTTCCATCATTTTGTACCATGTTTGAATACCAAATGTTTGGATTACCTCCAGAGAAACCACCATATCCACCATATAGAGTAGTGTTTTCATCAGCATCCCAATTAAAACCGAATCTTGCTACTAATGCACCTGCTCCATCATGAGTAATAGTGTTGGAATATCCGTAAGCAGATTTAAACGTTGCATTTTCAGCAGGGAGTGGAGCAGCATCAACGATAAACTGATCGTATCTAATTCCTACAACTATTTCTAAATCGTCTCTTACTTGAATCTCATCTTGAATATAAAGAGTTGCTATGCCGTTATCCCAATCAGCTGCACCAGCACTATCAACAAGTGAAGGAGTATTTCTAAAGTGAACTTGGTCTGTTATACCTGCTTCTAAGTCAGCAATGGTTTTAAAATCCCATTCTCCATTAATTGACTCTGGCATGTATAAGTTGTAGATGTTTGTAGTTTGGTATTCAAAACCATAGGTGATTAAGTGATTACCAACCAGTTGATCTACAATGTATCCAGCTGTAATAGTCGTATAGTTTAAGTCATTATTTTGTCGAGAATCGTCTGTGCCCCCAAGATATACTTCTCCTTCTACACCTGTATCAGGGTTAAGTACTTCTTCAATTTGGAAGTCACCAAAGACACCACCTTTTCCAAGTTGTCTGTTATTGACTTGTTTCCAACCAAATCTAAATTCTCCATTAACACTATTGTTAAAAACAGATTCAAGTTTGAAATTTATATTGTGTAGCTCATAACCTCTTTCATAAAAATGCTTGTCAAATTCAAATTCTCTTGGTGCTGTATCAGATGGAGAGTTGTAAAAACCATCGTTGTATGTGTAACCTAGCGACATTGAATTATTTTCATCAATCTCAACGTCAAATTTAATTAACAAAGAATTATCATAACTATCAAGGGCAGTTGGAATACCTCCTGGATCAAAATTATATTTAGTTTTCATTATGTCAATTATCTCGTTATACATAGACATAGAAATGAATTCTTGTTCGTTAGGCGCTCCTGATCCAAGCGGTCCATACGGGCTGGTATCTACTTGATCATATCTTTCTACAGCCAAGAAAAAGAAAGCTTTATCTTGAATCATTGGCCCACCTAAGGTGAAACCTACTTTTGATTCCTCATAAGGAACAGGAGTAAAAGTATTATCTCCGTATTTATTACCAGCCAATTCATCTCCAGCATATTCATAAAATGCATTACCAGAGATTTCATTCGTTCCAGATTTTGTAACAGCGTTAATTGCACAGGCTTGAAAATTACCGTATTGGACATCAAACGGAGCAAATTCTACTGCCACTTGTTGAACAGCATCATATGAGAATGGCATCCTGGTAGTTGGGTATCCATTGCTGTTTAAACCAAATCCATCCGTAAGAGCTACTCCATCGAGAGTAAAACCGTTTAATCTTGGATGAGAGCCGTTACAGGATAATGCTCTTCTATTATCTGGATTTATGGTAAATCTAGGATCTGCAAGAAGAACTTCTTTAATGTCTCTTTCAATTGAAGGAGTTGCATCCAAATCAATTTCATTAAAAATAGTATTGGGACCAATAGCAACTTGAGCCTGAGAAACCTGAGCGCCAGTAACAACAAGTTGTTCAAAATCTCTTAGAGTTACGTTTAAAGCTAAAGTTTGACCAAGATTTAAGAATACGTCTTCGTATCTTTGAGAACCTACACTTGATGTAATTAGGATTGTGTAAGGGCCACCAACAGATAAATTAGAAATAATAAAATTTCCTGTCTCATTAGTAGTGGTCGATGAACTAATATTGGTGCCGACATTTGTAATAGTGACATTAGCTCCCTGAAGAGAGTTGCCAAAATTGTCAGTGACTTTTCCTCTGAAATCTGAAGTAGTTTCTATAGAAAAAAGGAAACTACTTAAAAAGATCAAAGTAAAATACTTTAAAAACTTTTGGGGAATCATGTTTACTCCTTTAATATTTTTAAGATTGTAGAATATTTTCTTATTTAGCTATGTTACAACTTAGAAAATTTATTAGTTCAATTTTTTATTTATATAAAATATACTTTTTTAGAACTTCTGGATATATAAAATTTCCGTCTTCTGTTTGATAATTTTCAAGTATTGCAGCAAGGGTTCTCCCTATAGCAAGGCCAGATCCATTTAGTGTATGACAATACTCATTACCTTGATCGGATTTAAACTTCAAATTAGCTCTTCTTGATTGAAAATCAGTAAAATTAGAGCAGGAAGAAATTTCTCTATAAGTGTTTTGACTTGGAAACCAAACTTCAAGGTCAACAGTTTTGGAAGCAGAAAATCCCGTATCTCCCGAGGAGAGCATTACTTTCCTGAAAGGCAACTCAAGTAATTCTAAAATTTTACTTGCTTCCTCAATTAATTTTCCATGTTCATCTTCTGACTTATCTGGATGACAAATCTTCACGAGCTCAACTTTATCAAATTGATGTTGTCTGATTAGACCTTTTGTATCTTTGCCATAACTGCCAGCCTCACTTCGAAAACACGGTGAATGACAAACATATTTAATTGGTAATTTCTCTAAATTTATTTTTTCATCTCTGTGGAGATTAGTAACTGGCACTTCTGCTGTTGGTGCTAAATAAAGATCGGAACTTTCGGTTAGTTTAAATAAATCTTCTTCAAATTTAGGAAGTTGTCCTGTGCCAATCAATGAAGTCTTATTTACGATATAAGGGACATATAATTCCTCATACCCATGAAGGTTAGTATGTGTATCGATCATAAATTGTCCAATTACTCTGTGTAATTTTGCTAGTTCTCCACTTAGAACAGTAAATCGACTCTTGGCAATTTTTACTCCCCTACCCTGATCAGTTTTTT
>CACFKX010000023.1:0-12137 GCA_902566955.1 uncultured SAR86 cluster bacterium | reverse complement strand
CAAAAAAATTATTGTTGTTGAGCTTTTTTATTTTTTTCTCAATTTTGACTTTCAATAATTTTTACAAAATAACGCTAGGAAGTTATTCTTCTTCTAATATTGAAAAAGTAAAAAGCGAAATTACTCTCCTGAAGAGTTCAATAGAGATTCTAGAATTAGAGAACAGTATCCTTGAAGTTGAAATAGCATCTTTTTCAGATGAAGATGAAGCAATTATTGGCTTAGCTAGATCTGAAAGGGGTTTAATAAAAAAGGGAGAGCAATTAGTAGAATTTAAATAATAATGGAAGAATACTTAGCATTAATACCTGCCGCAGGAATGGGCAGCAGAGCGCAACAAAACATGGCGAAGCAGTTTCAAAAGATTGGAGCTAAATGTTTAATAGAATATTCTATAGAGCCATTTCTTAGAGATGAAAAATGCCAAAAAATTTGTGTAGTGCTACAGGAAGAAGACGAAATTTGGGACAGTCTTGCCATATCTAAGAGTGAAAAAATAATCACTTGCGACGGAGGAACATCAAGAATGGAGTCCGTTCATCTTGGCTTAAAGTGCCTGCTTGAAACTGAAGACAAAAACGAACTTATTGCCATTCATGATGCTGCAAGACCTTGTTTAATTGAAGCAGAATTAAACCTATTACTCTCTAAAGCGGAAGAAGAAATAAAAAATGAAGGAGATGGTGCTTTTTTAGCTTATCAGCCAGTAGAGAGCGTAAATGTAGTTACGAACGGTACTGTTAAAGAATCATTGGAAAGAAACAAAATTTGGCTTTCATCAACTCCACAAGTCTTCAGAATGATAGATGTTTATAGCTCTATTGAATCGGCAATAGCAGAAGAAAAGATTTTTTCTGATGAGGTATCATCAGTGAGTAATTATTTAAAAGGTCAAATTCACGCAGTTCCTTGTTCAAAATCAAATTTTAAAGTTACCAGGAAAGAAGATTTTGAAGTTGCAACAAAGATACTAAAAGAAATCGGTAGACTATGACATCTGATCTCAGGATCGGATTTGGTGTTGACTATCATCAAATCCAAAAAGGCAATTCTATGATCCTTGGAGGGGTTGATATTGATTGTGGTTATTCAATCATAGCCCACTCTGACGGCGATATTATTCTTCATTCAATCTGCGATGCCTTACTTGGAGCAGCCAGCATGGGAGATTTAGGAACGGTCTTCACAGAAGATGAGTCAACAGAGAATATATCTAGCTCGGTCCTTTTAAATCAAGTTTTAAATCTAATCAGTAAAGGATCTTATCAAATTGTAAATTTGGATATTACCTATGTAGGTGAAGTTCCAAGAATTTCCAAATATAGAGAAAAAATTTTATCTAACCTATCAAAGCTTATGAATTTGAATGAAGAGTTTTTGTCAATTAAATCAACTACTACCGATAAGTTAGGAGCAATTGGAAACAGAGAAGGAATAGCCTGTTACTGTTCAGCATTAATTCAAAAGAAATGAAAATTCTCCTTACAAATGATGATGGCTTTGAAGCACCGGGAATTGTGCAGTTGTACGAATCTTTAAAAGATAAATACGAAGTATTTTTTTTAGCACCAAAAGAAAATATGAGCGGAAAAGGATCGGCAATTACTGTTTGGGATCAGCCATCTTTTCAAAATCATGGGAATGGAATTCACAGTTTAAATGGCACTCCAGTAGATTGCGTGAAATACGCCATAAATTTCTATTGTCCATTTACTCCTGATTTGGTTATCTCAGGAATAAACCCAGGGCCAAATCTTGGAACAGATATCTTATTTTCAGGGACTGTTGGAGCAGCCCTTGAAGGCAGAAATTTAAAATATCCTTCTATAGCTTTATCTGCTAATTCGTTTGAACTTAATGACTACAGTCATCAAGTAAAAATATCAGAGGAAATCATTGGAAAAGTTGATCAGTTAGAATTTAATTCACAATGCATCCTTAATGTAAACATTCCAAATTACTCAGATAACAATAACCCTGAGGTGGAATTTACTGTTCCATCTCTTGAAATAGATGAAAATAATATTTCAGAGGACAGGAAAAGTTTGGAGAAAGGAAACATATCTATTTCAGCTCTTACGCCAATTCTTTACTCTCATGATAACAATGATATTGCTCGCTCTTGGACTAAAAAACTGAACAATTGATAACCAATAAAATAGAAAAATTAGTCAAAGTCCTTTCCGAGAAAGGTATATCCGATGTTCGAGTATTACAAGCAATGTTGGAAATCCCGCGACATGAGTTTCTTGACGGTGTTTTTGATGCACAAGCATATGAAGATATGTCACTACCTATTGGACACAAGCAAACTATCTCTCAACCATTTATTGTCGCAAGAATGACAGAATTACTTATATCAGAGACTGCTTTTGTAGATAGACCGCTTGGAGAGGTATTAGAAATAGGTGCAGGTTGTGGATATCAGACAGCCGTCTTATCTAAAATTTGTCGAAAGGTTTTTGCTATAGAAAGAATAGAACAGTTATGCGCTGTTGCAAAAAAGAATTTAAAAAAACTTAATATCAATAACTTTGAAATTAAATATGGCGATGGATATGAAGGTTGGAAAATTGAAAAAAAATTTGACGGAATTCTTTGTGCTGCAGCTGCTCCTTTAGTTCCAAAAAAATTAAAACAACAACTAAACATAGGAGCAAAGCTAGTATGCCCAGTGGGGGATCAAGAAAATCAAAAATTAATGACTGTAAAAAGAATCTCTAAAGATGGGTTTGAAGAAGAATTGGTTGAGAATGTTTTGTTTGTTCCGATGTTAGAAGGAGTGGATTAAATCCACCCCTTCATCCCCTTATAAAAATCTATTAATTAAATGAACTTTGAGCAACTTCCTTTTTCAAAATAAGCTGCAAGTTTTAAATTATCTAAATCTTGAATAAATTCTTTTTGAATATCACAACTTCTTAGGTCTTTAATTGAGTTGTATTTAGAAAATTGAAGATAATCTGCATAAATACCCACTAAGGTTAATGACTTAATTTCTTTAGGAAGTGTTTTATCTATAAAAATAGTACTAGGCTGATCTGCCCTAAAGCATGCAGCCATTTTACCTTCACACATTATTCTCAATTTTCTTTGATCAAGTTCCTCTACCTTAGGAGCATCAACAGATGAAATATTTGATAATTTTTGAGTATTTTCAAATAGATTGAGGTTATCGTTAGAGGATACAAGCCCTGCAACGAACATCAATAATAATAATATTTTTCCCATAATGTCTCTTATTAGTGACTATATTATGGCAATTGTGTGACAAAAACTAGAAAAACTTAAATATTTTTAATAATTTTTTACTATAACTAATCTAATTCTAAATAACTTATTTTATCTTCTCTTTTTTCCCAATCTTTGTAATCTGGCATAGGATCTTTAGCTTCGGTGATATTGGGCCAGATTTTTGAATATTTTTCGTTAATTTCAATAAAATCTAATTGATCTGCAGGAACTTCGTCCTCAGCAAAAATAGCATCAACAGGACATTCTGGTTCACATAACCCACAATCGATGCATTCCTCTGGATCTATAACAAGAATGTTTTTGCCTTCATAAAAACAATCGACAGGGCAAACCTGCACACAAGTTGTATGCTTACAATTTATACAGTCTTTCCCGACAACGAAAGTCATAAATCATTATAATTTGTTTCATGGATGACAACCTAGGTAAAAATGCTACTGAACTTGGAAAAATTCTATTAAAGAATCAATTATTTATATCATTTGCAGAGTCATGTACAGGAGGCCTACTGGGCTCAAGCTTGATATCAGTTCCTGGAAGCTCAAAGTGGGTAAGCCAAGGATTTGTTACCTATTCAAATATCGCAAAAATTAAATTTCTCGGAGTGAATAAACAAACACTTAAGGAATTTGGAGCCGTTGATACGAAGGTCACAGATGAAATGGTAAAGGGAGTTCTAAAATATGACCTTGCTGATATTGCAATAGCCATAAGTGGAGTTGCAGGCCCAACAGGTGGATCTAAGTCTAAGCCTGTAGGGACCGTTTGTATCAGCATCGGGAATAATGATGAAATTTTATCTAAACAACACTTCTTTGAAGGAGATAGAAATCAAGTAAGAGCTCAGTCTGCAGAAACAGCAATAAAAGACACAATTAATTTTTTAAAAAATATTGATTAATTCTTCAAAGTATTATTAAATACTGTATAAATATACAGGTGTAATCATGGCTAAATCTTCAAAGGAATCTCAAACAAAAGATAAAGAAAAATCTCTACAGTCCGCTCTTAGTCAAATTGAGACTCAATTTGGCCCTGGAACAATAATGAGGATGGGAGACAGAGAGGTTCAGAATATACCTTCTATTTCAACTGGTTCATTAGGTCTTGATGTTGCTCTCGGAATTGGCGGTCTACCAAAAGGAAGAGTGGTTGAAATTTTTGGGCCTGAATCTTCTGGGAAAACAACTTTAACCCTTCAAATTATCGCTGAGTGTCAAAAAGCAGGTGGAACCGCAGCATTCATTGATGCAGAACATGCACTGGACCCATCTTATGCCGAAAAAATTGGAGTAAATGTTGATGATTTACTTTTATCTCAGCCTGATACAGGAGAGCAAGCTCTTGAAGTAGCAGATATTATGGTTAAGTCAGAAAGTGTTGATGTGCTAGTAATTGATTCTGTTGCTGCCCTTGTTCCAAGAGCTGAAATCGAAGGGGATATGGGCGATCATCATGTCGGCCTGCAAGCTAGATTAATGTCTCAGGCATTGAGAAAAATAACTGGAAGCATACAAAAATCAAATACTTTGGTTATTTTTATCAATCAAATCAGAATGAAAATCGGAGTTATGTTTGGTAACCCAGAAACAACAACTGGAGGAAATGCGCTTAAGTTTTATTCCTCTGTGAGACTGGATATTCGAAGAATTGGAACTGTTAAGGATGGAGATGAAGTAACCGGAAATGAAACACGAGTAAAAGTAGTAAAAAATAAAGTTTCACCTCCATTTAGGCAAGCTGAATTCCAAATAATTTATAACAAAGGGATCAATAGAACAGGCGAACTTGTCGATATGGCTGCTGACAAGAAAATAATTGAAAAAGCCGGAGCTTGGTATTCCTACGAAGGAGAAAAAATTGGCCAAGGTAAGTCAAACGCCTGTGAATTTTTAGATGCCAATCAAAAAATATCTCAAGAAATAGAAAAAAAACTATTCGATGCCATTAAGGCTTCAGCTTAGATAAAATATTCTGTTTATTTTCTTTGAGCGAAGTTCCCTCAGATCTAATCTTTAGCTCGAGAAGGTTTTCTTTCTGGTTTTTTTCACTAACAATTAATTGGAATGGAATGCCGGTAAGGTCTGCATCCTTGAATTTCTTTCCTGGTGATTCATTTCTATCATCTATTATCGAATCCATTCCGATTTTGGTTAGGTCGTCTTGAAGAGATTCAGCTTCACTGAGATGATTTTTATCATCACCAATGATAATTATTATTGCTTCAAATGGTGAAATTGATCTTGGAAAGATAATTCCATCCTCATCATAATTTTGTTCTATCGAAGCAGCAATAATTCTTGATATGCCAATTCCATAACAACCCATTAAAGGATTTATATTTCCTTCACTAGTCTGAATAGAAAGAGATAATGATTTGCTGTATTTATCACCCAGTTGAAATATATGACCAACTTCAATTCCTTTTTTAATTGAATATTTTTTCCCATCTTTTTTATGAAGTTGATCAATGATTTCTTGATCAGATTTCTCTTCAAATAACTCGAGATTACTTGCAAATAATTCATCTTCACTAAAAATTATTTTATCTTCTCCTGAGTCCGCTAATACATGAAATTCTTCTGATGCAGATCCACCAATTGCTCCAGAATCAGCTGAAACTATTCTGTAATCAAACCCTATTGCATTGAATATATTTTGATATGCATCTCTCATCAAACCGTAACTTTCTTTCATGCCTTTCTCATCAATATCAAATGAATAGGCATCTTTCATAAGAAACTCACGTGAACGCATTACTCCAAATCTTGGTCTAATTTCATCTCTAAACTTTGTTTGAATCTGATAATAGTTAGCAGGAAGATCTTTAGGGCTGTTCAAGGTTTTTCTAGCAATATCTGTAATTATTTCTTCATGAGTTGGCCCCAATACAAAACTTCTATCATTTCTGTCTACAAATCTCAGTAATTCTGGACCATATTCCGACAATCTCTTGGATTCCTCCCATAAATCAGAGGGTTGAACCATAGGCATTAGTATTTCTTGGGCTCCTGCTTCGTCCATATTTTTTCTGACTATGTTCTCGACCTTTTTAAGAGATCTTAATCCTAATGGTAACCAAGTATAGATACCTGATGCATTTAACTTAATCATTGAAGATCTGAGCATGAGTTTATGACTTATTAACTCAGCGTCAGATGGAGAGTCTTTTAACGTTTTATAGTGATATGAGCTGGTTTTCATTTAAAATAGTAACTATACCTTCTATAAATAAAAAAAATGCCAATTTATGAGTTTCAATGCACAAAGTGCAACAAAAAATTTGAAAAGATTTTGCCTATTTCTTCCAAAGAAGTTGTTTATTGTGATTGTTCAGAGAAATCAGAGGCGAAAAAAGTAATTTCAGCACCATCTTTCAGACTAAGCGGTAAAGGTTGGTATGAAACTGATTTTAAGACAGGTTCAAAGAAAAACCTTGTACAATCTGAGCCTAAGGAAAAGATGGCTAAACCTGAAAAAAAAGAATCTACAAAAAAATCAAAAAAGGTCGATTAGTACATGAAATATTCTAGTTGCGGTCATGTAAATCTTGCCAACGTTGAAGAGCCAACACGACTTAGGGGTTGGATTGATAGCGTAAGAGATCATGGTGGTGTAATTTTTATAGATTTAAGAGATGAAACAGGCATAACCCAGGTAGTTATAGAGCCTGAAAATAAAGAGTTCTTCTCTATGGCTGAAAGATGTAGGTCAGAATTTGTGCTATCAGTGGATGGAAAAATTAGAAGAAGACCTGATGGAACTATTAATAAACAAATACCTACAGGAGAAGTTGAATTACTAGTTTCTTCATTTGAAATTTTATCAGAATCAGATCCTCTGCCATTTCAGCTTGATGACTATTCTTCAGCAGGAGAGGAGGTAAGATTAAAATATAGATTTTTAGATCTTAGACGATCTGAAATGCAAAATAACATTAGAGCAAGATCAAAAGTTTCATCTTCGATAAGAGAGTTTATGGACAAAGAAGGATTTCTAGATATTGAAACTCCAATGATGACTAAAGCAACTCCAGAAGGAGCTAGAGACTTTCTTGTTCCAAGTAGAATTTCACGCGGCAGCTTTTACGCCTTGCCACAGTCACCTCAATTATTTAAGCAACTTTTAATGGCTTCTGGATTTGAGAAGTATTATCAAATTGTACGATGCTTTAGGGACGAAGATACACGGGCAGATAGACAGCCTGAATTCACTCAGCTCGATATAGAAAAGGCATTTACCGATGAAGATGAGATCATCAATCTATCCGAAAAATTAATTAAGTTCGTTTTTAAGAAGTTACTCGACATAAAGCTGCCTAAATTTCCAAAAATGACTTACTCAGAGGCCATAGAAAGGTTTGGGAGCGATAAACCTGATCTAAGGATCAACTTAGAATTAAAAGAAGTAAAGGAAATCTTTCTAGAATCTGATTTCAAGGTCTTTTCTAGTCCTGCTAATGATCTAAATAGTCGAGTTGTGGCTCTAAAAATTTCTTCAGAACTTACAAGAAGTAAAATTGATTCTTATACAGAATTTGTTGGAAAGTTTGGAGCAAAAGGTTTGGCTTATATCAAGGTAAATGATTTATCAAAAGGGAATGATGGATTGCAGTCGCCAATTTTAAAATTTTTATCTCAAAAAGAAATTGATTCTTTATTCAAATTTCTAGACGTAAAAGATGGAGATACTGTTTTCTTTGGAGCTGGGCATAAAAAAATTGTTTCTGATTCGATGGGAGCACTAAGAAACAAAATAGCTGAAGATTTTGATTTAATAGAAGAGTCTTGGAAACCGGTTTGGATAACAAATTGGCCTCTATTTGAAGAATCTATTGGAGGAGATCTTTCTCCTGCTCATCACCCCTTTACCAGCTTCAAGGGCTCAATAGAACACCTCGAGGCCGATCCTGGAGCAGTAGAAGCCAATGCATATGACCTTGTTATAAATGGGACTGAAGTTGGAGGTGGATCGATAAGAATTCATAAATCTTCTGAGCAGGCAAAAGTTCTGGAAGTGTTGGGTATTTCTGAAAACGAGGCACAAAATAAGTTTGGTTTTTTTCTTGATGCTTTGAATTATGGATTTCCTCCTCATGGCGGTATAGCTTTTGGTTTAGATCGACTAGTAATGCTCATGATGGGAGCAGATTCTATTAGATCAGTGATTCCCTTTCCTAAAACGCAGTCAGCTTTATGTTTATTGACGGATGCCCCTACTAGAGTGGATTCTGAACAGCTTGAAGAGCTAGGTATTTCATTAACCGATTCTGACGGAGATTAAGATGGCTGGTCATTCCAAGTGGGCAAATATTAAGCATAGAAAAGGTCGCCAAGATGAGAAAAAACAAAAAATCTTCTCCAAATTTATTAGAGAACTGACAGTTGCATCAAGGCTAGGAGGCCCAATTGCAGCAGATAACCCCAGACTTAGGTTAGCTCTAGATAAAGCTTTAGGAGCCAACATGCCTAAGGATACTATTGATAGAGCGATTGCAAGGGGAGCTGGAAATTCAGAAGCTGATAATCTGGAAGAAATAAAATATGAAGGCTATGGCCCTAATGGTGTAGCGATATTAATCGATGCAATGACAGATAACAGGAATAGAACCGTTGCAGAGGTAAGACATGCTTTTACAAAAGCTGGCGGAAGCCTCGGTACGGATGGTTCGGTTGCCTATCAATTTGAATCTAAGGGAATAATCTCCATTTCAGGTTTATCAGAAGATGACACTCTCGAACTCGTCATTGACTATGATATTGAGGAAATTGAATCGCAAGGCGAGATTGTTACGGTGATTTGTACACCTGATAATTTTTTAAATATAAAAGAAATTTTGGAGCAGTCTAATGCTGGGATTGAAAATGCTGAGATCACGATGCTTCCATCTAATTCTGTAGAGTTAGGAGATGAAGATTCAGAAAAAGTCATCAGGCTAATTGATTCTCTTGAGGACTTAGACGATGTCCAAAATGTTTATACAAATGCCGGACTAAGTGAGGCATCAGTAACATAGATGACTAATTCAAGAAACAAAGGTGCCTCTTTTGAAAGAGAAATTGCTAATGAATTAACCACAAGACTTGAATTGAAGCATCAACTTAAGAGAATCCTTGAACAAACTAGGGAAAAACATCTACCTGATTTAATTCTTGGAAGATGGTACTTGGAATGCAAAAGGTATGGTTCTGGCAATGAGCCAATGGATTCTTGGTGGGAACAAGTAGTATCAGCATCTGGGAGGGATAAAATTCCTGCTCTAATTTATAAATTTGATAGAAGGCCAATAAAGGTAAGAGTACCATTGTCAATTTTAAATGAAAATTTCAGTTTCAATGAAAAAGTAACTTGTGATCTATCTTTTGAGGACTTTATTATATTGATAAAAACTGAATTTTCTGAAGATTTAGAAAATCACAACAACAAACTGAAAGACTTTCAGTATTAGTTAAATGCACAAGTTACCTCTTCGAATATATTATGAAGATACAGACGCACAAGGAATTGTTTATCATTCCAAATATCTAAATTTTTTTGAAAGAGCGCGCGCCGAATGTTTGAGAAAAATTGGCTATCGACAAGAAGAATTATTAAAAGAAGATATTGCGTTTGTCGTTAAGAAACAAGAAATTGAGTATTTTTATCCTGCAAAGCTTGACGATGAGATTGTAATAGAAACGATTTTATCCTCTTCAAAAAATGTTTCTTTTACATTCACCCAATCAGCCAACCTCAAAAATGACGAGGAGCAAGTTCTTTGTAAAGGAAAGGTTTACTGTGGCTGTATTTCTCTAAAAAGGAATGCTCCTGCTAAAATTCCAGAGGAATTAAGAGTTAAAATGAAATCTTTGGTGCAAAACAATGACTGATTATTTTTCAATTTATTCCTTAATTCTAAATGCAAGCATAGTTGTTCAATTAGTAATAGGAATTCTTCTGCTGGCCTCAATTGGCTCTTGGGTGATAATAGTAGAAAAATGGATAGTCACAAATAATGCTTTAAAAGAATTTTTTCTTTTTGAACAATTTTTTTGGTCAGGAGAATCATTGAAAGATATTTACGATGACCTAAAAGCTAAAGAAGGTCTCGTTGGAATAGAATCAATTTTTTATGAGATTTATGAAGACTCAATAGCTCAAGATAGTCAGGAGCTACAAAAGGATGACTTAACTGCTAGATTTAAACGTGTATCAAAAGTTTCTTTGATGCGACAAGAGGATCTTTTAGAATCAAGAATTTCATTCCTATCAACTGTTGCCTCGGCAAGCCCCTATATTGGCTTATTTGGAACTGTTTGGGGAATAATGAATTCATTTAGAGGTTTGGCTCAGACATCGCAGGCAACACTTTCTGTGGTTGCGCCGGGAATATCAGAAGCCTTAATTGCCACAGCACTAGGTTTGTTTGCTGCTATTCCAGCTTTAATCGCCTACAACTTTTTTGTGAAAAGAATCAATACTATCTTGAATCGATACGAGAGCTTCATTGAAGAATTCCAAAATCTTTTGGCAAGGTAAATGAGAAAATCAGATAGAAGTCAAATCAATGAAATAAATGTGGTTCCTTATGTTGATGTGATGCTCGTTTTGCTCGTAGTTTTTATGGTAACTGCACCTCTGTTAGTTCAAGGAATAAAAATTGATTTACCTGAAACAACTGCATCTGTGCTTGAGGAGAGTGAATTAGAAGAACTTACTTTATCAATCGATAAGAAAGGGCAATTTTTTATAGAATTTGAATCCTATAAAAATAAATCATTTTCCATTGATACTTTGAAACCTGTCTTGGAAGACATATTCAAGATTAATAACAATTTGAATGTTTATATTAGGGGAGATAAAGATGTCGAATATGACAATGTCTTAAAACTTTTAGCAGTTATTCAGAATCTTGATCCAATATCAATCAATTTAATTTCTGACCCTGTCAACAATGATTAATTTAATAGCGGGTTTTTTTTGCTCTTTCTTTTTGCATGCATTTTTATTCAGCTTCTTTTTCAACATTAATTTCAATGATTATTCAGAAGAAAAGATCATTCAGCTGCCCGTTAATCTAATCTTTGAAGAAAAAATAAAGCCTAAACCAAAAAAATCTTCATCTAAAAATGTTAAAACCACTTCATCCTCTTTTTCAGAAGATGCCAACTCAAAAAATGAATTTGAGTCTGATGTGAATTCTTTTTTTTCTAATCTTGAAAAAGATAGAGATAGAGTTGAACAAATATCTACTCAGTCAGAAGTGTTAAAAATAGCAGCTAAAATCAGATCAGAGTATGAATTTTTGTGGCAAAAACCTAAAAATCTTCCTGAAGATTTATTCGTTATAGTTCTCATCTCAATTGCTCCTTCTGGTGAGGTTGTTAACTATGAAATTCAGAATAAAAGCGGCAATGAGGTTTTCGATAGATCTATTAGGATAGCTCTTGATAGGATAAGCTCTTTTGACTTTATAAAAAATATCTCAAGAAATGATTTTGAGAAAAATTTTAGAGAATTTAACCTACAATTTTCTTCAAATTAATATGAGCCTTAAAGTATTTTTTATTTCTATCTTTATCTTTTCGTTATCTATTTTTTCAAATATAACTATTGAAATCAGTAGGGGAACAGAAGAGCCTCCAAGGATTGCTATTGTTCCTTTTCTTTATGATGATCAATCAATATCTTATTTATTGACTGATCAAATATCAGATAATTTATCTTTGTTTGGAGAGTTTGAAATAATTGCCAACAGCGATCTAATAGCCTTTCCGTCATCTCCAGAAGATTTTTTTTACAACGACTGGAAAACTTTAGATATTGATTACGTCGTAGCAGGATTCATAAGCCTTGAGGAGGATACATCAAAATTTATTGTTAATTACTTCCTCTTTGATATA
>CACFKX010000022.1:0-13255 GCA_902566955.1 uncultured SAR86 cluster bacterium | reverse complement strand
CTTCAAATAAATTATTTTCGTCTTGCTCTTTCAATTAAATGCCCTCTTTTAAACTAGCCTCAATAAATAAGTTGATATCGCCATCCAGGACTGAGTTGCAGTTAGAAGTTTCTACTCCAGTTCTTAGATCTTTAATTCTAGACGAATCTAAAACATATGACCTTATTTGACTTCCCCAGCCAATATCAGATTTTGAATCTTCTAGGCTCTGCAATTCCTGCTCCTTTTTATTCAGTTCCAACTCATAAAGCCTTGCTCTTAATTGTTTCATGGCTTCTTCTTTATTTCTATGTTGGGATCTGCCACTTTGACATTGGACTACAATGCCGGTTGGCTCATGCGTCAATCTAACTGCAGAATCAGTCTTATTAACGTGCTGCCCTCCAGCCCCACTTGCACGATAAGTGTCGACTCTTATATCTGCAGGATTTAAATCTACTTCAATATCTTCATCTATTTCTGGAGAAACGAAAATTGATGCAAATGAAGTATGCCTTCTGTTTCCTGAATCAAAAGGTGATTTTCTTACAAGTCTATGAACTCCGGTCTCTGTTCTTAGCCAACCGTAGGCATAATTACCTGAATATTTTATTGTAGCGCTTTTAATTCCAGCGACATCACCTGGAGAAACCTCTATAACTTCTACTGTAAATTTTTTATCTTCACCCCACCTAAGATACATTCTCATCAACATCTCTGCCCAATCTTGCGCCTCAGTCCCTCCTGATCCTGCCTGAATATCAAGAAAAGCATCATTAGGATCCATCTTATTTGAGAACATTCTTTGAAATTCCAATTCCTTTAAATGCGATTCAAGATTAACTACTTCGTTAGATAAATCCTTAATCTCAGAATCACTAGAAATTGCCTCCAATTCAATTAGATCATTAACATTGGAAGATAATTCTGAATAGAGGGTTATTATTTTCTCTAAGAAAGATTTTTCTTTATTAAGTATTTTAGCTTTTTCTTGATCTTGCCAAACTTCAGGATTTTCAAGTGCTAGATTAATCTCTTTTAATTTTGACTCTTTATCCGCTAAGTCAAAGATACCCCCTTAACTCATCAAGAGAGTTTTTTGCAGCTATTAAACGATCTTTTAATGAAATCTCTTGCATCTTTAAATCTTATTAAATATGAATTCTTTCAAATCTGAGAAATTGTAATTCATGGTTTCATATTTTTCTTCTGAATCTAAGAATTTTTGCAGTCGTTTAGGAGTATCGGAAAAATTAGGTATGACCTTTTTTATGGTATCAATAAACTTTGAAGGGTGAGCTGTCGCAAAACAGACATAATTTTCAGTGCCTCCTTCACGAATATTTTTAATCCCAATTGCAGTATGAGGATCAAAAATATCCCCCGTCATTTCATAAAGAAGTTCAATTTCATAAAGAATTTCTTCATCAGCAACCGTATGACTTTCAAAAACATTACAGAGATCTTTATAAAGGTTATTAGCGATAGAAAAGCCATCTTTCTTAAATTGTTTCATTAATTTTTGTGTCTCGATTCCGTTTCCTTCCATCGAATCAAACACCAATCTCTCAAAATTACTAGCAGATGAAATATCCATACTTGGAGCTAATGATTCCATTGTATTCAGTTTTCTATAAATATTATTTTTGAAAAAGATATCAAGAACATTATTTCTATTTGTAGCAATGTTTATCTTATTAAGGTTAAGACCCATCTTTTTTGCATACCAACCAGCGTATGCATGACCAAAGTTTCCAGATGGGATTGAAACATTAATTTCTTTTTTATCAATCCTTGAACTTAAATAAAAGAAATATACTGTTTGAGCAAGAATTCTAGTCCAATTTATCGAGTTAATGGACGCAAAGAGAGTGTCATTATTTTCTGCAGAATCTGCAAACATTTTTTTTACAAAGTCTTGGCAATCATCGAAATTTCCAGTTACAGAGACCGCTTCGACATTATCTTTATTCCAGGTTGTCATTTGTTTTCGTTGGACTTCAGATATTTTTCCATCAGGAAAAAATATAAAGGAGTGTAAATTTTCAAAGTTTTGACATGCTGCGATGGCTGCAGATCCAGTATCGCCGCTTGTTGCTCCTAAGATCACTATTTTTTTTCCTAACTTCTCTGAGGCTGCGTTCAGAAACCTGCCTAAAAGTTGCATGGCAACATCTTTAAATGCGAGTGTTGGGCCATGGAATAATTCTAAAACATGTCCAAATTCGTAATCTTTAATTTGAACCACATCATTTGTTTCAAAATTTTTGTATGCATCTGAAATTATCTTTTGTAATTCATCTTTTTGTAGAAAATCACCGATGAACGGCTTGATAACAATCTGTGCTATTTCTGTATAGGACAAATTTTTCATATTATCTATGACTGCGCTTTCAAGCTTAGGAATTACAGATGGAACAAATAACCCTCCGTCAGAAGCTGTACCTGAAGCTAAAACACTCTCAAAGGAAGCTTCTTTAGCTTTACCTCTTGTACTTACGTATTTCATTTATTTGGATTAAAAATTCTAAGATGAACAATCTTTTTGAAAATGTCCTTCTCATTAGAAAAGCTATTTAGAAGTTCTTCTAATTCAATTTCATTACATTCATTGAGGACAATTACTATAGGAATAAGACCATTTTGTGAAAAATCTTCCTTCTGAATCACAGACTCGATACTTAAGTTTTGCTTTGCAATGAAAGATGATATTTTGGCCATTACTCCCGGACTATCATTTACTTCCAATCTTAAGTATCTCTGACAAGAAAAAGTATTGTTGGAAATCTCCATTAATCCCTTACCGAATTTACTATAATGAACCTTATTATTCTGAGACATGTCAAAAAGGTCAGATAATATTGAGGATGCAGTAGGTTTTGGTCCGGCTCCCGGACCGTAAAAAAGCTTAGAGCCTGAATCTTTAGTAAAAACTTCTATTGCATTCATTTCTTCATTTACTTTAGATAGTATTGAAGATTGTTGAATTAACGCAGGAAATGATTTCAAAATAAGTCTATTTTTTTCATAAGATCCTATTGATAAAGGTTTGATTGAATACCCAAGCTCTAAAGCAAACTTGAAGTCTATACTCTCAACTATATCTATTCCTTCAATATCTAATTCAATGGAACTATCTAATTTTGAACCGAAAGCAAGGTACGATAATACTTTTCCTTTCTGAGCTGCATCAGTGCCGTTGAGATCTAATGTTGGATCTGCTTCAGCGAAACCAAGTTCTTGGGCTTGCTTTACACCTTCCTCCAACTCAATACCGTCTGATTCCATTTTGGATAGTATATAGTTGCTTGTTCCGTTAAGAATTCCTGCAAACCAAGAAATATTTTCAATTCTTGCTTTTGAAGAAAGTGACCTAATAATTGGAATTCCTCCAGCAACAGAAGCCTCAAATCCAATGAATAAATTATTTTCTTCAGCTAATGTAAATAGCTCATCTCCATGCAAAGATATCATTGCTTTGTTAGCAGTTATGAAGTCTTTTTTAGATTCAAGAGCTTGTTTTGCGACCTTATATGCATCGTCTATTCCACCGATAACCTCGATGACAACATCAATGGAATCATTCTTGTTAATAGATTCAAAATCGGTGTGAATATTTCCATTGAACTTACCCTTGTATCCTCTTAATTTGCCGCTTTTTGTCACTACATCGGTTACTAAAAAGTCTGTATCAAACATTTTCTTATAGAAATCAGCATTTACCGTTAATAATTCCAATACTGCTCCTCCGACGTTTCCTGCGCCGCATAAAGCAATTTTTATCTCTTGCTGGACCATTAGAATATTTTTTTTATGCCTTTAACTGCTTGATTTATTCTTTGTCTATTCTCGATTAAAGAAAATCTGACATAGCTATCTCCATACTGCCCAAAACCAATTCCTGGCGAAACTGCTACGTCACATTCATTAAGTAATAACTTAGAAAATTCAATAGATTTCATTTTAAATTTATCTGGAATTTTAGCCCAAACGAACATAGTTGCTTTTGGTTTCTCAACCTCCCAGCCAATTTTATTTAATCCATCACATAAGACATCCCTTCTTTCTTTATACATATCTCTAATGTTATTAACTTCTTGATCTCCTTCATTAAGAGCAACAATTGATGCAACCTGAATTGGGGTAAATAATCCATAGTCATAATATGATTTAACTCTAGATAGAGCGCCGATAAGATCTTTGTTTCCACAACAAAAACCAACTCTCCATCCTGGCATATTGTAACTTTTAGATAGTGTAAAAAACTCTACTCCAATATCTTTTGCTCCTTTTACTTCTAAAAAGGAAGGAGCTTTATAATCGTCAAAACATAAATCTGCATAGGCTAAATCATGAATAACCCAAATTTCATTTTTCTTGGCAATCTCAACAACCTGCTCAAAAAAATCTATATCAACACACTCAGTAGTTGGGTTCGATGGAAAATTTAAAACAAGCATTCTTGGCTTAGGAAATGTATTAGCAATTGCTTCTTCAAGTTGATTAAAAAAATCAATGCCTGGACCGATAGGAACATGTCTTATATCTGCTCCTGCAATGATAAACCCAAAAGGATGAATGGGATAAGATGGATTCGGGACTAGGATGACGTCTCCTTTATCCATCGTTGCAAGAGCTAAATGTCCAAGACCTTCTTTAGATCCCATTGTAACGATTGCCTCATTTTCTGGATCAATAGAGATATTATATTTTCTGTCGTACCAATCTGAGATGGCCTTCCTTAACCTTGGAATTCCTCTCGATTGAGAATAGCGATGAGTTTCTTTTTTATTGACTGTCTCAGTAAGTTTATTAACTATAAAATCAGGAGTAGCTTGATCAGGATTTCCCATGCCAAAATCAATAATGTCTTTCCCATCGTGACGAGCTTGAATTTTTAATTGATTTATCTCCTCAAAAACATATCGAGGTAGACGTTCTATTCTAGAAAAATCTTTATCCATTTTAATTCAGTAATTTTATGAGCCTATCTGGTTCAATAAATCCTGGAATGATACTTCCATCTTCTTTAAGAATTGCAGGGGTCCCTTGGACGCCCATACTGCGCCCTAAAATATAGTGGGATTCCACTGGATTATTGAGACAATTTATCATTTCAATGTCCTCACCTTGCTTTAACAAGGTCAAAGATTTGTTTTTTTCAGTTGAACACCATGCAGATATAATTTTTTGACCAGCTTCCGAAGCAAGACCTTGCCTTGGAAAAGCTAGATAATTTACCTGGATTCCAAGTTCATTGTACGATTGAATTTGACTGTGAAATTTTCTGCAATAACCACAATCTACATCAGTAAATACATATATTTGATGAAGAGGATTTCTAGCCTTAAATGTAATCAAAGTAGTTTTATCTAGTTCCTCAATTTTTTCTAACCTTGCCTTAGCTTTTGACTCATCGCTAAGGTTTAAAATGCCTTCATCAGTGATCCTTAGAAGATCACCGTAGAAAATACTTTTTCCATCATTTGATATATAGAGTAAAGAACCATCGCTTAATTTAACCTCATAAAAACCTTCTTGAGGGGATACAGAAACCGATTCAATTTCAAAACTAGCAGGCAAAATAGACTTCAGAGAATCAAGAAACCTATTATCTTGGGAACCTAAAACAAGACTAAAAAAAATAAATGCAGTAGTAAAAAAATATCTCATTTAACCTCTTGGATGATGAGTTTTATGAATAGATTTAAGTCTTTCGTTTGCCACTTCTGTATAGATTTGGGTTGTATTGAGACTTGCGTGGCCAAGTAAAAGTTGGACAACCCTCAAGTCGGCTCCATTATTCAGCAAGTGAGTCGCAAAAGCATGTCGTAAAGTATGAGGTGAAATTTTTGATGAATCAATGTTTGCCTTCATGCAATATTCCTTTATTCTCAACCAAAATCCTTGTCTCGTAATTCCTGCTCCACGAGAATTTAAAAATAAATGATCCTCTGTAACATTTTTAAGTAACTCAGGTCTTATTTGCTCAATATATTTTTTTAATAGGCTTATAAGCTCCTCCCCTATTGGCACTATTCTTTCTTTAGAACCCTTTCCAAGAATTCTAATTACCCCTTGATTAAAATTTATATCACTCAACTTAAGATTAAGAAGTTCCGACACGCGCATGCCGCAAGAATATAAAGCTTCAATCATTGTTTTATCTCTAAAACCTAAGTTTGTCTTTTCGTCAGGAGCATCAAGAAGATCATTAATTTGTTGCTCAGTTAACGTATTAGGCAGTTTTCTGGGTAATTTTGGACTTTCTATATCTTTTGTAGGATTACTTTGAATTAAATTTCTTGATTCAAGATAACCAAAAAAAGCTTTTATAACAGACAAATTTCTTGATACGGTTTTGGCCGATAAGCCTTTTGAAAGCCTAAAAGACATAAATTCCATGATCTCTGCTCTTGTGACATCGCTTAATACAATTTTTGATTTATCCAAATATTTCAAAAAAAGATTTAGATCTCTTGAGTAGGAGTCCAATGAATTTTTAGATAGTCCTTTTTCGATCCATAAGGAATCTATAAAACTTTCTATTTGTAAACTATTTTCTCCCATGAGAACGAGAGATTAGATTTTTTCTTGAATTCTTGCTGACCTTCCAGATCTTTCTCTAAGGTAGTAAAGTTTTGACTGTCTAACTTTCCCCTTTCTTTTCAATTCAATGGACTTAATCAAAGGACTATGCAGTTGAAAAGTCCTTTCAACACCAATACCGCTTGATATTTTTCTCACAGTAAATGATGAGTTTAAACCCCTATTTTTTCTACCAATCACAACTCCTTCAAAAGGCTGTGTTCTCTCCCTTGAACCTTCTTTAACAATGACTTGCACTAGAACGGTATCTCCCTGATTGAATTCAGGCAAGTCCTCTTTTAATTGAGCGTTTTCGACTATCTGTACTGATTTTCTAGTTTTCATTATTAATTATGCTTAAAAGCTCGGCAATTCTATCAGATTCGTAGCCAAGGTCACTAAGAAATTCTTTAATTAGGTCGATATCTTGCCGGTTAAGATCATGTTGTCTGATCAGGTCTTGTCTTCTTAAAAAAGTCTTACCAAGTGAATGTTTTCTCTTCCATTTTTCAATTTGGTCATGATTTCCTGATAATAGGATTTCAGGGACTTTTCCAAGTTCATTTTTTTCTGGTCGGGTGTATTGAGGATGTTCCAAAAGAGCACCCTCAAAGGAATCATTCTTCACAGATTCTTCATCGCCAACCACGCCATTAATAAATCTGATGATGGCTTCCAAGAGAGCCATAGAAGGAATTTCACCTCCCGTTAATACATAATCTCCGATGCTAATCTCCTTATCAACTTCTGCGTCTATAACGCGCTGATCCAGACCTTCGTATCGCGATGATAAAAATATTAGTGAATCTTCTTTAGAAAGCTCCCTAGCTGTCTGAGCTGTTAAGGTATCTCCAGATGCTGATAAATGGATTACCTTTGACGAGCCGGAAAAAGTATCTTTTGTGTGTTTAATACATTTTTGCATCGGTTCAGATTTAAATACCATTCCTGGCCCTCCCCCATAGACTTTATCGTCTATTCTGTCTCTACCATTTAAAAAATCTCTAGGATTAAAACATTTAATTCGAATTAATCCTGAATCTGAAGCTTTTTTTACGATCCCAGATTGCAAGAATGGAACATACATTTCTGGGAAGACAGAAATAAAAGCATATTTTTTAGTCAATTTCCCAATCCACTATTATGTGTTCACCAATTTCAATCACAAACTTACCAATTATCAAAGGAATTAAAACCTCCTTATCATTAATCTCACAAACAAGAACATCATTAGCTCCTGTAGGCATTATTTCTTTAACTTGTCCATAAAAGCTCTTGTTAGAACTTATCACCTTTTTCCCAATCAGATCTTTCCAATAATATTCTCCATCTGGAAGATCAGGTAGATTATCTTCATCAATAAATAGATCCAGATTTTTATATTTTTCTGCTTCGGAAATTGAGTTAATGGAATCAAACTTAATTAGAGTTTTTTTTCCAGATTTAGAGATTTTGCTTAAAGTTAGTTTATGGATACCGTTTAGATCTATAAAAAATTCTTTATATTTTGAAAAACCTGAGGGATTATCTGAGTGAGCTATCAAATTGAAATGACCTTTCAGACCTACAGGTTTTCCAAGTCTTCCAATTAAAATGAGGTTTACTTCGTCAGTAAACCCCATTTTATTTTATAGAGAAAGATAAATATTACTTGTCGTCGTCTTCGCCTGTTATTGCATCTTTAATAGAATCAACAACATTTGATACGCCTTCTACAGCTGCTTCTACAGTTTCGCTTACAGCTTCGACAGCTTCTTCAACAACTTCACTAGCGCCTTCAACAACTTCTTTTGCAGTATCAACTACAGTTTCTGCAGCTTCACCAACTACTTCTGCAGTACCTTCAACTACCTCTGAGGCAGTATCAGTAACAGCATCAACAGCAGCACCAGCTACTTCAGTTACGCCTTCAGCTACCTCTTTGACTGCACCTTTAACATCACCATCCATGACAGCATCAGCAATTTCACCAGCAGCTTCAGCAACTTCGCTACCAACTTCTGCAACACCGTCCACAGCAGCTTCTACAGTTTCACCGACTGCCTCAACAACTTCTTTAGCAGTGTCTACAGCGCCTTCAGCTACTGCTTCTGCAGTTTCCACTACAGCTTCTACACCTTCTCCAGCAACTTCAGCAGCGCCTTCAATAGCCTCTTTTGCAGTTTCGCCTACTCCTTCGATGCCTTCTTCAACAATATTTTTATCGTTTTCCATATTTATTTCCATTTTATTTGAATTTTCTCCATCAGCGACTTCAACTTCTGACCCTTCATCACTTGATACATCTGACGGACTGTCAATTTTATGTTGTTCTGATTTTTTTGCAATCCTCTTAGCCTTTTTTAACTCCTTTTTTTCTTGAAGTTTTGAAAGCTGGTCAGGAGCCATTTTTGACTCTTTAACGAGACTAGTAACTTTATTCGAAGTTTGAGCACCTTTGCTAAGCCAATATTCAAGTCTTTCGTGATCAATTTTAAGACGAATTTCTTGTCCTGTTGCAAAGGGGTTAAAAAAACCTAATCTTTCAATGTAACCACTGTCTCTAGGTCTCCTAGAGTCAGTAACTGTGAAATGATAGAACGGCTTTTTCTTTGCCCCACTTCTGGATAATCTAATTGTTACCATTTGCTAAAAAATAAGAACGCTATTCTAAGTTAAATATTTATCTATTCAAGAAAAACATTCTATAATTTAGAAATTATTAACTACTCACATTAAATATTGAACGATCTTCCTATCTGGCTTCTCTTGGCTAGTATTTTTCTCTTACTTATCTTATCTGCTTTCTTTTCTGGCTCAGAAACTAGCATGATGGCAATTAATAGATACCGCTTGAAATATCTAGCAAAAGAAAAAAACAGAGCAGCTATAAGAATAGAAAAATTATTAAGAAGGCCTGACAGATTGCTGGGCATAATCCTTATAGGTAATAATTTTGTAAATATTCTTGCGTCTGCTCTGACAACTATATTGTTTATGAAACTTTATGGAGATGTGGGAGTTCTGATTGGGTCAATTCTTCTTACGATAGTGATTTTAATATTTTCAGAGGTTACTCCAAAAACTTTTTCTGCAATAAAACCTGAACCTTTAGCATTTTTTTCTTCCTTTCCGCTAAAAATTTTGCAGAAAGTTCTTTTTCCATTGGTTTCAGTTATAAATTATTTTTCTAATTTCTTGCTAAGGTTTTTGGGGATCAATAGAACTGAGAATGACGGAGAGGATGTGTCTCCAGAAGAGCTGAAAGCTATATTGGAAACATCAGGAGATTTAATTCCAACAAGATATCAAGATATGCTCTTAAGCATTCTGGAGTTAGATAAAATTTCTATAGAAGAAGTCATGACTCAAAGATCTGAGATTATTGGCATCGATTTGAGCGATGACTTCAATGAAATTCTAGAACAACTTCAAAAAAATCAAGTTGATTTTCTACCAATTTTCGACCAGAACCTAGATGACTTAAGAGGAATGCTTGATCTATATGGAATTACAAACTTTCTATCTCAGGATCATAAAGATTTGGATAACTTGGTTGAAGCGTCAGAAGATGCTTATTTCATTCCCGAAAATACTTCATTAAGTCAGCAATTATTTAATTTTCAAAAAGAGAGAAAAAGAGTTGGAATTGTTATAGATGAATATGGCTCTGTGAAAGGTTTGCTTTCTTTAGAAGATATTTTGGGAGAAATTGTTGGAGAATTAGCCAAAAATAACGATGATTCAAAGTTTGAAATAATGGAACAAAGAGATGGGTCTTTTTTAATTGATGCAAGTGTTCCAATTAGGGAGATTAACAGAAAGTTACAATGTGATTTACCTCTTAACGGACCAAGAACTCTTAATGGACTTATTCTTGAGCAGATAGAAACTATCCCTGAAGCCAATGTAAGTATCACTATTCAAAATGTCATTATTGAAACCGTTCTCGTCAGAAATAATATGATAAAAATAGCTAGGCTATTTAAATCAACTGAAGAGGAAGGCTCAGAAGACTAGATATAGAAAGCTAAGCCTGAGAAAACTACAGTTAAAACGAGGCTTGAAGTAATCACTCCTCTAACCGATGCAATCACAGGATACATCTTTCCATATATTGCATTTAACTCAATTAAAGCGATTAATGCACAAATAATTAAAAAATCCAGGCCAAGATATCCTGGATCTGTTCCTGTGGCGGGCGTTCCCATAAAGTAAGATTTAACAGGACTGTGTGCTGAAGAAATCATGAAATAGAGCATTGGTAGTGAAAATAAAGTGTTTGTTCTAGAAGCTAAACCCGCTTTTGCACCAGCAGCAACCGCATCACCTTCTTTGAGACCAATGACAATTTTTTGATTTCTCCAAATAATGCCCCACACATTAAGCATCATTAAGGTTCCCATTATTGAACCAAGAACAATCTCTGTTGTAGCTAAAACTTGAAGGTAATATAAGAGGATCACTCCGGTAACAAAAGTAAAGAAGGCAGCCCATCTAAACCACCATAAAGCATTAGGTGCTAATTTTTTCATAACGTCAGACTTAGCATCAGGATCCGCAACCTTTACATATTCTGTTTGAACAAAATTAAAATAATAAAGTAGACCTATCCAAGCAATTCCAAAAAGGACATGTCCCCATCTAACTAAAACGCTATAAATAAATGTTTCTTCCATCTGTGTGCCTCCTATTAATACTTATTATAAAACGAATCTTCTATTTTCAAAAAAAAAGGGGCATACCATGAGCCCCTTTTTTTTAAAAGCTTAAGGATTACATCATTCCATCCATTCCGCCCATTCCTGGAGGCATGCCTGCTGGCATGGCTGGTGCCTCTTGTGGAATTTCTGAAATCATTGCTTCAGTTGTAATCATCAAACCAGCTACAGATCCTGCAGCTTGTAAAGCGGTCCTAGTAACTTTTGCAGGATCTAGAATCCCCATTGCAATCATGTCGCCAAAATCGCCAGAAGCAGCATTAAATCCATAATTACCTTCTTCAGATTTTATTTTATCAACGATGACTGAGGATTCCTCACCAGCATTTGAAACTATCTGCCTTATGGGAGCTTCCATGGCTTTAAGAGCAATAGAAATGCCAATGTTTTGATCTTCATTATCACCTTTCAATTTAGCGCATCCTTGTAGAGCTCTTATCAATGCAACTCCACCGCCTGGAACTACTCCTTCTTCAACTGCAGCTCTAGTGGAATGAAGAGCGTCCTCAACTCTCGCTTTCTTCTCTTTCATTTCCATTTCAGAGCCAGCACCAACTTTTATAACAGCGACACCACCAGCAAGTTTTGCAACTCTTTCTTGAAGTTTTTCTCTATCATAATCAGATGTAGTTTCCTCTATTTGTGCTCTTATTTGGTTTACTCTTCCAGAAATATTATCTTGCGAACCTGCTCCATCAATTACAGTAGTATTCTCTTTTGATAGAACAACCTTTTTAGCGGTACCTAGAGACTCAAGAGTAGCATTCTCTAATTCAAGACCTACTTCTTCAGATATCACTGTTCCTCCGGTAAGAATAGCTATATCTTCTAGCATAGCTTTTCTTCTGTCCCCAAAACCTGGAGCCTTACACGCAGCCACCTTAACCACACCTCTCATGTTATTAACAACTAATGTTGCTAAAGCTTCGCCTTCAATGTCTTCAGCAATAACGAGAAGAGATCTACCTGCTTTTGCAACGCCTTCTAATAAAGGTAGCAAATCTCTAATGTTTGAAATTTTTTTGTCATGAAGAAGAATAGCTGGATCTTCAAGTTCTGTGATCATCTTTTCTTGATTATTAATGAAGTAAGGTGAGAGATATCCTCTATCAAATTGCATACCTTCAACCACTTCTAGTTCATTTTCTATACCGCTTGCCTCTTCTACAGTGATAACACCCTCTTTACCAACTTTTTCCATAGCTTCAGCAATAATGTTCCCAACTTCTTCATCGCTGTTAGCTGAAATTGTTCCTACTTGAGCAATTGCATTACTCTCTTCACATGGTTGAGACATTTTCTGGACGCTTTCAACTGCTTGGGCAACTGCTTTATCTATGCCTCTTTTTAAATCCATTGGATTAAAACCAGCAGCAACAGACTTAAGTCCTTCATTAACGATAGACTGAGCTAAAACTGTAGCAGTGGTTGTTCCATCACCGGCAGCATCTGAAGTTTGACTAGCAACTTCTTTCACCATTTGAGCTCCCATGTTTTCGAATTTATCTTCTAACTCGACTTCTTTGGCAACTGAAACACCATCTTTAGTTACAGTTGGTGCACCAAATGATTTATCTAAAACTACGTTTCTTCCTTTTGGACCTAAAGTTACTTTTACAGCATTTGCTAAAATATTTACTCCTTCAAGCATTTTGCTTCTTGCTGAATCACTAAATTTTACATCTTTAGCCATTTTTACCTCTTTTAAATAATAATATTAAGAAATGGTGCCAAGAATATCGCTTTCACTTAAGATTAAAAGCTCTTCACCATCGACTTTGACAGTATTGCTTCCAGCATATTGCCCAAAAACAATAACGTCTCCAACTTTAACGCTTACTTCTTGAGTTTCACCCGAATCAAGAACCCTTCCAGGGCCAACTGCTAAAACTTCTCCTTGAGATGGCTTTTCAGCAGCACTTCCTGGTAAAACGATTCCTCCGGCAGTAGTTTCTTCTTCATCACTACGCTTTACAAGGACTCTGTCT
>CACFKX010000021.1:0-17360 GCA_902566955.1 uncultured SAR86 cluster bacterium | reverse complement strand
AATATCACTGATGCAATGGTAATTAGAGGAATGGAAAAGTTTCCAATTTATTCAATTGCTAAAGGAGGATTAGAAACCATAACTAAATCATTAGCCAGGAAACTTGCACCAGAGATTAGGGTAAACGGAGTTGCCCCAGGAGCTATACTTTGGCCAGAGCAAAATCCTGATCCAGATGAAAAAATTCTTATGAATATTCCTTTAGGAAGGATTGGAAGCGCAGAGGATATATCTTCTACAGTATTTCATTTAGTTGAAAATAAATATATGACTGGTCAAATTATTAGGGTTGACGGCGGAAGATCTTTAAATTAAAAAATACATCAGTAGGGAGAATTAATTGACTGATCATAATACTAGTGACCTATTTGCTGGCACCATGCCAGTCTCAGAAAAGCATGGGTTTGATACCAAAAAATTGAATGATTATTTGGCTGAGCATTTGGAAAATTTCAGTGGGCCAATTACCGTAGAAGAATTCAAAGGCGGTCAGTCAAATCCTACATACCTTATAAAAACTTCGACTGATTCATACGTTCTCCGAAGAAAGCCTCCCGGTCTACTTTTGAAATCAGCTCATGCTGTCGATAGAGAGTACAAAGTTATTAAAGCTCTAAATATGACAGACGTGCCAGTGCCTATTGCATATCTTCACTGTGAGGATGAAAGCGTAATAGGAACAGAATTTTTCTTAATGAGTTTTGTAGAAGGAACTGTTTTTTGGGAGCCTCATATTCCTGAAGCTAAAGATAACAAACAAAGAAGTGATATCTATAAATCTTTAAGTGAAACCATCTATAAATTACATAATGTAAAACCTAGTGATATTGGCCTTGAAGATTATGGAAAGCCTGGAAATTATGTGGCCAGACAAGTTTCGAGATGGTCTAAGCAATATGTTGCATCTGAGACTGAAACTATTGAAGCAATGAATAATTTAATGGAATGGTTGCCTGAGAATTTACCTACTGAAAAACCTCTGTGTCTTGTGCACGGTGATTTTAGTCTCACAAATGTCATTATTGATAATGAATCTGATCAGGTGGCTTCAATATTGGATTGGGAACTTTCAACTCTCGGAGATCCAATGGCAGATTTCAGTTATCACTGTTTGCAATATAAACTGAACCCTGTTCTCTCGGATGTAGCTCAATGTAAGAATTTAGGAATTCCAACTGAAAAAGAATACCTAAAGCTCTATGCTGACAAGGTTGATTATTACATTGCCTCAGAATGGGATCTTTATATGTCTTTTAATTTATTCAAATTAGCCGGAATATCTCAAGGCATCATGGGGAGAGTAAGAGACGGTACTGCAGCTGGAGTCAATGCTGAAGAGACAGGAATGAGGGCAAGATTACTTGCAGAATCTGCTTGGGATCTTGTAAAGGACAGAACTTAGTTAAAAGGAGAAAATTATGTCAAAAAAAGATATGCCCATTGAGAAAAGTCACATCATGATGTTCGCGAGATCAATAGGAGACCCTAATCCAATTTACTATGACGAAGATCATGCAAATGGTTCAGATGTAGGTTCAATAATCGCTCCTCCAACTTTTACACAAGCAAGTGCACAGTTTGATCCTGATTACTTTTTAAGACCAAAGATAGATGGTAAGGGTTGGTTTGGTTCAGGAAAAGAACCAACTGGCGCCAAAAAAGAAGGATCTTCTTCAGGCGGTGATGGCGGCGGTGCAGCAATGGGGCTCCATGCAGAACAACATTTTGAATATCATAGACCCGTTAGACCTGGAGATATTCTCACGCCAGAAACAAAACCAGGTAAAACTTGGGAAAAAGATAGTAAAAGAGCCGGTAAACTGAAGTTTAGTGAATCAGTTACAGAATTCAGAGATCAAAATGGAGAACTAGTTGTGACGGCTATTGGAGTCGGCGTTCAAACAGAAAAACCAGTAGAAAATTAGGAGAATCAAATGTTAGATAAATCAAAAATTAATGTTGGAGATACCCACTCTGAGGTGGTTGTTGAAGACCTTAAAAGAACTCAAATAGTTCAATACGCTGGTGCCTCTGGTGATTACAACCCTCTACATAGCGATGAAATATTTACTACTAAGGTAGTTGGTTATCCATCTGTTTTTGCACACGGAATGCTTTCAATGGGGTTAACAGGAAAAATGCTTACCAATTATGTTGGGGATGCTTCATTAAAAAAATTCGGAGTTAGATTCACAAATCAAGTCTGGCCTGGAGACACCCTCACAAGCAAAGCTACTGTAATGTCAATCAGAGAAGAAAATGGAGAGACTCTCGTAGATTTGAATATTGAAACAACTAATCAAGATGATGTCACTGTCATAACTGGATCAGCTGTTGCATTGGCTAAATAATTGAATAAAGGAATTCCGGAAGTCGGCGGAAGGAGTGCGAAGTTTGCTCTCGCATTGCTTGTGCTTGTCTATGTTTTTAATTTTATTGATAGACAGATACTTACTATTCTTGCTGAAGATATAAAAGCTGACCTGGGTATATCGGATAGCGATATAGGCTTCTTATACGGAACAGCTTTTGCTGTTTTTTATTCAGTTGTTGGAATTCCCATGGGAAAACTGGCTGATACATGGAATCGTAAAAACTTAATTAGTATCGGCTTAGCTTTTTGGAGTTTCATGACTTTTTTATCCGGAACTGCCAAATCTTTTTTGGCTTTATCCGTATATAGATTTGGCGTAGGGATAGGAGAATCCAGTGCAAGCCCATCAGCATATTCTCTTTTAGCTGACTATTTCTCGCCTAAGGTCAGAGCAACCGTGATCTCAATATACGCTAGCGGACTTTACATAGGTTCCGGTATAGGTATTTTCATAGGAGGTCTGATCGTTGATAACTGGAATAATGCATACCCAATTATTTCAGAAGCTCCATTTGGTTTAAAAGGATGGCAAGTAGCTTTTATGGCGGTTGGCATACCGGGTATGCTTTTAGCTCTTTTGACTTGGCAAATTAAAGAACCACAAAGAGGATTGAGTGAAGGTTTAATTAGCTCAGAATCAAAAAATCCTTTAAAGGAAACTTTCAAAGAGTTAGTAGGCCTAACTCCTTTTGGCTTAGTAGGATCAGATAACTTCAAAAAAGAGCTTTCTATAAATATTATCTTTACTGTTTTAATTTTTCTCGCTTCTTATTATCTTTACGTTCTAACTGGAGACTTTCTTCAATGGACTGCTTTTGGAATCGGTGTTTACGTAATTTGTAATTGGATACACGGCTTAAAAAATAGAGATCCGGTTGCATTTTTGTTGATATTCAAAAGCAAAGCTCTCTTGCTAGGTCTTCTCTCTTTTCCTTTCATAACGTTTGTAACCTATGCCTTGGGAGCTTTTGGACCATCTTTTTACATAAGAAATTTTTCAATGACTGCTACTGAAGTTGGAATTATTTATGGCTTGATTACTGTATTCGGTTCAATGATTGGGGTTATTTGTGGAGGCATCCTTGGCGATAAACTCAGGGAGACTTATGTTAATGGCAAGCTTTATTTAATAATGGCTTCGGCTGTATTAACTGGTGTTACTGCTATAGGTTTTATTCATTCAGAAAATTTAGTTGCTTCATTTACTTGGAAATTCGTTTATCACATTGCTTCTACTGCATGGTTAGGTTGTGCAGCTTCAACTGTTACAGAATTAGTTCTTCCTCGGTTGAGAGCGGTTGCAAGTGCATTTTTTATATTAATGTTGAGCATGATTGGATTAGCTCTTGGGCCTTATTTAACTGGAATGGTCAGTGATATTTATATTAATTCAGGACTTCTTTCTGGCCCAGCACTGAAAAATGCTATGACCTTAACGCTTGTGGTTCTTGTTTTGCCTTTTGGGTTGCTTGCTATTGCTTGTAAATATCTTAAAAATGATGAGGCTGAAATCTATGAAAAAGCCAGATCTCTGGGAGAAGAGATTTAATCAAGCTTGAATAATTTATTGGTAAATTTTTTTTGTTCAGCTAAATCCTTCATAGAAATTCCTAAAGAAGGATGAATCATTTCACCGGCAATTTCTTTTAACGGAATAAGAACGAAGTTGTAATTCTCAATATCTGAGTGAGGTAATTTTGTAGATTCAACCTCTCCCACAAAAGAATCATAGAGGATCAAATCAATATCTATGTTTCGATCAGAGTATTTCTTTGATGTTTTTTCTCTACCCATGTTCTTTTCTATATTTTTAGTTATTTTTAGAACTTCGCTTACCTCTAGATCAGTCTCATAACAAAGAACTTCGTTTAAAAAATCTGCTCCATCAAATCCAGCTGATGGAGACTGATAAGTACTAGAGAATTTTTTTAAGGAAAAATATTTACTTAGTTCAATTCTTGCGTCAGATAAATTTTTTGATGGCTCGATATTGCTGCCAAGACTGAAGAACACGAGAGACATTAATTTTTTCTAACTATTTTTATACCGACTGACTTTGATCCTCGCAACGCGCCAGGTTTTTCCACTTTAACCTCAACCTTTTCAATAGATTTGTTTTTAAGAACCCTTTTTGCAATTTTATCAGCCATTGTTTCCACCAATTGAAAGCTTGATTTTCCAATAAAGCTCGAGATGTCTTTTCCTATGGACTTGTAGTCAAGAGCTTGATCAATATTATCTGTTTTCGCAGCATCACTAATATTAAAATCCATTTCCAGAGATATTTTAACTATCTGTTTGACCTTTCTTTCCCAGCCAAAAATTCCAATGATTGTTTCAACTTCCAGGTCTTCAATGAATACTTTATCTTGCATCGTTATTCTCTTCTAAAGACCATCTTGCTCTTGCTTCAATGTTATAGTTTTTTTCAGAATTTTCTATCTTCATTAGTCCGGCATGAGCGACCATTAAACCGTTATCGGTGCAGTGCTTCAGATCAGGAAAATGTAACTTCACATTTGATGGCATTGCATCTGCTAACGAACACCTTAAAAATTCATTAGCTGCCACACCTCCAGAAACTACTAAATCAGAAATATTTTCTTGGATAGAAGCTTTTAATACTTTGCTTACGATGCAGTCTACCGCTGCATTTTGAAAACTGTTTGATATATCAATTTTATCTTCATCCGAAAGAGCATCTAATTTTTGGACGGCATATAAAACTGCTGTTTTTAATCCGCTGAAGCTTAAATTTAGACAATCAGAGTTAATCATAGGTCGAGGAAATCTAAATCTATCAATTTGAGAAAGCTTCGCTAGCTTTTCAATTTCAGGTCCACCAGGGTAGCCCAAATTAAGTAATTTAGCTGTTTTATCAAAGGCTTCTCCTAAGGCATCATCTTTGGTCTCTCCCATAATTGTATATCTCCCTCCTTCATCCACTTTAACAATTAATGTATGGCCTCCTGAAACTAGAAGAGAAACAAATGGCAGGCTTGGTGGGTTGGCATCAAGCAAAGGCATCAAAAGATGCGCTTCCATATGATGGACGTTTATCACTGGAATTTTCAGTGCATAAGCAATGGAATTTGCAATGGTATTTCCAACTAACAGCGGTCCTCTTAACCCAGGTCCTTTAGAAACTGCAATCGCATCAAGAATCTCAAAAGATAAATCGTTTTTTTCAAACTCATTCTTAATCAGTGGAACTAACCTTGAAATGTGATCCCTAGCAGCTAATTCAGGGACAACTCCACCGTATAGATTATGCAGATCTATTTGACTAAATAATGCCTCACAAAGAACTTTCTTATTTGGGCTATCAATTACCGCTATAGCCGTTTCATCGCATGAGGTTTCAATTCCTAAAATTGCCATAGGTAAAGCTTATCAGGAAATATATTTAATTTTGCAAATAAGCATTTTATCTATAGAATTGCCCGTCTAAGGATATATATGCCAATAATTAAGTTAAAAGAAAACGAATCATTTGATTCAGGTTTAAGAAGATTCAAAAGATCTTGCGATCGTGCGGGCGTCATTTCTGAAGTCAGAAAAAGAGAATTCTATGAAAAACCAACTTCTGTGAGAAAAAGAAAAGCTGCTGCTGCTGTGAAACGTCAAGCTAAAAGAAGCAGAGCCGGTATGTTACCTAGAAATAGAGTCGGCGTTTAATTCCATGTCAGATTTACTTAAACCTTTAATAAAGGAGGCTAGCGTTAGGTCTCTTAAAGAGGGCAATAAAGAGATAACTATGGTCCTCAGACTAATCTTGGCTGAATTTCAAAAAGAAGAAATATCTCAAGGTTCAGATTTAAACAATAATGATGAGCTTAGTCTTCTGCAAAAGATGATTAAGCAACGTAATGATTCAATCAAACAATATAATGATGCTGGACGAAATGAACTTGCCGAAAAAGAACAAAAAGAAATAGAGATTATTCAAGATTTTCTTCCTGAGCAGATTAACGAAGAAGACCTTATGAAATTAGCTAAAGAGACTATTAGTGATTTATCTGCTAATTCCATGAAGGACATGGGTAATGTTATGAAGGTCCTTAAAGATAAAACTTCCGGTCAAGCCGATCCTGCTGCAATCAGCAAAATTGTTAAAGGATTACTTTCCTAATTTTTAGTTACTTGCGGAATCAACAGTTGCAACAATTTGTTGATCGGCCTCTAAATTAACTTTATCGCCTTTAATCAGATTATTTAGATTTGTTGCCTGTAAAGTTTCAGGTATCAGAGCAACCGTTAAATGGTTCTCTTCTTTGTCTTTAATAGTAAGGCTGGCACCATTGATAGCAACGTATCCTTTTTTAAATAAGTATTTACTTAAGTTGTTTGAAAAAGATATCTTAAGTATGTATTCATCTCCTTTAGAGACCTCCTCTACTGTGCCGGTTTCGTGCACATGCCCAGAAACCAGATGCCCCCCAACTTCATCACCGAACTTCAAGGAACGTTCAAGATTGAAAATCCTTTTTTCATTAATTTCATTCAGGTTAGTGCATCTTAGAGTTTCAGGAATGACATCAAAGAATGCATAATTTTTTCCAAAATCTGTAACAGTCAAACATACACCGTCTACCGAAACACTGTCTCCTTTTTTAATGTTTAGATAGAAAGATTCATTAGAGGTGATTTTTAACTTTATGCCAGAGTCCGTTTTGCTGGATTCGTGCCCTTCACTTTTTGTTTGTACTATTCCTGAAAACATCTTTATTCTTTTAAATCTTCAAAAGTTGCAATACTTAATATTGGAATTGATAAGCTTTTTTCAAGGTTTTCTTTAAATGTAAGAGAATTTGAATCCTTCTCCATTCTATCGAGCGCCACTATCGCTGCAACGGTTTTGGCGTTATTTTGTTGAATTATTTCAACAGTCTCTTTAATTGCCGTGCCGGCAGTCAAAACATCATCTATTATTAATATTTTCTTTCCAGAAATATCTCCTATCAGTTTGCCACCCTCACCATGATCTTTAATTTCTTTCCGATCGAATATAAGTTCAATTTTTTTCTGCTCCACAACATAGAAAAGCTGACTTATCGCTGTTGCCAAAGGTATGCCTTTGTATGCCGGCCCATACATAGCATCAAATTCTAAATTCGCTTTTTGGATAACTTTAAAATATTGGCTAGCCAAAAAGTGCATGTCTTGACCATTAAAAAAACTCGCAATATTAAAAAAATATTTGCTTTTAAGTCCCGACTTTAAAGTGAAATCACCAAGTTTAAGAGCTTCTAATTCGATAGCCTTTTTTATAAATGGGTGCATAATTTAATATGATAATGGATAAACAAAATATAAACATCTTTGTTATTTCGAGCCCCTCTGGGGGAGGAAAAACAAGTCTTATAAAAAAGCTCCTTGAAGATCCAAGATCAGAAAGAACAGTTTTAAGCATTTCCCACACAACGAGAGAAAAGAGGTTGAACGAAAAAGATGGAGTTGACTACTTCTTTACTGATAAAAAAAGTTTTGAAGATAAAATAATAAAAAGTGTTTTTTTAGAGTATGCAACGGTATTTGATAATTATTATGGAACTTCTCAGGAAACAGTTAACACACTAGTAAGTCAAGGCAAGACGGTTATTCTTGAATTGGATTGGCAAGGTGCGAAGCAGGTTAAAAGCAAAATACCCTGTTATTTAATCTTTTTATTACCGCCATCTATAGATGATTTAAAAAAGAGACTAATCGATAGAAATCTTGATGAGAGTGAAATTATTGAAAAAAGAATTAATGAAGCAAAAAATGAGATATCTAACTCCGAAATTTATGATTTTCTTATTCTTAATGACAACTTTGAGATGGCTCTTCAAGATCTTAAATCTATAATTCTTGACCGATGTGATCCAAAGGACTTTGTGAAGAGATTAACATCTTCTCATGTAAAGAAATTGCTGGAATAAGAACTATAAATTAAGTAGAATCCCCTTCACTCCGAGGTTAGTATGGCTAGAATTACTGTAGAAGATTGCTTAAAGAGAATTCCAAATCGTTTTGAAATGGTTAAGCTTGCTGCTAAAAGAGCCAGACAAATAGCTCTTGATGGCAGAGAGCCGACTATCGATAGCGGCGATGATAAAGCAACTGTTGTTGCTCTAAGAGAAATCGCTGCTGGAACGGTTACTCAAGATAACATTCAAGAGTTTAATTTCGATATTTTTGAAGAAGAGCTCTCTGAACAACTCACATCAGATTCCGAGACTTAATCTCCATTTTTCTCCAATTTTGTTAGAATTTCAGTGCTATGGCTACTGAAGTATCTTCTATAAAAGATTTAACAAAAAGTCTGAAGACTTACATGGACTCAGATCAATTGGAGCAAGTTAAGAAAGCCTTCTTTTTTGCAGCCAATGCTCATTCTGGTCAATATCGTGTCAGCGGGGATCCTTATGTAACTCATCCTGTAGCTGTTGCAGAGATATTGGCAAAATTCAAAATGGATGGAGATAGTCTCTCTGCTGCAATGCTTCACGATGTTATAGAAGATTCGGGTATACCAAAGTCTTTTTTATCAAAGGAATTTAATAAAGACGTGGCTAATCTTGTTGATGGAGTAAGCAAACTCGACAAAATTAAAATTAGCGGCAAGGAAGATGAACAAGCTGAGTATTTTCAGAAAATGGTTCTAGCAATGTCGCAAGATATCAGAGTAATTGTTGTCAAACTGGCAGATAGACTTCATAACATGCGAACGTTGAATCATCTGGCCATAGCTAAACAAAAAAGGATTTCTAAAGAAACAATTGAAATTTATGCACCCATCGCACACAGAATCGGTATGCATCAAATATATAGAGAATTGGAAGATAGAGCATTTGAAGTTCTGAATCCTCACAGGGCTACCATTCTCAGAAAAGCTATAGATACAGCGACTAAAGGAAGGAAAAAAATCTTATCTAAAATTGAAAAATCTATAAAGGAAAAATTGAAAGAAAATAATTTGATTGGAGATGTCGTAGGAAGACAGAAACATCTTTATGGAATATTTAAAAAAATGAGGAAACAAGGAAAACCTCTTTCTGAGGTTTTGGATGTATATGCCTTTAAAATAACAGTTGAGTCTGCAATGGATTGTTATAAAGCACTTGGAGTTTTGCATAATGCTTTTAGTCCGATTGAAGGAAGATTTAAAGACTATATTGCTATTCCTAAATCAAATTCATATCAGTCCTTGCATACTGGAGTCATAACTTTTGATGGCTTACCTGTTGAAATACAGATACGAACTAACGAAATGGATGAGTTAGCAGAATTTGGAATTGCTGCACATTGGTTATATAAGTCTGGAGAAGAAAAAGATAGTCCCGTTCAAGCAAGAGCAAGAAGATGGGTAAACAATTTAGTAGAAATCCAGAAAAATACAGAGAACTCCAGAGACTTTGTTGAAATTATTAAAACTGGATTAGTTCCTAACGAAATTTATGTCTTCACTCCTAAGGGAAGAATTATCGAATTACCAAAAGGATCAACTCCTATTGATTTTGCTTTCATGGTTCATTCTGACATTGGTCTTCATTGTAGAGGTTGCAGGATCAATAAAAATCTTGCTCCTTTAAGTGTTCCTCTTGAGAGTGGACAAACAGTTGAGATTATTACTGATGATATACCACAAGCACAACCATCCTGGCTTGAAATGGTAGTTACTTCAAGGGCAAGAAGTGCCATCAGGCATCAATTAAAAAATTTAAGATCCTCAGAAGCAAGAAAATTTGGTAAGAAACTTTTAGAAAATTCTCTTGCTCAACATAATTTAAAATTAAGGAGCATTCCTAAATCAAGGATGTCAAAACTTCTAGATTCTTTGAAAGTTAATTCCCTTAATGACCTTTTACAGCAAATAGGCTTAGGGATAAGACCAAGTAATTTTGTAGCCAATCAAATTATGCAGGCAATTGATTTTGATTCGCCTAGTTTAATTGAGTCAAGTAATTTACAAATTTCTGGCTCAGAGGGACTGTTAGTTAACTATGGACCTTGTTGTAAACCAATACCAGGAGATCCAGTTGTAGCGCATTTCACGGCAGGAAGAGGAATGGTTATTCATCAAGAAAGATGCAAAAACATTTTGCCTATTAAAGATGATCCTGCTCTGTGCGCACCTGTGCAATGGGAAGATAATATTGATGGAGACTTCTCTGCAGAACTTGTTGTAACAACTCAAGATAGGCCAGGTATTTTGGCAGAAATTTCTTCTGCCATTTCTGAGATGAATAAAAACATTGAAGGGATAAGAGGTGAAGCCCCGGTTGGCAATCAAGTTCAACTTTTCTTAATTATCGAAGTGTCTGGAAGAGATGATTTAGCAAATATTATGAAAGCTTTAAAGAAAACAAAAAATGTAATATCGGTTAACAGAGTCCATTCATCAGAAGATAGAAAGTTGAGAATAAGATAAGAGGATGAAAAAAGTAATACATACTGATGATGCCCCTGAAGCAATAGGAACCTATTCTCAGGCAGTATTAGCAGATAAGATTCTCTTTATATCGGGACAAATAGGTTTGGATCCAACCACCATGGAGCTGGTTGAGGGATTTGAGGAAGAAACAATTCAAGTTTTCAGAAATATTTCATCAATCTGTAAAGAAGCTGGTTGCTCGATTAATGATGTTATTAAATTCAATGTTTTGCTTACTGATTTATCTAATTTTCAAAAAGTAAATGAAATTATGGAAAAGGTTCTGGAAAAGCCCTACCCTGCAAGAGCCGCATATGAAGTTTCTGCTTTGCCAAAAAACTCCTCAATTGAAATTGAATCTATAGCTTATAAAGAATAGTGTCTTTGTCGCTAACGGATGACCTAAGAAAAATTAAAGGCGTTGGTCCAAAAATTGAAACGCAATTAAACTCCCTGAATATTTTTACGATAGAGGATCTGATTTTTCATTTGCCGATAAGGTATGAAAATAAAACTCAATTAAATGAAATAAAAGATTTAGACCAAAATCAAACTGCCCATGTTGAGGGCGAGATTGTAGAAAGTAAAATTTTTTTTCCTGGAAGAAGATCTTTTTTAGCAAAGATAACTGACGGAACTGGTTTTCTTAACATAAGAATGTTTTATTTCTCACAAGCTCAGGCAAAAGCTTTTGAAAAAGGCAAAATAGTTCGAGCTTACGGAAATGTGAAAATTAGCGGATATAAAATAGAGATGTTTCATCCTAGCTATAAAGTTTTTTTACTATCTGAGAGGCCTAATTTAGATAATACCTATACTCCTGTGTATCCAATTGTCTCTGGTCTAACGCAATTCAGACTAAAAACAATTATAAGACAAGCATTAAGTGGACTAAATTTAAATGATATCTGTATGAAGGATGCAGATGATTTCTTTGAAAGCAAAAAGATTGATTTTCCTAAAGGTAGAGAAGCTATTTCTAAGATACATATGCCTTCAATTGATGATGATCTTAATCAGCTGAGGACTTTTAAGCATCCTGCGCAAAAGAGATTGATAGTAGAAGAATTTGCCGCTAATCAGATAGCTATAAATATTTCATCTGAAAGGATAAATAAAATGAAATCTTTTGATCTTTCAAGTCAAAAATTAGATCTGGAGACTTTTGATTTAAATATCCCTTTCTATCCAACAAAAGCTCAACAAAAAGTCGTGCAAGAAATCATGATGAATTTTCAAGAGAAAAAGCCAATGAGAAGACTCATTCAAGGAGATGTTGGCTCAGGAAAAACTATAGTGGCCGCTGCGGCAATGAACATATGCTCTCAAAATAAAAAACAGTCAGTTTTAATGTGCCCCACCGAAGTCCTTGCTAAACAGCATTTTGAAAACTTTGTTAATTGGTTCAAAGACAAAAATATTTCTATCGAGCTTCTCTTAGGAAAAACAAAAAAAAGCGATAAAGAAAAGATTGAAAAAAAACTTATAAATGGTGAGATTGATATCCTTATTGGAACTCATACAGTCTTTCAAAAAAATATTGAATTTAAGAGTCTAGCTCTTATTGTGGTTGATGAACAACAAAGATTTGGTGTCAAGCAAAGATTTGATCTGGCATCAAAATCACAATCTGAAGAGATGCCTCATCAGTTATTCATGACAGCGACGCCAATTCCTAGAACATTAGCTATGACCATCTTCTCAGACCTAGATTTATCTATTATTGACGAACTTCCTCCAGGGAGAAATCCAGTTAAGACTGTAGTTTTATCAAATGACAAAAGGCTGGAGATAGTAAATAGGCTTCAAAAAGTATGCAAAGATGGTAATCAAGTATATTGGCTTTGCACTATGATTGAAGACAATGATTCATTTGATGTGCAATCAGCAGAAACTAGCCTCGAATGGATTAGAGAAAATGCTCCTGAGTTGAGATCAGAATTAGTCCACAGCAAACTCAGCAACGAAGAAAAAGAGAAAAACATCATAGACTTCAGAAATGGATTAATTGATATATTGGTTTGTACAACCGTAATTGAGGTAGGTATGGATGTTCCTAACGCAAGTCTGATGATAATAGAAAATGCAGAGAGATTAGGTTTATCTCAACTTCATCAATTGAGAGGAAGAGTTGGTAGAGGTCCGGATATGGATTCTTACTGTGCTTTACTTTATCAAGATCCGGTTAGTGAAAATGCTCAAAAGCGGCTCGAAGCAATGAAAAAATACTCAAACGGATTTGATATTTCTGAAATAGATTTGGAATTGAGAGGAGCGGGAGAATTATTAGGCTTGAAACAATCAGGAGGAATTGATTTTAAAATCTCAGATATATCCAGAGATGCTCAACTTCTCAAATTAAGTCAGTCCCTCACCGAAAAGATCTCTAATTTGGAATCTACCAAACTAGAGAAACTTATTGATCGATGGATCGGTCAGGATCAAGTATATATAAAAGCGCAGTAGTAACTACAACAGAGGTGAAATCACCAAGCTAACAATTGCCATAACATTGATTAAGATATTCATCGAAGGTCCTGAAGTATCTTTGAATGGATCTCCAACCGTGTCACCAACTACAGCTGCAGAGTGAGTATCTGTACCTTTTCCTCCTAGATTACCTTTTTCAATGAATTTTTTTGCGTTGTCCCAAGCTCCACCAGCATTAGCCATCATCAAAGCCATGGATACACAACCTATCAAACCTCCTCCTAACATTCCTCCAAGAGATTCTGGACCAAGACCAAAACCAACGACAGCTGGAGCACTTACAGCAATTACTCCCGGTAGAAGCATTCGTTTTAGTGCAGCAGAAGTTGCTATATCAACACACTTAGCAGTATCTGGTTCTGCATTTCCTTCTAATAAGCCAGGAATTTCTTTGAATTGTCTTCTTATCTCATTGATCATATCAAAAGCGGCATCTCCCACGGCTGTCATGGTGATAGAGGAGATGAGAAAAGGAATGGAAATTCCTATAAACATACCTACAAGAACTCTGGGATCTGAGAGAAGTAATTCAAAGCTACCTCTATTGTGAGCAACCGTCTCAACAAAAGCAGCAATTATTGCCAGAGCTGCTAATGCAGCTGCTCCTATTGCAAAGCCTTTACCAATTGCAGCTGTGGAATTACCTAATTCATCTAAAGAATCAGTTATTTCTCTGGTTTCGCTTCCCATACCAGACATTTCTGCAATACCTCCAGCATTATCGGCAACGGGACCGTAAGCATCAATAGCCATTGTTATTCCAACCGTAGCAAGCATTCCAACTGCGGCTATGCCTACACCGTACAGACCAACAAGTGAGGTAGAAACCAGAATTATTGTAGCAAGGACAAGAATAGGAAGAACTACAGATTGCATGCCAACTGAAAGTCCCGTAATCATGACTGTAGCAGGACCTGTTTCACCAGATTTAGCAATTTTCTCAACTGGTTTTGATCCTGTGTAATATTCTGTAATCAATCCAATAATGACTCCACCTACTGCGCCAGCTAATACTGCCAACCAAGTGTTTAAGGCATTTTCAGTCAAAATCATTTGAATTAAAAAGTAAGCTGCAATTATAAAAAGAATCGCTGATCCTATAGTACCCGTTCTTAATGCTGTTCCAGGATCTGCTTTGGAAAATACTCTAACAATTATAATTCCAAGTATAGATGCCAATAGTCCAAGGGAAGCTAAAGCTAAAGGAAGCGCCATCATTCCGGTATTGTCGATTGTCGCAGCAATTGCGATTGATGCAATCATGGCTCCGCAATATGATTCAAAAATATCAGAACCCATGCCAGCAACATCTCCAACATTATCTCCGACGTTGTCGGCAATAACTCCAGGATTTCTTGGATCATCTTCTGGTATTCCTGCTTCAACTTTTCCAACTAAATCAGCACCAACATCAGCACTTTTTGTATAAATTCCACCCCCTACACGAGAGAATAGAGCAACGCAAGACGCTCCCATTCCGAAACCTTCTATTGCTCTAGCAGTATCAGGATCGCCTCCGAAATAGAAGTAAAGACCTCCCAGACCTACTAATCCAAGAGAAGCAACACATAGCCCCATAATTGATCCACCATAAAAAGCCACAGAAAGGGCTGCTTGCGCTCCTGACTCAGATGCTGCAGTTGCAGTTCTAACATTTGCTTTGGTTGCAGAAAACATTCCAAGCCATCCAGCAAGAGATGATGATAATGCTCCGGCTGTTACAGCCAATGCAGTATTTAGACCTAAAAATAAATAAGAGAGAACAATTAGGACGGCTACAAACATTGCAAGGTAAGTGTATTCACGTCTCATAAAAACCATAGCACCTAGGTGAATTTGATCACCAATTTTTTTAACCTTGTCTGTACCTCCGTCATACCTCATAACCAATAAGTACAAAATGAAGGCAACAGCCAAACCAAAAATACCAAAAAGTGGCGGTAAAATTAGATTAGATTCCATAAAGTTCTCCTAAAGATCGCGCTAATTTATCAGAAAATTGTCTTTTATTATATGAGTTTAAAAACAACTCAATCAAAGAATTTTGATTTATTCAAGGTGCCTTGAGTTGAAGAAATAATACAAGCAATCATTGAGTCTCCAGATACATTTACTGCTGTTCTGATCATATCTAAAAGTCTATCCACACCTATGATTAAAGCGATTCCCTCCACAGGAAGACCAACTTGTTGTAAAACCATTGCCAGCATTATAAGACCCACACCCGGAACACCAGCTGTTCCAATTGAGGCTAGAGTAGCTGTCAAAATAACCATTAAATAATCTGTAAGTTGTAAATCAACACCATAAGCTTGAGCAATAAAAACTGTTGCAATGCCTTGCATAATTGCAGTTCCATCCATGTTTATAGTAGCTCCAAGAGGAATACAAAATGATGCAACTGACTTATCAACACCAAATTTTTCTTGAACTGTTTTTAAAGTTAACGGCATTGTTGCGCTGCTAGACGATGTACTGAATGCAAATAACAAAACCTCTCTGAGTTTCTTAAAGAAAATGAATGGATTTAGTCTAAAAAATGAAAGTATTGATCCGTAAGTAATCAAAGCATGAAATATCAATACAAACGAGAGTAGAAAGAAATAACCTGCTAAATCATAGATTATAAAAAAACCTATTTCGGAAAATATGGAAGCCAAAAGACAAAAAATTCCTAAAGGCGCAAACATAATTATAATTTCTACCAAGCGCAGCATTAAGTCATTTCCTGATTTGAAAAAGTTTGAAGCCCCTGCCGAATAGGTCCCCATCCCTTTAATTGCAAATCCTACTAGTATCGAAAAGACTATGATTTGTAACATTTCTCCATCTGCCATAGCTTGAATAGGATTAGTGGGAATAATATTTATTAAGACTTCCTTCAAAGATGGAGCTTCAGGTGCTGAATAAGTTGATGATGTTTCTAGGCCTACCCCATCTCCAGGATTAAAAAAATTAGCGAAAAATAATGCCGTTGAGATAGCCAATGCGGTTGTTATTAGATAAAAGGTAATAGCTTTAAAACTAATTGAACCTAGTTCTTTTGAATTTTCAATTTGAGCCACTCCTGACACTAAAGAAAAAAATACAAGAGGAACTACCATCAACTTAAGAGATGAAATAAAAATCTCGCCAACAGCATCAAATAAACTTAATGCGATATTAATTAACGATAGTTCAAGTAAAAATAAATTGATTAACGATCCTAATCCAATACCCAAAAGCATGGATATTAAGATTTTTGTAGTATAGGACATTAATAACTTTTTCCAGCCCCTTCAAAAGGTACCATATCGAAATCTTCTTTGCCTACCCCACAATCCGGGCAGACCCAATCAACCGGAACATCTTCCCATTTGGTTCCAGGTGGTATTCCGTCATCAGGCCACCCTTCTGCCTCGTCATAAATTAGGCCGCAAACTATGCATTCCCATTTCTTGTATTCTTCCATAAATAATAAAGTTTTATGCTAGATTGGATGAGCAGGAATTATATAACACCATGATGGAAAGAGTTAGAAATTACGCTTACCTAATGAGGTTGGATAAACCCATTGGAACTCTTTTGCTACTTTGGCCCACTCTTTGTGCTCTTTTGTTAGCATCTGATGCTTCTGTAGATATGAAGACTATATGGTTATTTTGTCTGGGTGCTTTTTTTGCTAGATCTATGGGATGTGTAATCAACGATTTTTTCGATAAAGACATTGATTCGAAAGTACTCCGAACAAGCCAAAGACCAATTGCGTCCGGAAAAGTATCTTCTATTGAAGCATTGATTTTATTTGGCTTTCTGAGCATTCCTTCCGTATGGATTCTTTTCCAATTAAATGAATTAAGCATATACATGGGACTGGGTTCAGCCCTATTAATTCTTCTTTATCCTCTGGCAAAGAGATTTTTAGCAATTCCACAAACGATATTAGGATTGGCGTTCTCTTTTGGCATACCGATTGCATTCGCTTCACAGGATAATCTTTCATTAATCACTTGGGTTATATTTTTAGCTAATTTTCTTTGGGTTATTGCTTACGATACTGTCTATGGGATGATAGATGCTGCTGACGATGAAAAATTAAAT
>CACFKX010000020.1:0-17472 GCA_902566955.1 uncultured SAR86 cluster bacterium | reverse complement strand
CTCACTATTTGGAAACAAAATCTCTTGGAAGAATGATCCAACCAACAATAGATAGGTTTTATATTCTTATGTTGCAGCTATGGAAAAATCAAAGCGAGCATATTTCCAAGAATCAATTGGAAATATCTTGTAAAGAGATAGCAATGAATCTTCAAGCTAAGTATGACTGGATGGCGCCAGAATTTTCAGATAGATGGACTTTCATGCAATTCTTATCAAAGTTGATAGAGCAACGCTTTGTTAAAGAAGATGAGCACGGACTTATTTACGCATCAAGAATTACAAAAAAAATGCAAGTTGCCGCCTCTAAATTCATAATGCCTGATTGGCGCGAGGAGTTGAATCAAACTTCCTATAACTCTTGAATTTACTCATTTAATCCCAATATAAATATTGAGATAGATTGCTTTTTGGATCTATCCTTTGGAGGCACGCTCATTTGAGGTGCCATTTAAAATAAACTTGCTTTTTTAAGGAGTAAAATTATGACTAATAGAAGTTTATTGGATCTTTCCGATCCTTTCTTTTCATCAAGATGGTTGGGTTTTGAAAACCTTTTCGATTCACTTAGAACTTTCAGCGAATTACCTGATACTAGGTCTTCTAGTTATCCTCCCTATAATCTAAGAAGGGACGGTAATGAGTATACGATTGAAGTTGCTGTTGCTGGTCTTGGTGATAAAGATATTGAAGTAGAAACTAAAGATAATGTTTTATCCATCAAGCACGATAATCAGAAAAATGACAAAAGTAACGTTGTGCATAGAGGAATAGCAGCAAGATCTTTCCTGCTTCAATTCACCTTATCTCCTGAGATTCTTGTGAAAGGGGCTGATTTAAACAATGGTCTTTTATCCATTAACATGGAAAGGATTGTTCCTGAATCAGAGAAACCTAAGAAGATTGAGATAAATTCTGGAAAAGTTATAAACGGCGAAACAGCTTAATATTACTTTCCATAAAGAGGCTGCTTTTGCAGCCTCTTTTATTTTTGATACACGTCAAAGGCAACAGACTTTCCTGTAACAGAAAAAGTAATAAATTTTTGAAAGGTTGATTTTTGTTTTTTGTGTCGTTTATAGATTAATCTCTCTGAACAACAGTCTAGAAGTTGTTCAATGCAGTCTTGAGGATTTTTATCTAATGCTATTGATCTCAGAAGTTCCATGGGTTGTTTAGCAGTTGCTTTTTTTTTGAGATCAAAGATCGGATCAAAATAAATAACGTCGGGCTTCGCTTTTTCTGCTAATTCAAGCGAGTCTCCATACTGAAGATTTATGTTTTCTAATACAGAGTCTCCTAATTTTGCTAAATCTAGCTCATTTTTCATGACTTCATACAGCCATGAGATCTTCTCTACTGCGGTAACTTGGAAGCCCATGTTAGCAATATGAACAGAATCATTTAATAAACCGGCCGTAGAGTCAAATACATGTAAATTTTTATCAAGGGAAAGGAAACATTTTGAAAAATTAGATTTAAAAATTTTATCAACATTCATAGGCTTAAGATCTAAAGAAAAAAAATGTGAATTTTTTCTTCTGAGATCTTTGAACAGAAATTGTTCATTTCTTTTAGTAACTAAATATTTCAATTTCGATGAACCTATATCCGATACTGCAGGTATCTGATGCCTAGCAGCAAATTCTCTAAGTTTTAAACTATCGTCAAGCTTATCAATTACTAAATCCACAAGATTCCAACTAATGTGATCGATAGGATAATTCTGTACAACACAAAGGGAGTGAATCCTATTTTTTGTATGAAAGATAAAAATAAATTAATGCATAAAAGCGATATAGCAAAGGAAATTAATCCCCCAAGAATTAAAATAGACCAGTCAATGGTCTCTTCTGATTGAATTGCTTCTATTGAGCTACCCAATAAGACTGCCGACAATGTAGGTATTGATAAAAGAAAAGAGAATCTGGCTGCATCTTCCCTGCTATAACTTAATATTAAAGCTCCGATCATAGTGATGGCCGATCTTGAGACCCCTGGCATGAGAGCAAATATTTGAAACATGCCAACGATAAAAGAATCTTTGAGATCAATGGATTCGATTGAATTCGTTTTTCTACCGTATTTATCTGCAATGTATAAAAAAATTGCAAATAAAAAAGTGGTGAGAATTAGAAATTCCAAAGAACGAAAATTCTGTTCAATAAAATTCCCTCCTAGGAAACCAACTAATGCAACAGGTAAGGTTGCTACTATTAAACACAATAATAGATTTTGCTTGTAAGGGGAAAATACTCTTTGAATTAATATACTGACTTCTTTTCTAAAGGCGTAAATTATCGCAAAAAGGCTGCCGCCATGAACATATATGTCAAAGAGTATTCCTTGATCCTGCCAGCCAAACAACTTTGAAATTAGGATCAAATGAGCTGAACTACTTATAGGAAGAAATTCGGTTATTCCTTGTACTATTGATAAAACTACTATCTGAATTAAATCCATGTGGAACTATTTCCAGTGATCTTTATTGGATAGGTAATTCGGCACTATAAAGCTATCGCCCTGTGGAGACGCTACATCACTGATGGTAATAAACTCGAACATGCTTTTTGCCTCAGGCTGTATAAAAGAAAAATTTTTGCTTTTAAGAATATTCATCATATCTGTATTTTCTGACGAAGTTATCACATGATAATCTTCATGCTTGTTTAAGAAAGATGCGAGGTCCTCATTTTGCAAGATAAATTCCTCAGTTTTGCTATCTAAAAGACTATCTTTGTCATCAAATTTTGAGGCAGCAAATTCTCCCATACCTAAGCTAATTAAACTGAGTACTTTTCCTTTTAATTCATTTTGATAAGCAGTTGAAGCTAGAACTTTGAGGCTGGAGACTCCGAAACATTTAATTCTATGAATTAAATTAAAGGATTGAGCAACTCCACAACCAATTCTTAAGCCCGTAAAAGATCCTGGACCGTAACTTATTAAAATTCTATCTAATTGCTCCAGAGATAATTGAGATTGGTCCAAAAGCGCATCGATCAATGCAAGAATAACTTTTCCATGCTGACTTTTGTTCGTATCTTCTTTAAAAAATATTTGCCCATTTTTGAAAACTGCAATTGAGCAATATATTGCAGATGTTTCGATTGCAAGTACGTTCACTTATTTCTGAAGAAATTTAGAATAAATTGACTGATTGATTCAACGCTCCCGGAACCATCAACTGTAAGATAATCAAGATGATTATTTGTTTGCTTGGTTTTATAGAAACTTATTAATGGCTCAGTCTGATTTCTGTAGACAATCAATCTCTCTTCAACCACCTCTCTTTTATCATCATCTCTTTGAATTAACTCTTCCCCAGTTAGGTCATCAAAACCTTCCTTCTTTGGGGGATTAAATTTAACGTGGTAGTTCCTGCCAGACGATATGTGAACTCTTCTTCCGGACATTCTTTCAATAATATTTTCATCATCTAGCTGAATTTCAATAATTAAATCAATTCCTATATTGGCATCATCTAATGCTTGGGCCTGAGGAATTGTTCTTGGAAAACCATCAAATAAGACTCCATTTGAGCAGTCAGGTTTTTTTAATCTTTCCACTACCAATCCTACAATAATGTCATCCGAAACAAGCGCTCCTTTATCCATGACCTTTTTAGCTTCAATTCCAAAAGGCGACCCTTCCTCAATGGCTTCTCTAAGCATATTTCCTGTGGAGATATGAGGTATGTTGAGAGCCTGTATTATGTTTTCAGCTTGAGTTCCTTTTCCTGCTCCTGGTGGCCCAAGTAAAATAATTCTCATTAGGTATCCTCTTTTATGGCGTGAGCAACGGCAACGGCAAGAGAATCGGTATCGCTTAGACTTATGGATATTTCAGTTAATTTTATTTTTTTAGCGATATCTTTTGCTTTCCCTTTAAGTTCCACTTCTGGTCCGCCATAACGTCTGTGAATAATAATATCTCTAGGACGAACTCCATTCGTGAAACCATACCCTAAAACTTTTGAAACAGCTTCCTTTCCAGCAAAATTTTTAGCAAGGTACCTTGCACCGTTGTAACCTTTTCTTTTTGAAAAAATATCAATTTCACTTTCATCATAAAGTCTTGTTAGCATTCGCATTCCAAATTTTTCATAAGATTTTTCTAGTCTTTTAATCTCGATGAGATCGATACCACTTCTCAGCTTTTTATTAATTGAAATATTTTCTTGCATTCAACTCTTTACCCAGGATCGCTTCCAATGATTCTCTAAAAATAGATTTTATTACTTTCTTAGTCATATTATTTGAAAACTTTCCAGACATAAAATCTAATAAATGCTGCCCTTTAAAGGATGATTCTATTTCTCCTTTACCCAAGGAATATATTCCTCTTAATGGACTGAATAGATAATCCTGATCGGGTTCAATTGAGCCTCCGACATCATTTTTAGTCAAATCAAAACCGTAACCTAAATCTGTAATTAATCTATATTCAAAATTTCGTAAAGACAGTTCTAGGATCTCATCTTTATTATCCAATGTCATAAGGCTCATTAATTGATCGTAGTCTTTAAATACGACAGGAATATCATGTTCTTTTTCAAAAATTTTTAAAATCAGTTCATTGAGGTAAATAAGAATTTTAAGATTTTTGGGAGCTATTGGAATTTGCTTATTTATTTCACATTCGAAGATGGTTTTCAGAGCATTTTTATCAGAGTAACTGATATAAAGTTCTGAGCCTGGCGATAAGATATTTGCAAATTTACTCCCTTTTCGTTTAGCACCTTTTAATAAGGCATTGAGGATTCCAAAATCCTTTGTCAAAAAACTTGCTATAACGCTTGTCTCTGAATAATCTCTTGCATGCAGAAGAAAGGCTAGACTATTTCTAGTTTTCATATTTTTTTAAGTCGTAGCCAAGTTGAGAGATCCAGTTAACATCATCGGTCCATTTTTTTTTGACTTTCACCCATAGTTCTAAAAATACTTTTTTATCGTACTCAAATTGAATTTCTTTTCTTGCTGCCGTTCCAATAGATTTCATCATATCCCCTTTTTTACCGAGCAATATAGGTTTATGTGACTTACTATCCACGTAAATGGTTGCAGAAATACTGAGTAATTTCTTATCTTCTTTTAAGGCATCTATGATGATGCTGATGCTGTAAGGTAGTTCATCGCCCAACCTATTTATGGCCTTTTCTCTGATTATCTCTGAGATAAAAAATTCCTTAGATAAGTCTGTTACAAAATCTTCCTCGTAATGCGGTTGGCCGTGAGGTAAATAATTATTAATTACTTTATACAAATCTTTTGGAGCATTTTTATTTTTCAAAGCTGATATCGGGATAATCTCTTCAAAGTCGAACTTTGCTTTTAATTTTTCTATTGTTGGTAATAAATCTTCTTTATTCTTTATCCTGTCTATTTTGTTTATCACCAGAATTACTGGGATTTTAGATCCGTTTAATTGCTTGATAATTCTTTCTTCTTCCTCGCCCCATATATCTCGATCGACAATAAACAATATAAGGTCAACATTTTTTAAAGCATGCAATGCAACCTGATTCATATATTTATTTAGAGCTTTTTTATGCCCAGTATGAACCCCGGGCGTATCAAGAAATATTGCCTGCATATCTTCATGATTCCATGCTCCAAGAATTCTATTTCTTGTGGTTTGAGGCTTCCTTGATGTAATCGCTAACTTTCTTTCCAAAATTTTATTGAGCAAGGTAGATTTACCAACATTAGTTTTTCCAACTATTGATATAAATCCAAACTTACTCATCTTTGATCAAGTATTTTAAATAATTTTCAGCAGCATTTTTCTCTGCTTCTTTGATACTCGAGCCTTTACCTGAAAAGTGTTTGTTTTGTTCAGATACTATGGAGCTTTCGAATAAACCTTCCTTTGGTGAAGTGTTTAGATATTTAGGTAAAGGTAGTTGCCTTTTTTGCAGATGCTCTTGGAGCTCTGTTTTTGAATCTTTTTCCAGAGATAAATCCATCAAATTGCGATATTTTTCAAATACTTGAGACAACCAATTAGAAGTATTCTCAAAGTTTGAATCGAAGTAGATGGCTGCAACTATTGACTCAAAAGTATTCCCTAAGATTTCTGTTTGATGGATTTTTTTTCTACTAATTGAATTTCCAAGTATTACAAATTCCTCCAATTTAAAATTTTTAGCAAGCATTCCTAAATTTTTTCTGCTAACAATTTTTGATCTTAGAGAACTTAACTTACCCTCACTTAAATCTTTATTTTTACTCATTAGCCAGATTGATGCGCACAGATTAATAATTGAGTCGCCTAAAAATTCATAAATTTCATTATTTTTTTGAGAAAAACTCCTATGAGTCAGTGAAAGTTTTAATAATTCTCTTTTAGAAAATTTATATGAGAGCAGTTCCTCTAAAGAATCTAAATTATTTGATAAGTCCATTTCTTGATAATGACGGCAAACACGAAAAACACTCCCAATGCATCCAGATTAGTGAGGCTTTACCGGTAATTTCTTCTTGTGGAACTAGTCCCCATCTTCTACTATCAAGGCTATTATCTCTATTATCTCCAGCAAGAAAATAATATCCTTCGGGAACATTCCAGGAACCGTTCTCAGGTTTTCTAGAAAGTTTTCGAACAATATATTCCTTGCCTTCATTTATTTCCTCGATTAATTCCTCTTGATCTCTCTTATCAAGAATTTTTTGATCAAGTTTAATGCCGTTAATAATGAATTCTTTATTTCTGTAGATAACTTCATCACCCGGTTCAGCTATTACCCTCTTGATGTACTTAACACCCTGTGATGTGCAATTTTCAGACAGGATACTCCAATAGTACATTCTCTGATTTTTCTCTCTGTCTGATGAATAAGATCCTTTAGGATTAGCAATATCAAAATTAGAGCTACATTTAGTGTGTTCTGGAACAAAAATTACCACATCACCTCTTTTTGGTTTTCCCGTGGGAATCAAGGTTTTTTGATTTACTGGGTTTCTTAATCCATATGTAAATTTCTCTACCAACAAAAAATCTCCAATTTTCAGTCCTGGATACATAGAAGATGAAGGAATTTGGAAAGGTTCATATAAGAAAGAACGAAAGATCGTTATTGCTAATATGATGATAAAAAAACTTCTACTCTCTTTGCTTGCTCTAGGAATAGCTAAATATTTGGCAAGCAGCCAAATCAACAGGGAGCCAAAAGTCAAAAAAACTAGAACTATGCCAAAGTCTAGGTTCAGTCTAAACCATGCATAAAGAGCAAAAAATGGAAAAACAAAGGTTATTCTGTTAATTAATTTTGAGTGTCGTCCTTCGTATTTAGCCTCGGAAACTAACCAGCCAAAGATACCTAATAAAGAAATCAGCAAAGAAAAATAAAGAATAAAATAATAATTCATTATTTATTTACTTTCAGGACTGAAAGGAAAGCTTCTTGGGGAACTTCAACCTTTCCTATATGTCTCATTTTTTTCTTCCCGGCTTTTTGTTTCTCTAAAAGTTTTTTCTTTCTAGTAACATCTCCTCCATAGAGTTTAGCAGTAACATCTTTTCTAAAAGCTTTGACTGTTTCTCTTGCAAGAATCTTTCCTCCTATCGCAGCTTGGATAGCGACATCATACATCTGACGAGGTATTACTTCTCTTAACGATTTAACAAGTTGCCTTCCTTTAAAATCAGATTGGGATTTATGAACCATAGAGCTTAAGGCATCAACCTTTTCTCCATTTAATAAGATATCCATCTTCACCATTTGGCTTTCTTGAAAACGATCGAAATCATAATCAAGAGAAGCGTATCCTTTGCTAGTTGATTTTAGCCGATCAAAAAAATCTAAAATTATCTCATTCATAGGTAAGTCATAAACTAACTCAATTTGCCCACCGACATACCTTAATGATTTCTGTACGCCTCTTTTTTCAACGCATAATTCGATTACGTTTCCTACATAGGTTTCAGGAGTAAGCACGGTAGCTCTCGCAATAGGTTCACGAATCTTTTCGATAGAAGCAGGATCAGGAAATTTGCTAGGGTTTTCAACTTCTTCAATTTCTCCTCCCTTGTTTTCAATTTCATATACAACCGTAGGAGCTGTAGCTAAGAGCTCTATGCCATATTCTCTTTTAATTCTCTCAATCACAATTTCCATATGAAGGGTACCTAAAAATCCACATCTAAAACCTGATCCTAAAGCTTGACTTTGCTCAGGGTGAAAAGATAAAGCCGCATCATTAATGGCTAATTTTTCTAAAGATTCTCTAAATGATTCAAATTCTCCTGAGTCTAAAGGGTATAAAGCAGCAAAAACCTGAGGATTAATCTTTTTAAATCCAGGAAGTATCTTTGTATCTTTGGGTAAGCATATAGTGTCACCTACTGGAGCTCCTCTTACCTCTCTTACGCCTGCACAAATGAATCCAACATCTCCTTTGGAGAGCGATTTTCTATCTTCAGGTTTTGGAGTGAATACACCAATTTTTTCAACAGTATGAATTTGATTGTTTGAACTAATTTTTACTTTTTGACCTAGATCTATGGATCCAGAAAAAATTCTTATTAGAGACACTACTCCAAGGTATTGATCAAACCATGAATCAATTATGAGAGCTTGCAGGGAATCATCTGTATCATCTGGAGATGGAACTTGAACTACTAATTGTTCAAGAAGATTATCAATACCCTGTCCATTCTTTGCGCTGATTTCAGGGCAATCAGAAGCATCTATTCCTATAATTTCTTCAATTTCCTTCCTAACCTTATCTGGATCAGCTTGAGGAAGATCGATTTTATTCAATACTGGAAAAATATTAACGCCCTGCTCTATTGCTGTATAACAAGTTGAAACTGTCTGAGCTTCAACGCCTTGTGAAGCATCAACAAGGAGAATTGCACCTTCGCATGCTGCCAGAGATCTCGAAACTTCGTAAGAAAAGTCTACGTGTCCCGGAGTATCAATTAGATTTAATTGATAATTAGTCCCTTCTTTAGTTGAGTATTCAAGAGAAACAGATTGAGCCTTTATTGTTATGCCCCTTTCTCTTTCTAGCTCTAGAGAATCCAAGACTTGCTCTTTCATCTCTCTAGAAGATAAGCCTCCACAGTGTTCTATGAGCCTATCAGCTAGAGTGGATTTGCCGTGATCGATGTGAGCTATTATCGAAAAATTTCTTATGTTGTCCATTATTTAGTGCTTTTTAAAAAAGCTGGACAATTATCCCTTATTTTTTAATTTTTATCGTAACAAATGCACCATTTTTGTTTCTTACAAACCTTAAAGGGATAACATTTTCATTATTCAAACCTTCAAGAGCGTTTTCATATTCTGTTTTGGACGAAACATTAGTCATGCCGATTCTTGTAATCACATCTCCCCTTCTGAGCCCTGCATCAAAGGCAGGCCCAGAAACTACCCTGCTCACCACTACGCCTTCTTTAACGCCAAAATTTTCTTTAATCTTTTCAACGTCAGTATTTCTTCTTTCAGCTATGTCTTCAAAATCTTCAACCATCATGCCAAGTCTGTTATTTCTTGGTGCTGAAGCAATTTGGTTACTATCCTCTTCAGGTTCTTCTAGTTCTCCTACAGTCACCCTGATAGATTTTTTTCTACCGTCTCTGTAAACAGTAGCCTTAACTTCCTCTCCGGGAGAGATCCTTCCGACAATCATTGGCAGATCACCTGAATAGATAATTTCATTCCCGTCAAAATCGACAATCACGTCACCATCTTTAAGGCCTGAAGATTCAGCAGGGCTGTCGGTTAAAACGCTTCCAATTAGTGCTCCTCTAGGTACATCCAATCCAAAAGAATCCGCCAGATCCTTTGTTACTTCTTGAACGCTTACTCCTAACCAGCCTCTTTTAACAAATCCATCATCTCTTAATTGATCAATAATTTCTTGAGCATAGTTAATAGGAATTGTGAAAGAAATACCCATGTATCCCCCCCTGTTTGAGTAAATCATTGCATTGATACCGATTACTTCACCATCCAAATTGAATAGTGGCCCTCCTGAATTTCCTGGATTAATCGCAACATCAGATTGTAAAAAAGGAATATAAGAGGTTCCTTGACCAGGAACGCTTCTAGCTTTGGCACTAATAATTCCTGCTGTGACCGAAAAATTTAATCTATAAGGCGAACCAATGGCTAATACCCAGTCACCTACATCCACATCATCAGAGTCTCCCAGATCTAAAAAAGGTAAGGATTCTTTTGTAGATATCTTTAATAGAGCTACATCAGATTTTTTATCACTTCCAATGAGTTCAGCTATAAATTCTCGCCTATCGTTTAGGCTGACAAAAATCTGTGAAGCATCTTCTACGACATGATGATTCGTTATTATGTAACCATCTTTTGAAATAATGAAACCAGAGCCACCTGATCTAACCTCTCTTTCTTGTTCTCTTCTGGGTTCATCTTCAAATGGAAAAGGGAAATTAAAAAAATCATCAAATGGATTTTGTCTTCTATTAAATGGACTCATCCTGTTCTGGGTGCTGATTGTTTTTATGACACTTACATTCACTACAGCAGGAGCTGCTTCATCAACTAAGTCAGAAAAATCTGGATAATCAGCTGTTGCAGATATGCTTAGCAGAAGAAAAATCAGTGATATTAAAAATTTTTTCATTTTATTTCCTTAAGTTTAAAAAAATCCTGTTCGACAATTCAACTAAGCCTTGGTTATTGATTTCATCGCTTGATAAGTTTATGACTACTGGTTTATCGTTTGCCAAAGAATGGACCGTTATACCCGAAGAAGATAACTTAATTCTATCTTCTATTGAAAGGTCTCTGAATAATACTCTAAGCTTAAAACTCCTTTTTGAATCTTTCTCTACGTAATTTGCGATTATGTCCCCTTCTTCCATAAATTCTATTTTCTTGAGGCTACCTTGCAGATTGTTGCCAATCTCTTGTAAATAGCTTTCATTTGATGATACAGGGATATTTCCAATAGATAGTGCAGGTATAACAGAAGTTGACTGAAACGACTCTTCCTCTTGAGCTATAAAAGGTTGAAAAACAAGGCCCAATGATAATAAAACGCCAAATGCAAAGCCGTAATATTTTAATTGTTTTGATTTTTCATCTTTTGAGAATTTTATTTGCTTAATGTCAGAAGCATCTAACTCCTCCATGACTGTGGAAGCGATGTTTCTTGGAGAGAAATCTATTTCTGCAGTCAGTAAGGATTTGGTCTTGTTCATTCTTATCCAAAGATCTTTAATCTCAGGACTTTTATTTATTTCTTCAATAAGCCGTCTAGTTTCAAATTCAGACGTTTCTCCGTCAAGGAGAGCAGACAGTCTATGTTCTATGCTATCTTCCATTATCGCTTTTAGCCTCGTTGTTTATAGAAATTTGTATTTCATCTAATAATTGCCTTCCTCTGAATATTCTTGACCTTACTGTACCAACTGGACAATTGCATATTTTTGCAATCTCCTCGTAGTTAAGGCCATTGAATTCTCTAAGAGTTATGGCAGATTTAATCTCTTCTGGCATCTCATTAAGACATTGAAACAGCCTATCTCTTAAAGTATTGGCTTCTAAAATTGATTCCGGGCTTGGTGAATCAATACCTGCATTAGTAAGGATGTTTTCATCTATTTCAGACTCCATAATTTCGTTTTTATTGTATTTACTAGAAAGATGATTCTTTGCTGTATTTACTGCAATTCGGTAAAGCCAAGTAAAAAAAGTACTTTCTTCCTTGAAGCTTCCGATATTTACATAAGCCTTAATAAAAGCTTCCTGTGCTATATCTTCAGAAAAAGTTGGATTTTTGAAAAGTTTGTTTAGTGAACCCATTAATTTATCTTGATGCTTAATGACGAGAGCCTCAAAAGCTTTTTTATTGCCTTCCTTGCTTAGTTTGATAAATGTTTTTTCTGAATTCACTTCAATTTGACAATTTTTTTGTTAAAAAGTTTATCAATCACTTAAAATTTTTTTGATAATAGCCTTATGAGCATCTTTAGGGGTCTCATTCTTATAAATTAATAAATCTGCTAAATCGTTATCTTCCATATCTAATATCTCGATAAGCACTTTTAAGCTAGATTCCTCTAAATCAGATAAATGTTTTTCCAAGAATCTTTTTAGAAGAATATCAAGCTCCTGAAGACCTCTTCTTGACCTAAAATTAATTTCGTTCCTTAGTGATTCCATATTTTGTTAAAATTCATGCGTGCACATATCAAAATATCACAGAATTATAGTAGTTGAAGGAAAAGACTCAATTGATTTCTTGCAGGGACAGATTTCAACAGACGTATCAACGCAAGAAATTGAACAAATTGATCGTTCAGCCATTTGCAACTTAAAAGGGAGAGTTATAGCTAGTTTTTTATGTAAAAAAATCAGTAATGACCAATTTCATTTAGTCACTCATCAATCTGTTGTAAAAAAACTAGTGGATACGTTAAAAAAGTATGCTGTTTTCTCTAAAGTATCAATTGAGGAAGGAGATGAAAATGTTAGTGATTATATAGATGATGAAGCTTGGAAAAGCTCAATAATCGATAACCTTGATCCAGAAATATACTCAGAGAACTCTGAAAAATATACCCCTCAAGAATTAGGATACGATAAAAACGGAAGAATTGACTTTAAAAAGGGATGTTTTACTGGACAAGAAATTATTGCAAGGATGCATTACAGATCGCCTGGCATTTTTTCCATTGCAAAAGTAGAAATTGATGACACTAACAAGTCATTTGATAAAGTATTTACTGTAAATGACAAAAAGGTTGGAAATATCATTGAATATGTAAATGGCAAATACTTAGTGAGCGGAAAAACAAAAAATTTTGATTCTTTAAAAGACAATACAGAAAATACAGGCATTAAGTCTCTAGAATTAAACTAATTTCCAATTAATTGGCCTCTTCCCCTTATCAATGAGGTAATCATTTGTTCTGCTAAACGGTTTTGATCCAAAGAAACCTTTATCGGCAGAAAATGGTGAAGGATGAGCTGACTCAATAACTAAGTTTTCCTGGTTATTTATTAAAGATTTTTTAAGTTGTGCATTTTTGCCCCAAAGAATGTAAACCATATCCTTTTTATTACCCAAAACTTCGATTACTTTATCAGTAAAAAATTTCCATCCGATATTTTGATGTGAGTTCGGATTATTTGACTCTACTGTAAGAGAGCTGTTGAGAAGCAACACTCCCTCTAAAGCCCAAGAAGTCAAATTTCCTGAAATAGGTATCTTAATCTTTAAATCAGAGTTCAATTCCTTGAATATATTTTTGAGTGATGGCGGTATAGAGATATTATCTTTGACAGAAAAGCTCAGACCGTGTGCTTGACCAGCTCCATGATAGGGATCCTGACCTAGAATCACTGCTTTAGTATCTTCGTAAGAGGTAAGATTAAAACAATTAAATATTTCTTTACCGGGTGGATAGATAATTTTTCTTTGACTAATTTGATTTCTTAAAAATTCTTTGATTTCAATCATATATGTCTTACTAAATTCATCTTCAAGATGATTGAGCCACGATTTAGTAAGGTCAATTTTTAAGGACATTTGCAACTAGAATATCAAAAAATTTTATCCACAGAAACTGTGGATAAGTCTTTGGATAAATAAGCTGGGATTAAACGCATAGACTATGGATTAAAGGTTTGAGTCAATTTGATCAAATTTTGATCAATATAAATATTATTAATAAAATCAATAACTTATATAAATTTGAGTACTGAGGAAGAAAATTTTTCAAATAATCTTAAAAAATGCATTTTTAGGTATTTACAAAGTTTTAAATGTGTGTAAGTCACATGAAAAAACATCAAAATTGTTTTAAAAAATGTTTTTTTTAGGTGATAATCTTATAAATAATCAAGTACAAAAATAACTATCAATATGGAAACACTTTTTAATCCTATAAAAATTAATAACATAGATATCCCGAATAGATTTGCCATGGCGCCTATGACAAGAAATAAGTCGCCCAATGGAATTCCAGGTCAAAATGTTGCTGATTATTACGAAAGAAGAGCTAAGGGTGGTGTTGGCTTAATTATCACCGAAGGAGTTGAGGTATCTCATCCTTCTTCTAGTGGATATCCTGATGTGCCGGGTCTGAAACCTGAAGCTCATGAAGGCTGGAGGAACGTAATATCTCAAGTTCACAAATATGATTCTAAAATTTTCTGTCAACTATGGCATGTGGGAGCAATAAGAAAACCTGGCTTGCCGCCAGAACCAGAAGTTCCAGGATTCACTCCCTCCGGCTTAGTTAGAAAAGATAAAAAGGTTGCATATGAAATGACAGCTGATGATGTAGAAAATATGATCGAAATTTATGCAAGAGATATCGAAATTATCAAGGATTTAGGTTTTGATGGAGTTGAATTACATGGCGCTCATGGATATTTAATAGATCAATTTTTCTGGGAAGATACGAATCAAAGAAAAGATGGGTTTGGAGGAAGTATACAACTAAGGTCATCTTTTGCATCCGAGATAATAAAAAGAGCTAGAGATAAGGTAGGTAATGATTTCTGTATAGCTATAAGATTTTCTCAATGGAAACAGCAAGACTATGAAGCAAAGTTAGCAAAAAATCAGGATGATTTAGAGACTCTTCTTAAACCGCTTGTTGATGCAGGAGTTGATGTAATTCATGCCAGCAACAGAAGGTTTTGGGAGCCAGAGTTTGAGGGATCTAATCTTAATTTGGCAGGTTGGACAAAAAAAATAACCGGCTTACCTACCATTACTGTTGGAAGTGTAGGTCTGGAGTCAGATTTCATAGGTTTTTATCAAGGTGAAGACGAAGTTAAATCAGCTCCAATTGATGATTTAATTAAACGAATGGTTGACAAGGAATTTGACATGGTTGCTGTGGGCAGAGCTTTACTCTCGGACCCTGAATGGGTTAATAAAGTTAAAGAAGGTCGTTACGATGAAGTTATTCCCTTTTCTAAGAAGCACGCAGAGAATTATTATTGATTTAGCGCCCTAAGTGCATACCTCCATCTAAGATCAAAGTCTCTCCAGTTACGGTCACCGATTCTGTCATAAAATGAAATGTGGTTTCTGCAACCTGTCTTGGTGTGCAAGTTAGGCTTAATGGAGCCATATCCTCAATTGATTTTTTTGTTAAATCATAGGCTTCATCTCCCAGCCCGCCTCTTAGCCAGTCTCCTTGGATAAAACCAGGACAAATAGCATTTATCCTAATCGGACCTAGCGCTCTAGCTAGAGATTTTGTCATATTTATTAAAGCTCCTTTAGATGCAGCATATGCGACCGAGCTTCCAATCCCCATAACGCCTGCAATAGAGGCAATATTAACAACACTGGGGCTTTCAGCTTTCATGAGATGATCTTTAGCATATTTAATCATTTGATAAGGGCCGACAGTATTAGTGGAATAAAGATCAACAAAATCTTCTGAAGATAAACCCTCTAAATTATGATGGGCATTAAACTTAGTTTTCCCAGCATTATTTACCAAAGAATCAAGCCTGCCCCACTTTTCTATTGTTTTAGAAACTGTTTCCTCACAATCTTTATCTGAAGAAACATCTGCTTTTAATACAAGGACTTCGGAGCCCAGTTTTTCACACTCTTTAGCAACATTCTTTGCGTCATAAATTGAATTAGAACAAGTGATTGTCATATTCCAGCCTTTCTCTGCGCAGAGTTTCGCCAAATCAGCTCCGACCCCTCTACTGCCGCCAGTGATGATTGCAACTTTCTTATCCATTAATTTGCCTCACGTTTATTATGTTTTCTTCACCTTTTATTGCTTCTATTGATTTATTAGATGGCTCTGAGTCCAAATCGATTACATTGTAAGCAATATCATTTCGACTTCTATTCTTCATATCAATGATATTTAAGCCTTCTTCAGCAATAATTGCCGTAATTTTTCCTATCATTCCAGAAACGTTCTTATTAGCGATGGTTAGCCTATAACTTGTTTCCATGGGTTCAATGATTTGCGGATAATTTACTGAATTTTCAATATTTCCATGTTCTAGAAAGTTAATTATCTGATTCGCTGCCATAACTGAGCAATTTTCTTCCGCTTGCATCGTACTAGCCCCGATATGAGGCAATAAAACTACATCCTCGTTTGACTTAGATCGCTCAATTAAGGATAAATCGGCAAAATCTGTAACATATTTATTGAGTTTATCGTTTTTTAAAGCATCAATTATGGCTTCACTGTTAACAATCTCGTCTCTCGCAAAATTAATTAACCTTAATCCTTTATTGCTATGAGAGAGAAGGTCCTTATTTATCATTCCTGTTGTATTTTCATTTGCTGGAACATGGAGAGTCACATAGTCAGACTCTTTAAAGATCTCTTCTATTGTCTCTCTACGTTCTACCTCATTTGGAAGCGCCCATGCTGCCTCAACTGTGATCTGAGGATCAAAGCCAATCACTCTCATGCCTAACATTACCCCCATTTCAGCTACCTTGGCACCAATTGCACCCATGCCCACTACTCCTAGACAGCCATCTTTGAGTTCTCTGCCCTTAAATGACTTTTTTCCACTTTCAATATGAGCTTTCAAGTTTTCTTTTGAAACATCTTCAATTCCATGAACAAACTTAACACCATCAAAAATTCCTCTAGAAGACATCAATAAAGCCGCTAAAACCATTTCCTTAACCGCGTTAGCATTCGCTCCCGGTGTATTAAAGACAGGAATACCAATTTTTGAACACTCTTCAACAGGTATGTTGTTAACTCCTGCTCCTGCTCTGACTATTGCTTTAACCGATGAAGGAATCTCACTCATTTGTAATTTATGGCTTCTTAAAATGATGGCGTCGGGTTCAGACTCATCTTCTCCAACAGCATAACCTTTATTTATAAGAATATCTAAACCCTTATCGGAAATATTATTAATAGTTTTAACTTTGTAATTCATAAGGTTTTTTGTTTTTATCTATAGTATTATTTTTGAAAGCTAAGATTCTATCCCGCATTATCTATGACGACAAAACATTTCTTAAATCTTAGAGATTTACCCAATCAAGATATTTTGAATATCTTAGATAGAGCTATTGAAAGGAAAAGTCAGAGACAAAAAGAAAAAACCTTAATTGGCTCAAAGTTAGGTCTAATTTTTGAAAAGCCGTCTACGAGAACAAGAATTTCTTTTGAATCTGGAATTTTAAACTTGGGTGGAAATGCAATATTTATGTCCTCTTCTGATTTACAGTTATCTAGGGGAGAACCGGTGTCTGATACTGCAAAAGTAGCATCTTCTATGCTTGATGTAATTGCTTTAAGAGTTGATAAGCATGAGACATTGGAAATGTTTGCAGCTAATTCTTCTGTTCCTGTAATTAACGCTCTTTCAGATTTATCTCATCCTTGCCAGATATTGGCCGACTTGATGACTTTCAAGGAAAATTCAGCAAATGAACTTGAAAAAGTCTGCTGGATTGGAGATGGAAATAACGTATGTAACTCATACATTGAAGCATCGAAAATATTAGATTTTGAGCT
>CACFKX010000019.1:0-17527 GCA_902566955.1 uncultured SAR86 cluster bacterium | reverse complement strand
ATTTTGTATTTCATCATTACTGGGTACTTTTTTGGTTACAACTTCTAAATTATCTTCGGTAATAATTTTATTATCTGCTGATTGAATAAGGAGGCCCCCAGATACTGACAAAATTTTATTTTTGTCATTTATTTTTGGTTCGAATGAGAGAACCCTTACATTAGGTTTTGCATTGAAAATTTTTAGAGATTCGTCTGAGTATGCTGGTGCAGCAACTACCTCAAGAAATTGATTATCAATCAATCTCTGTGCAACTTCACCTGAAACCTTTTCATTAAAGGCAATTATTCCTCCAAAAGCTGAGGTTGGATCGCTCTCAAAAGCACTTTGATATGCATCCAATAAATTTTTTCTTGATGATACTCCGCAAGGATTGGCATGTTTTACAATTACACAAGTAGGCTCAGCAAAATTACATACGCAATCGATAGCCGTATCTGTATCTGCTATGTTGTTATAAGACATTTCTTTGCCTTGATACAGGATGGATGAGGATATCCCGTAAGGCTTTGAGAATTTATGTTTAAAAAAAGAGGCCGTCTGATGAGGATTTTCTCCGTACCTTAAATTTTCAGTTTTTTCATAGCTCAAAAGAAGATTCTCCTCAAATTGGTCACCATTAAAATAGTTTGAAATCTCTAAATCATAATTAGCTGTATGTGAAAAAACTTTGATTGCCAATTGTTTTTTTATAGATTTTGAAATAGTTTTGTTTTTTTTGAGTTCATTTGTAACAAGATCGTAATCATTAGGATCAACAATTGTGGTAACGTATTCATGATTTTTTGCAGCTGCTCTCAACATCGTTGGACCACCTATATCAATTTTTTCAATTATTTCTGCTTCAGTACTATTTGGATCTTTTGCAGTTGAATAAAAAGGATAAAGATTTACTGCCACAATATCGATTTCATCGATGCTGTGTTCCTTGATGATTTTTTTATCAATTTTTCTTCGAGAGAGAATTCCTGCATGAATTTTGGGATGCAAGGTTTTGATTCTGCCATCCATTATTTCTGGAAAGCCTGTGTGCTCTGCAACTTCAATAGCATCAATATTATTTTCTTTTATTAGCTGGTAAGTTCCCCCTGTTGAAATGATTTTGTAGCCCAGAGATATAAGATTTTTAGCAAAATCAATTATTCCATCCTTGTTTGAGACACTAATAAGGGCAATTTTTGACATCTTATTTTTTATTAATTTTGAGAAGGTCGTATTCTTTGAGTTTTGTTCTTAAGGTACCCCTATTAAGGCCAAGCATTTTACTCGCCTCACTTTGATTTCCATTACAATACTTCATTATTTCAAACAGTAGAGGCGCTTCAACTTCTTTTAGGACCATTGGATAAACATCAGATGATTTGTTACCGTCTAACTCTTTAAGATATCTTCTGATTGATTTTCCGACCTGATATTTCAGAGAATTTTTATCGCTTGAATTATTTTTCTTTGAGACCATTAATTAACCACACTTTCTTGACTACTTCCTATTTCTTTCAAAGAAAGTATTCCCTGATTTAGAGACATCTTTGTTACTGAACAATTATCTGGGTAAAAACTAACAATTTTTTTTGATTTTTGTAAATAACCTACCAAAACGTTTATCACCATGAAGTGTGAAAAAATTAAAGTAGGTGATTTAAATGAATGAGTTACATTTATTATTTTATCTCTCCAATCTGCTTGAGGCTTTTCAAACTGATCTAAATCCTTTGAAAACATTTCCCTCAACCAAGAAGGTCTTTCAGACATGTCTATCCCAGGAGAAGGAATTTCAATAAAGCTTTCATTAATTTTCACTTCCTTATTTAATTTCTTAGATATTGGTTCGGCGGTTTCCATTGCTCTTCTAAGTGGGCTTGAAATGATTTGGAAATCATTCAAATCTTCTTGAGCAAGAATGTCTGAAACATTTTGGGCTTGCTCCCTTCCTCTCAGACTTAATTCTGGATCTCTATCAACTTCCCAAGATTTGGCAGCTTCTCCATGTCTTATGATGTAGATTTTCATCTTTTAAACTCTGATAAAATTGAATGTTTAGCATACAAAGAAATTCATGAGAACTCCAAGGGTATTTTTAAAAACTGAATTAAAAGCAAATTCAATTATAGAGCTTGATCAAAATATTTCAGATCATTTAAAAGTTACGAACAAAAAAATTGGTCAGCAGCTTCATCTGTTTGATGGGCGAGGTAATTCAACTTTTGGAAATATCATTGAAAAAAAGAAAAAAACCTTTTTAATCAAAACAAATAAGAATTTAAACTTTGTTAAAAAACTTAAACCAATATTTAATTTAGGTATCAGTGAGATAAAAAATTTTGATAACGTTATAAAACAGAGCACTCCTCTCGGGATAAATTCGATAAATTGCTTATCAAGCGAAAGATCAAAAATAAGAAAAAAACCTTCTCAATCAAAAATAGAAAGATGGAAGAAAATAGCTGCAAGCAGTTGCGAACAATGCGGAATGGATTGGGTCCCTAAAATATATTCAAATGAATTAATGTCTTGGGCGCATAATTCCAATGACTCTTTAAAAATTGTGTTAAATCCCAGAGCACCTAAGTCCATTAAAGACTTAAAAAAAGCCGAAAGCCTCTCTATTGCAATCGGCCCAGAGGGCGGATTTACAGATAGCGAAATAGAAAAATTAGAAGAAGAAGGATTTATTAGCATTAATTGTGGAGATATGATTTTTAGAACAGATACAATGCCGATCGTAATATTATCAATGTTAAATTTTTCTATGAGGGATACATCATGAAAATCGGTTTTGTAATGGAGCCAATTCCTGCAAAGAATCTAAAAAAGGATTCAACTTTATTACTAATGTTCGAAGCCCAAAATAATGAGCACGATATATATTTTATTGATTCAAAAAATTTATTTATGAAAGACAATCAACCCTACTGTAAATATCAAAAGGTAGAAGTTTCTCTAAATGATTCGAACTTCAACGTTTTGTCCTCTTCTGAGAATACAATGAATTTTTTTGAAGTGATCATGATGCGTCAAGATCCCCCTGTTGATTACTCTTTTATAGTAAACACAATGATTTTAGAAAAAGCTGCTGATTTAGGCGTTAACGTTATTAATAATCCATCAAATCTAAGAAACTTAAATGAAAAAATATTTGCATTAAATTTTCCAAAATTTTGTCCGCCTACTTTGATTACATCTGATTTTGAAATTTTTAATAGTTTTCTTAAAGAGAATGAACATATTGTAGTTAAGCCTCTTAACTCCATGGGTGGAGATTCTATCTTTCAACTAAAGAAGGATGATGAACATTTATCTGAAGTTTATTCAAAAATATCTAAGAAGGGTGAAGTTAAATTTATTGCGCAAAAATTCCTTCCAGAAATTTCCATCGGAGACAAAAGAATATTAATTATCAACGGTAAAGTTCCTAAACACGCCGTGTTAAGAACACCTCCTGAAGGAGAGTTTATAGGTAATTTGGCTGCAGGAGGATCAGCCTCAACTATTGAGCTTAACGAACAAGAAAAAATTATTGCTCAGACGGTAGCAGACAAAATGTTGGATTTTGGATTGTATATAGTTGGATTAGACATGATTGGAAATTTTCTAACAGAAATCAATTTAACCAGTCCCACTTGCTTTAGAGAACTCAATGATCAAGCAGGGGAAAACTTAGCAAAACTTTTTGTAGATGAACTATTTGGGCATTGATTACGGAGAAGTTAATTATGGATTTGCAATTGGCAATTCAATTACCAAAAATTCAACAACATATTTTTCTGAAAAAATTGCATCGGAAAAAGAAGCTTTAAAATTTATTGGAAATTTAATAAAAGAGTGGGATTTAAAAGGAATTATTCTAGGATATCCGCTTAATATGGATGATACTGATTCAAAACTTTCATTAAAAGTAAGCAAATTTAAAATAGCTTGTGAGCAGCTGTTTGATATTGATGTTGAATTAGAAGATGAAAGACTTACTACATGGGAAGCCAAGGAAATTATGTCTGATAAAAATAATCCTACTGATAAAAAAACAACATCTCACGCCCTTGCAGCCAAGATAATTCTTGATACTTGGCTTAACAAAAAATAATAATGGCTCAATTACCTAGAGATTTTATTCAAAGAGTTTTAGATTCAACGGATATTGTTTCTTTGATCGATAGCCATGTTTCTCTTCAGAAAAGAGGTAAGGATCACTGGGCACTTTGTCCTTTCTGTGATGATGGCAGTAAGCCTTCTTTTAGTGTAAGTCAGCATAAGCAGTTTTATTATTGTTTCAAATGCAGAGCGAGTGGAAATGCAATTTCGTTTCTCACAGATCACCAAGGGCAAACTTTCATGGACGCCTTAGAATTTTTAGCAACTAATGCAGGTATCGAAATGCCTAAAAACTCAAACAGCATAAATAATGAAGATTTTAAAATTTTTGACAAAATCAATGATCTTACTGTGAAGTTTTTTCAAAAAAATCTTTCTGAGCAAAGTGAATCTAGTTCTGTTTATAAATATCTTAAAAGTAGAAATATTGAAGGGAATTCTTCCCAAAATTTCTCTTTAGGATACGCAACTAAAAGCTGGGATGATTTATACAAATATCTACTTAAAGAGGGTATATCTAGAGAAGATATTTTGAAAACAGGATTAATCAAAACCTCTGATAAAGGTAAAGATTATGACTTCTTTAGGAATAGATTAATGTTTCCGATACGAAACAGAAGAGGGCAAGTTATAGGTTTCGGCGGCAGAGTTATTGAGAATGAAGAACCAAAATACCTTAATTCTGCTGAATCTCTGGTTTTCAAAAAAAATAGGGAGCTGTATGGCCTTTATGAATCAATTGAGCAAAATAGAAACATAAACAGAATTTTAGTGGTTGAAGGTTATACAGACGTCATTGCTCTGTTTGCAGGTGGTTTTCCATATGCGATGGCTACACTTGGGATAGCGACATCAAAATATCATCTTGAAAATATTCTAAAAATTACTAATGAAGTTGTTTTTTGTTTTGATGGTGATCAAGCTGGATCAGATGCAGCTAGAAGAGCAGTAGAAGTCACATTGCCTTTCATTGATGATAATAGAAAGTTCAACATTTTGTTTCTTCCTGAAGGGCAAGATCCTGCAAGCATTATTGAAGAGCATGGTACGAATAAATTTGAGGAATATTTGAGTAAATCAGTAGTGCTTTCCAAATATATTCAAGATTCATTTCTTGCTGGGACTGACGATTCAATAGAAACAAAAGCAAACGCCATGAGAAGTTTTCAAAATTTTATAAAATCTATCCCGCCATCAAATTTCAAAACTTTGCTTATTGAAGACTTTTCATCGAAATTAGGTTTCAAAGTTGAAGAAGAAATCCAACCATCAATAAAGAAAAAATCTTTCACGATAAAAGAAAACGAAACCTTTATAGAAAGTACAATTTTAAAAAAGATTCTAGCGGTTGTATTAGATTTTCCCGGAAGAATTAATTTAGATTTGTTCTCATATTTCGACGTCAAGTCGCAAATAAAGGAAGAAGAAACAATCGCTAAGATAATTGAATTTTGTAAATCAGCCCCCAACTATAATGCAGGTCAATTAATTGAAGAATACCCTGAATTGAAGGGAGACATTACTTCTATCGCAGCTAGCGAGAATATAGTTTCCGAAGCCAAAGCTAATGAATACATTGAAGAATCAATTAATTTTTATTTAAAAAAAGAGAATATTTCGAATCATGTATATCTACAAAAAAAACTCATGGATGGAGATATTACGGAAAAAGAAAAGATCGAATTGAAAAAAAGCTTGCTTGAAAAATTTGAAGCATTAGATGATCAAGAAAAGGAGTTATTAAAGTCTTTGTAACTTTTTTACATATTTATTCAAACTTTAGCTCTTAGAAGATATAATCAACGACCTTTTTTAGAAACACATGTACGACGACGATTTAGAGAATAGCGGTTTAAGAGAACTCATAGAAAAAGGGAGAGAGCAAGGATATATCTCTTATGCTGATATCAATGATTTCTTACCAGAAGATGTATCAGACCCTGATCAACTTGAAGAAGTTATTTCTCTTATAAATGAATTAGGACTTGAAGTTTTAGAGAATCCTCCTGCCGAGGGCTCAGATTTCATGCCTGCTCCTGAAGATCAACAAGAACAACCAGATCCAGAGGGTGAAATAGCAATTGAGTCAGAAGTAGGCAGAACAACAGATCCAGTAAGGTTGTACATGAGGGAAATGGGATCCGTTGATTTGTTAACCAGAGAAGGTGAAATATCAATAGCAAAACGAATTGAGGATGGCGCCAGAGATCTACTTAGCGCATGCGTTCATTATCCTGGAGTTGTTGAGGGAATAATAGAGGATTATAAGTTAACGAAAAAAGGAGAAAAAAGAATTTCAGATTTGATCGTTGGCTTTATGGATGAGGATGAAGCTCCTTCGGAAGCTGCTGCTAATAAAGATATAAGCGAAGCAGACGATGATGTTGAGGAAGAAGAAGATTCTGGAATAAATGAAGAAGAACTAGAGAAAAGATTTGCTTCCCTCAGAAGACAATTCAACAAAACTGAAAAAACCATTGCTGCTAGCGGAAGAAGCAGCACAAAAGCTCAAACTGACTTGGAAAAGTTAGGAGAAATTTTTAAGTACCTTAAATTATCTCCAAAAAAATTCGAAACAATCGCTCTTCCTGCAAGATTAAATTTCCAACAGGTTAAAGAACTGGAAAGGCTCATTTACGATATCTGTGTCAGAGAGTCAAAAATGCCACGTAAAGAATTTATTGAAATTTTTGTAGGCAGTGAAACTAAAGCTAACTTCCTGGATTCGACTTTAAGGTCAAAAAAACCTTTTGTGAAAGAGCTTAAAACGAGAAAACCAGAGATTAATTTAATTCAAAAAAGAATTAATGCTTTAGAAAAGGTATCTGGGCTGTCTGTTGCTCAATTAAAAGAAGTGAACATGCGGATTACAAAAGGCGAATCAAAAATTAGAAGAGCTAAAAAAGATATGATTGAAGCCAATTTAAGGCTAGTTATATCAATAGCAAAAAAATATACCAATAGGGGTCTCCAATTTTTAGATCTTATACAAGAAGGAAACATTGGTCTCATGAAGGCAGTAGATAAGTTTGAATACAGAAGAGGTTACAAGTTCTCTACTTATGCAACTTGGTGGATACGACAAGCAATAACAAGGTCTATAGCTGACCAAGCCAGAACAATAAGAATCCCTGTGCATATGATTGAAACAATCAATAAATTAAATAGAATTTCTAGACAAATGCTTCAGGAAATGGGAAGAGAACCAACTCCAGAAGAGTTAAGCGAAAGAATGGAAATGCCTGAAGATAAAGTTAGAAAAGTTCTAAAAATAGCAAAAGAGCCTATCTCAATGGAAACACCCATCGGAGATGAAGACGATACTACTCTAGGAGATTTTATTGAAGACCCTCTTATGAGCTCGCCTATCGACGCCGCTACTGAAAATAACTTAACGGAAGCAACCGGAGATGTCCTAGGAAGTTTAACTGCAAGAGAAGCTAAAGTTTTAAGAATGCGATTTGGTATTGGCATGAACACCGATCATACTCTTGAAGAAGTAGGTAAACAGTTTGATGTTACTAGAGAAAGAATCAGACAAATTGAAGCAAAAGCTTTGAGAAAACTTAGACATCCATCAAGGTCCGCACACCTAAAAGGTTTTCTCGACGAATAATTTCTCTTAATTCGAATTTAACCTATATAATTCTTCTTCCTGTAGGGCCTGTAGCTCAGTTGGTTAGAGCAGCGGACTCATAATCCGTTGGTCGGAGGTTCGAGTCCTCCCGGGCCCACCAGTAATTATCTTAATTCTTATCAGGGAAGGGGTCGGTGAAATGATTATCTTCTCTTTTGGGAAGAAAATCAGAATCATAAGCTCTTTCTGGATTTTCTCTGACCCTTCTATCAAGAGCTTCAGCATCTGGCCCAACTAAAATTCTCCATTGGTTTTTTTTCACTCCTTCTAAAATAACTTTCGCAGCATCTTCAGCCGAAGTAAGCGCATTATTTTTGAAGTCATCTTGTCTTTGAATAATAGCTTCCCTAAATACTTCGAGTGATAAGTTATGAATTGGCGCGCCTGCTTTCATCCAACCCTCCTTCATGAGTTGCAACTCATTTTCATCCAAATCTTCAGGTCTTTTTCCTAAAATTATTCCTGTGTTTTGACTAATATCTGTTCCTATGTGGCCTGGCATCACCAAAGAAACATTTAAGTGCGGTGCATTTACTTTGAAATCATTAAGCAATGCTTCAGAAAAACCCTTCACGGCAAATTTAGCTGCCGAGTATGAAGTATGAGGTACCCCGTCTCCTAAAGATGCCCAGAATCCGTTTACGCTGCTTGTGTTAATTAAATGACCTTCGTCACTTTTAATCAAAGCCTCCATAAAAGCCCTAGAACAGAAGTAAACACCGTACCAACAAACAGCAAAAACCTTCTCCCACTCTTCGATATCGCTTTTTATGAAGCTTTGACCACCGCCGATCCCTGCATTATTGAAAAGTAAATTTATTGAATCAGACTGCTGTTCGGATAAAACGTTGTCTCTAAATTCCTCAACTTGTTCTTTGATGGAAACATCGCATACATGCTTTGTTATTTTGATATTTGGGTTTATCGAAACCGCCAAATCAATTGTCTGATCCATATTTTCTTCAATAACATCACACATAGAAACATTGCAGTTTGCTTCAGCTAATTGTAAAACAAGTTCTCTCCCCATACCTGTCCCGCCTCCGGTAACAACAGCAATTTTGTTTTCAAAAGATTTCATTTAACTATCATATGACTTATCAAAGTATAAGGAAACGACAGAATATGTGAAAATAGTTAAAAAGGAGTTTAAACATGGCTAAAAAAGTTTGTTTGGTTATTGGTGCTGGTGGTGGAATTGGGGCAAACATAGCAAGAAAATTTGCAGTTGAGGGTTATCACTCTTGTCTTGCAAGAAGAACAGATCAAGAGGGACTTGATAAATGGATTAAAAATATTGAAGCTGAAGGGGGAGAGGCTTCAGGATTTTTAATAAATGCAATTGAAGAAGGGGCAATAGAAAAGCTGATCAAGGATATTGAGGAGGGTATAGGACCAATTAATACCTTAGTATATAACCTAGGAGCGCAAACTGGTATGAAGCTTTTGGATCAAACTAGCCTCAAAGAATTTGAATGGGGTTGGAAGATGGCTACCCAAGGACTCTTTAGAGTGGCCAAAGAGATTTGTCCTATCATGGCCAGCAGAGGAGAGGGCTCTTTACTTGTCACTTCAGCTACCGCAGCTGTCAGAGGTAATAAGACTCAACACTCTCATGCTGCTGCAATGGGAGGTAGAAGAATGTTATGCCAATCTTTAAACGATGAATTTGGCCCGCAAGGAATCCATGTTGCTCATATTGTTATTGATGGTGCCGTTGATGCCCCCGACACTCTTGGAAAAATGCTCGGACCGGATATGTATCAAAAGATGAGAGAAACTCGAGGTATGGAACACGATGGCTTGATCCTTCCTGAAAAAGTAGCCGAGACTTATTTTCATCTTGCTAATCAGCATCGATCCACTTGGACTCATGAAATAGATATTAGATCTTTTTCAGATATGGCTTGGTGGAATACTGATAGCAGTTTTACCAGAGATTAAAAAATCATAAAAAAAGGCGGTGTTTCCACCGCCTTTTTTTGCATACCCTATTTTTAGAATCTGTACTGTATACCAGCTTTAATGATTCTTCCTACAGGAGAATGAGTAAATGCATCATAACCCAACTCAGCTGGAGCCAATGGTGGCTTCTCATCAAGAAGGTTGTGAGCACTTAAATTTAGAGTGACTCTGTCGTCAGCTAAATTCACAGAATAATTGAAGTCAATCGTGTTCATTGCATCAATTTTATCTCCTACAAAGGTGTACCCTGCGGTTATTGTGTCAGGAATTTCATACTCGCTGACATGTCTTAAGTAGATATTCATTCTATGGATATCTATGTCAATACCTAATCCCAAATATAATTGTAATTCAGGTAAAGATCTTAAAACGATAGGCGATACAGATGATCTAGTGTTGTACTTACCAACAGCTTCATAAGTTGCCCCATCAAGTGCACCAATACCACCTGCAACATCATATTGCGTAAGGTATGTTCCACCATAAGAAAATTGCATTACAGCATTGCCAGAATCAAAACCAACAGAACCTTCAAAATCAAGTCCAGAAACATCAACGTCATCACCATTGATGAAATCAGTTTCAATTCTTGCTACACCACTGGTGTCATCACCAGGAGTATTGTAAACAATTCTTGCTGAAGGACTAGTTGAAGCTGTTCTTGCAAAACCGTTTGTAAATGCTAGGTTGAAGTAATCAAAAGTTAATTGACTACGATCAGTCGGTCTGATGATAAAACCAATGTTCATATTATCAGATTGCTCTGGTTCCAAAGTTGAAGGAACAGGAGTCACGACTGTTACGTACTCACCTATCGGAGCATAACGTTCTAGAGACTCAGTTGGCTGACTAGCTAGTACAGGAGTTCTATAAGTTTGTTCGTAAGAGAATCTCAAACTGAATATATCTGTAGCATCCCAAATGAAAGATAATCTCGGTTTTGTAACTGAATCAATTTCATAATCAATGTATCTAGCACCAAGTTGTAGTTCAAAGTTATCGCCAGCAGGTATTAATACCTCACCAAACACTGAAGTAACTTCATTATCGGTTCTTTCAGTTTTATCCATAGTTAGGAAATGGAATACAGTGTTACATTTTCCATTGTCTGGACATCTGTTATCACCGGAAGCTCGATAGAAACCATAAAATTTTCTAAATTGCGCACCTACAGCCCAACCTATGTCGTTAGCTCCCATTCCAGAGAAAACAAACTCTCCAACTGTAAGCGATTTCTTTTCTTCGTGCTCAGGTCCGCCCCAGAAGAAATCCCATGCATCTGGATGATTGTAATAAGGATCAGATGGACTTGCCCCAATTGCAGCTCCAACTGGATTCCAGTAATGACAATTACCAGTTCCTGCAGCTGCTAAAGCAGCATCAGTTCCAATTTCATAAAATTCACCTGTTGCAGGATCTCTACAATCTTCACCACCAATACCATTAAGTGCCATTGCATATCTGTCAGTCAGAGTATCACCCCAAGCGTTACTCCACTCGGTGGCCCCATAAGTGACGCTTGCATCAAACGTGACTGATTCATTTATGTCAGTGGTTATACCAGCAACAATTCTGTCCGAATCGTGATAGTTTGGCCTCTCCATTCCAGGACCTTCAATAGCTCTAGCTCTATGCCAAGTTAAAGCTGAAGTTCCCATGTCTACACCAGTAGCTCTTTCAATTTCTTGAAATCCTGGGTTGTGATCAGGAATAGCTAAATAATAGCCCGCAGCAGTCGGCGGATAAGAAGGCGATCCAGTGTAGGTAGTATCTAAACCAGCGTGCAAGTACTCAAAATATAAAACAGTATCATCATTAATATCTGATTCAGCTGTGACATAGAGTTTATTTCTTGTTGTTGGATCAATAGCATTTGAAAATGGCACATAATTGAATCCACATTTAGAGTGAGCGCTACCACTGAGGACAGCCGAATAAGCAAGTCCTTTAGTTTTGGATTTCGCAACGGGAACACTCATACCACAAGTTGGATCCATTATTGCATCTGCACCTTGAGCAGCTCCACCAGCAATTGGATGCCATGTTCCGGGATTACCAAAAGATGAGGCACCTAAAGGCCAAGTTGTTGGATCTTTCCAATCTACGAGACCAAGATCTATGTTCATCAATCGACCAATTTCCTCGTATTCATACGAAATAGTGAATCTGTTATCACCGTTTTGATTTCCATAAATGAATCCAAAATTGTAACCAGGATCAGCGTTATTGATATTAGTAGTTGAAAGGTTCATTTCAAACCCTTCAAAGTCAGTTCTTGTGATCATGTTGAACACACCAGCAACCGCATCAGAACCGTACACTGTTGAACCACCGTTTTTAAGTAATTCAATACGCTTTAGTGCAATTGATGGAAAGTTACCAATATCAACTGGCGACTCAGCAGAGTTAGTAGCAACCGCAGTTTCTACCATTCTCTTACCGTTAATAAGAACAAGAGTTCTAGCAACACCCAGACCTCTAATGTTCACGTTTTTAATACCGGTTATTGTTCCCCCTTCAACGAATTGCTCAGACGTATTCACAGTACCCGATACAGCAGTAAGGTTTCTTACTAGATCTGATATTTCTGGTTGTCCAGCAGATTCGAAATCATCTCGATTGTAGGAATCAACAGGAACGGATAAAACTTCTCTATCAGTAGCAATCAGTGAACCTGTCACTACGACTTCTTCAGTATCATCATCCTGAGAATTAACAAAAGGAATGCAAAGGAGGGAGATTAAAAATAACCTTAATAAATAGAATTTATTCATAATTTTCCCCCTAGAAAATAATCTATATTCTGCAGAATATTCAACTCTGCATAATGCGTCAAACTCTTATTTTTTAGTCACAAACAAGAAAAAAGAAAAAGGTCAAGGCTTTTAATCTTTAATTTTTCTATTTTTTTGTAGTGAAAATTATAAAGATATTTCTAAAAGCAATTGATAATCATTCTCATTTGTTTATAATTGAGAACGATTCTCATTATCATTATGAGATATCACAAAAAAAAATTGGAAAAATTATGAAAAAATTTATTTCTACCGCATTGTTTTTATTAGGAGCTCTAAGCATATTTGCTCAAAACAGCGATGATGTAGAAGAAGTTGAGGTAAAAGGAAAAGTTTTATACATTGATCAAGTTAATTCTCTTAAACCTCCGTTACCAATTCTAGACGTTCCCCAGTCAGTTTCTGTTATAACTGATGAAGAAATAAAGAACCAAGGCTTTAGGGAGATAGGAGATATTATTCGTTATACTCCCGGTGTAAACACATCACAAGGTGAAGGCCATAGAGATGCAGTTGTCTTTAGAGGCGTTAGATCTACAGCCGATTTTTACCAGGACGGAATTCGAGATGACGTTCAATACTATAGATCGCTTTACAACGTCGAACAGTTAGAGATCTTAAGAGGTCCGAACGCTCTACTTTTCGGAAGAGGTGGAACTGGTGGATTAATCAATAGAGTTACCAAAAAAGCTGAGATTGGTGAAGCTTTTGGGTCTTTTGATGTCGGTGTTGATTCTTTTGGAGCTGCTGATATCGCAGTCGATGCAAATTTTGCAACTTCTGAAAATACCGCTGTCAGATTGAATTTACATACTGACTCTCTAGCCAATCACAGAGATTTTTATGAAGGCAAAAGATATGGAATAAACCCAACCGTTAAAATTCAAGCGGGTGATACCACTGTAGATCTTTCTTATGAGTATGCGGATCACGAGAGATTTATCGATCGTGGTATTCCAACTGCAAACAATACTCCTGTTGAAAGTTTAAAAGATGTAGTTTTTGGAGTCGAAGGTTTAAACTTACAAACCTTAGAAGCAAGAATTTTAAGAGCTAATATTGCTCATGATTACTCAGATTCTGGAAAATTTAACATGAGTATTACATCTAGTGATTTTAAAAAAATGTATAAAAACCTTTATGCTGCTGGCTACGATGGAACTGCTAACACTGTGAAGCTAGACGGATATTTAGATCCAACAGAGCGACAAAATTTAATCCTTAATGCAAACGTTGTAAATGAATTTAATAACGGTTCAACTTCTGGAACAGTCCTTGTTGGTTTGGAATTCGTTGATACTGATAATAAAAATTACAGATACAATACTTTCTTTAATAATAGTGCAGGTAGCGATGCTGGGGAGCCTACAGATCAGCAAATATTTAATATAACTAGGCCTCTAGATATTTCTGTAACTTCAACAGGTCTCGCATCAACTGTTGACTACACAACTGATTTAAAAAGTAGCTCAGAGTCAGATATAACTGTAACTTCGCTATATTTACAAGGTGACATAGATTTTTCTGATAATTGGAAAATGATTATCGGGGGTCGTTTAGATAACTTTGATATTACAGTCACTGATGTCAAAAAATCACGGGATCAGTCTAGGAAAGATGATATGTTCTCTCCAAGGTTTGGAGTAATTTATAAGCCTGCAGAAAACATGTCCTTATATGTGAGCTACAGTGAGAGCTTTCTTCCAAGATCAGGTGAGCAATATAAAAAGCTGGATGCAGGCGGAGCTGCCCTTGATCCAGATGTCTTTGAAAATACTGAAATCGGTTACAAATATGACATCAACGATGCTTTTACGTTTACAGCAGCAATTTTTGATTCCAAATCAACTCGAGCTGAGAAAGATAACGAAACTGGAGAAATGAATGAGGTCAGAGGTCTTGAAGTAGAAGGAGTTGAGATCGAATTATCAGGTGATATTGATGATCAAAATAACCTAACTTTTGGATACACTTCACTCGACGGAGTTACCAGCAAAGGCACTAAACAACCTAGAGAACTTCCTGATCAGATGCTTTCTTTGTGGTATTCATACCAAGCAAATGAGACCATTGGTTTTGGATTAGGGGTCACTCATCAAGGTGAGTCATTTATTAAAGACACATCAAATGGAAGCACAGGACCTGCCTTGCCTGACTACACTAGAGTTGATTTTGCACTTTATATAAATGCATCTGATAACGATGTGGTGAGAATTCATGTAGAGAACTTGACGGATGAATTATATTTCCCTCATTCGCATAGCACTCACCAAGCCTCTGTTGGTGAATCTCTAAATGCAAGGATTTCATATTCTAGAAGATTTTAAAATCGAAATATTTAAATTATGAACTCTCTTGCTCTGAAATCTAAAAATTCAAAACCGTTTGGCGGAGCGGCTATGAAGATTAATACCCTGGTAATAATTTCGGAGCAAGTCAGGTTCAAAATTTCAGTTCTTAATTAGGAGAGAGAACTGAAGGGAAAATCAATCTTACCATCTGTACCTACCATCAAGATTGATTTTCCCTACACTTTAAGAAATTTTTGGAAGAGTTTTTTTATTCGTTCCTTTAAATCACCCCTGATGAAAAATTAAGCTCTTCCTCTCTTTATTTGGTAAATTATTGTAATGAATGAATTCATCATTGTTTTTAGAGAAACGCTCGAGGCTTCTTTAATTGTTGGGATTATTTATACGATTCTCATAAAAAACGAACTTTATGAATCGATTAAAAAACTCTGGATAGGTGTTGCTGCAGCACTCGTTTTCAGTATTTTAGTAGGCTACTTGGTTTATGTTCTCAAAGAAAGCTTCAGTAATGAATCTGCTAGGGCACTGTTTGAATCGGTGTTCATGTTTATCACAGCTGGATTGATTTGGTATGTAATTTTTTGGCTATCAAAACACGTTAGTGATAGAAAACAAATTGAAGCTGAAACTAACTCGGCAGTACAAGCATCAACTTGGGGAATTTTCTTTGTAATTTTCTTTTCTATTCTAAGGGAAGGATTTGAGACAGCTATTTTCCTTTTGGGAAGTTTTTCAATGACAGGATCTTTTAGCTATCTCGGGTTCACAGTAGGCGCAGCATTGGCAATTTTAATTGGTTATCTTGTTGTTGTTCAGGGGAGAAAGATCAATTTAAGATCTTTCTTTCAAGCTACAACATTGTTACTAGTTTTCTTAGCATCGGGGATGATCGCATATGGCACGCATGAAGCTGAAAGTTACTTGGTTAAATCAGATAATTTGCAACTGATTGGCTTAGAAGATAAATCAAATATTTCTCGTCCATGGGATATTTTAAAACCTAAGGATAGTCTTGATGAAGCTGATAACTCTTTCTTCTATTCCTACGACTTGAAGGGCAAACAACAGTACACGCACATCATGCATGACAGCGGAAGAGTTGGCGTCTTTCTTAAAGGTTTTTTTGGTTACAACAGTAATCCTAACTACATTGAATTACTATTCTGGATTATCTCTTTGATTGGTGGGATAGCTCTTTGGAGATCTTTCTACCGCCCGACAACCTAAATTATTACTTCAAATTTGCTACTTTGCTATCTGCTTTGACCCTTTCTAGTGACATTTCTGACCAAACATCGTCAATAGCATTTAAAAAGTTTTGAATATCTTGTGCATTATGTTTTGGCGTAATAGTAACTCTAAATCTTTCATCTCCTTTTGGAACTGTTGGGAAAAAGACAGGTTGGATATAGATACCGTGCTTTTCAACCAAAAGATTTGCTGCGTCTTTACACAGGACAGGATCTTTAATAAGAATTGGAATTATGTGACTATCATTTTCGATAAATGGAATATTGAGATTTCTTAGGCCAGATCTTATTTGATCGGAATTAAATTTTATTTCTCTTCTCAGGTGATCTGCTTTTTTTGCAAGTTTAATAGCTTTGATGGAGCTAGCTACAATTGAGGGATTGACTGAAGAGGTGAATATAAAGCCAGGCGCAAAACTTCTAATGAAATCTATGATGTCTGCGTTAGCAGCTACATAGCCACCTAATTGACCGAAAGATTTTGAGAGAGTTCCGTTAATAATATCTATTTTATCTGAAACTCCAGCTTCGGCAGCAATACCTCTTCCTTCCGGACCGTATAAGCCAACAGAATGAACTTCATCTAAGTATGTAAGAGCATTATATTTTTCGGCAAGCCATATAATCTTTTCAATAGGAGATCTTAAACCCTCCATAGAATAAAGGGATTCAAAAACTATCATCTTCGGGGTATTTGCATTTGACGTTTTTAATAATTCTTCCAGATGTTCGGTATCGTTGTGTCTAAAAATATGAACTTTAACGTTGGCATTTTTTATGCCTTGGATCATCGATGCGTGATTGAGTTCATCAGAATATATTTCAATTCCTTCTAACTTTTTACATAAGGTCCACAAAGTAGATTGATTGGCTGTATAAGCAGATGGAAATATCAAGGAAGAATCTTTTTTATGCAATTCAGCAAGTGTTTTTTCAAGGTCTGCATGATATGAAGAAGTTCCTGAGATATTTCTTGTGCCACCAGACCCTGTTCCTAATTCTTGAGTAACTTTTATGGTTTCATTAACAATTGCAGGATGTTGGCTCAAGTTTAGATAATCATTGCTGCACCAAACTTCTACTTGTCTCTTAGAATCTCCATCGCGTTCAGTTGCTTTTGGAAAAGTCGAACGTGTTCTATTTATTTCGCGAAATTTTCTATACAAACCTTGCGACTTGAGAGATTTAAGCTCGTCGCTAAAAAATTTTTCATAATTCATTTACTACCTACCATTTAATTCAGCTTGCTTTATAAGACGAATTGGTGAGAACTATAACACATCAGAACTTCTTCCAACATTCGGGTATCATTGTGTTTTTGTTAAGAACAAACAGTTATATTGAATACTATTAGAATACTTTCAAGAAATAGCAGTCTGGCTAAAATACAAGCTCATCTGGTTGCAGATGAGATCAAAAAAAAATTTCCTAACATCAATGTCACTCATTCATATAGAGATACCAAGGGCGACATAGATT
>CACFKX010000018.1:0-18895 GCA_902566955.1 uncultured SAR86 cluster bacterium | reverse complement strand
GTCTCAAAATCCTGATGGCGTTGTTTTACCGGCACACTATTATTTCTTAACTCAGGTTGGCATTCACACTATAGAAAACTTAAAGCTTGATTTACTTGCTCAGGATTCTGTTGATCTTTCATGCGTGATGATTCTCCCACTAAAAACGAAGGGTAGCGCGGCCTCACCAATCAGACCGGTCGCTATAGGATCTTCAAGATCCTAACTTCAATTTCTTTGCTTGAGTAAAAAGTCTTCCAGGCAGTTATTTTCAGGTTCTTGATTGTCCTTTATAAGACTTCCTTCATTATCTAATAACACTCCATGAAAAACTCTCTGCCCATTAGAGAATAAATCTTCGTACATAGAAATATCCTCATTAAATTCAATACCTTGTAAGAAATATCTATATTTTAGATAAGCAAAAAGATTACTTAGAAAACTACTCCTTAAAAGCCTATCCATGAAACGCGTTAAACAAAGAGACAAAAAATATCCCTACTCCAAGAGTGCCCACCATGAGCACAATAAGGTCCACGAAAAAAACAGAAATAAGCTTCAACCAAGACTCATTCTGATTTTTAGTTTTATGCAAAGCAGTAACTTTAAAAAAAGAAAAAGCAACTATGAAAACCGCGCTTCCAATAATGAACATACTTAGATTCATTCAGTGAGTTTAAAACAAAAATTTAAACTAAATTTTGTAATGAGTGAAAAGTATTAAACTATAATAAAAAAATGCTTAATTTTCAGAACCAAGATTGCAACACTTCTTTGCAAGAAGGAATAGAAGAATATAGAAGTTATTTAAGAAAAAATAATAGATATGTTCTTGGAGAACAAGTTAGCGATTCAGAAAAGTGGGGTATTCTCTGCCATGATGCAACTCATGTAATTTTTGGATTAGATACAACCTTAGAAGAGGAAGCAATGTTGGATTGCTGGGTATTTTTTGGTGGAAACTATTTTCAAACATTAAAAGATTATTTTTCTGGAAAAATAAATTTCAAAGAAACTACTGAAAAAGTAGAAATTCTTTTAAAAGAAGTTGGTTATACAAAGTACTTTTTTCTCTACTTAAAAGTCATGATTAGAAAGTGGCCAATGATTTTATTTAGATGCTTTAAAATGAAGAAGCGTTGGAATTATTATTTTTCAGAGGAGTTGCTTGATAAAAGTATAAAAGAATTAAGAGAAGAATTTCACATCAAGATCCTTACACATTCGGAAAGGAAAATAAAAAAAGTTTCTTGGAACAGAGAGATAAAAGAGTTTTGAATATAAAAGAGATTCAAAAATTCAAAGACCAATTATTGGATGAAATCCAAGATACTTTTTCTGATAAGAAAAATCCTACTCTTTTGGAATATCAACAACAAACGGAAAATCTTATTACATTGAAAGAGCTTCTTGAGAGAGAAAAGGAATCAATGCCGCAAGAGAATTTTGATTTAATTTCTGGGCAAGATTTTGTCATCCTTCAAATCGAAAGATGGATAGATGAGAACAATGAAATTATAGACGGTTGGTTCGAAGAATCTGAAAAGCCACTAAAAAAACATTAGCTTTGGATATCATCATTATTTTGGTTTTTTAATTTTTCTATACTTATCTTATCTTTTAGGCTCATCATGTATGCAGCGCCAGCCAGAATAAGAACTGCTGCAGCTTCACCAACAATTAATGTTGCTTCCATTTCTTTATTCTGCATAACAATTAATCTGCAAATAGCCGTTATAGCAATAATTATTGGCAATGTTACTGGAATTCTATTCGTGCTGTAAAAAGACCCCACCATGCCTAAAATTTCAGCATAGATGAATAATAAGAATAAATCCGACAGTTCAATGCGTCTATTAATGAACATTTCCCATAAATAAAGGGCTGCTGCGATGCATGTAGCAATTCCAATAAGCGCTAAAAGGATTTTCTCACTTATGAGCGTTGTCCAGTGAATTTTGTCATTTGTAGCCTGACTAAACAGTTTTTTCAGCATATTTCCCCCAAAATGGCACTTTTACACTATTTAAGTCATAAATTTAGCAAAAAGTAGCAAAAAAGGGAGTTTTTTATGAATTTAAGGTTTGAGAATTTTTTTTTAAAGATATTTTTAAGACTTGGACGTTAGATGGTAATTTTCAATCATCCATGATTGTAGGTCAGTTGTAAGTTGTCTTATATTTTTACCGGATGTTTCAACTGGATCACCTAAGTAAAAAATAACTTTTCCTGGTTGTATTAAGTAACTGGGTGGCCAACACTCTGCTGAGTTGTGAACTATCGGGATGATGCAGGTTTCTGTTTTGGCTGCAACTTCAATACCAGTTCTAGAAAATCTTCCTATTTCTCCTACTGGCATCCTCGTGCCTTCTGGAAAATATAAAACAGATAATCCAGCTTCAATTTTTTTTATTCCTTCTCTTATAATTTTTTTGGTAGAGCTCAGTTTCATATCTCTTTCTATGTAAATAGGTTCAAGCAATCTAAAACCTAAACCAAAAACTGGAACGCTCAAATTTTCTTTCTTTGTAATCGCTGACATTGGTTGAAACTCATGATGTAACACCAACGTTTCCAATGTGCTTTGGTGATTAGAGACAAAAAGAAATTTGCCATTAAGATAATCTTTGAATCCTTTAAATTCAATTTCAACATTGCAAATATATTTCAATGTAAATCTTACTAACCATACCCAGCTTAAAATAATTTTTTGTCGCTTTATTAACGGAGTGAAATATAGGAAAGGTATGCCAATGAAAATTAATCCCAATCCAATAATAAGGAAAAAATAAAAAGTACCCGATCTAAGATAAACCATCAAAAGTTATTCTCTATTGCTTCGAATAAATTCTCGTAAATTTCTACACCCATCAAACTTTCAGCTGTTCTAATGGTATGCATTCCATAACCAGTAAGAACCAAGACAGGACGACATCCATGCTTTTTTGCAGCAAGTAAATCAGATTCTTTGTCACCAATAAAAAAACAATCCTTGAGTGAAATTCCAAGCTTAGCTTCAGCTTTTTCTAACAAACCTGTTTTGGGTTTTCTACATTCACAATTATCTTCATTTGCATGCGGACAAAATAGAATTAGCTCTATCTCAGCCCCAATTTTTTTTAGTTCATTTTTCATATGATCATGAACGTTATTTATCATTTCTTCAGTTGCCGTTTTTTGTGAAACGCAGGCTTGATTTGTAAGAACAACAATTTTTACATTTTTGTCTGATAATTTTTTTATTGCTTGAACGCTCTTATGTTCAAATTCAAATTCCTTTGGATCTCTTACATAGTCGAATAGATCAACATTGATGACACCATCACGATCTAAAACAATATATTTACTTGAGTTATCCAAGAATATTTTACTTAAAAAATTTAGAGAAATAAGTTGTAAGCTCTTGTATTTGGATGGTTTTTTGTTCCATAGTATCTCTATCTCTTATTGTAACTGTGTTATTATCAAGAGAATCAAAATCAATTGTTATGCACATTGGAGTACCTATTTCATCATGCTTCCTATAACTCTTTCCGATATTTCCTGTATTTTCCAACAGAACTCTGCCCTTACCTAAAGATTGAAGTTCGTCTTTTACATTTTTAGCTAAGGACACGAGATCTTCATTATTTTTTTTCAGAGGAATTACTGCGGCCTTTATTGGACTGAGATGAGCTTTAAGAGCTAGAACTATTCTTTCTTTTCCGTCTTCTAATTTCTCAACCTTGTAAGCTTCATTCAAAATAGCCAACACTCCTCTTTCGACACCGGCAGATGGCTCTATAACAAATGGAACAATCCATTCATTTGAATCTTTATCCTGTATCGCCAATCTTGAGTTTGAGTCCGAATTTTCTCTTATCTTGCTTTGTATATTTAGTTGATCTTGATTTTTGGAATGTGAGCCTAAATCAAAATCAGTTCTGTTTGCTATGCCCTCCAATTCTTCCTCGCCGTGAGGGAATTCATACATTAAATCAACAGTACGTCTTGAATAATGAGATAGTTCATCTTTAGGCACTTCTAAAAATCTAATTTTCTTCTTGGAGACTCCCTGACTCTCCCACCACTTTGATCTTTCTTCAATCCATTTGTCGTGCCAGAGATTATCCTCTCCTGGCTGTACAAAAAATTCCAATTCCATTTGTTCAAATTCACGAACCCTAAAAATAAAATTTCTTGGAGTTATTTCATTCCGAAAAGCTTTTCCAATTTGCGCAATACCAAAAGGTAAAGCTCTTGATGTTGAATCAACTATATTCTTAAAGTTTGTAAAAATCTGTTGCGCAGTTTCTGGTCTTAGATACGCAATGGATCCTTCATCTTCAAGAGGACCCACGTTTGTTTTGAACATCAAGTTAAAAGGTCTGGGGTCAGTCAAGTCTTGGCTGCCACAATTTGGACAAGTATCTTCAATTTGATCTGCTCTCCATCTTGACTTACAACTTCTACAGTCAACCAAAGGATCTGTAAAAGTATCTTCATGACCGGAATAATTTAATACAAGTTGATTTGTTAGGATGGAAGCATCCAAACCTTCAACATCATCTCTTTCATAAACCATGGATTTCCACCATGCGCTCTTTAAATTATTTTTTAATTCAACTCCAAGCGGACCAAAGTCATACATGCCTTGCAAGCCACCATAGATTTCACTTGATTGAAAAATAAATCCTCTTCTCTTGCATAAAGAGACTAATTCATCCATTGATTTAGCTGACATTTATACGATGATTTGGATTAGATTCAATAAAATAGACTGATTTCTTACTAATTCTACTTGAATGTTGAATATAATGGACTGAAATGTTCATAAAAATACTGTTTTTTTTGGCTAAAATTGTCCCTTTTGGAGCTTTTCAAGCTTTTGGATCGATTTTAGGCTTTTTGATGGTTTTTTCTAACTCTAAAAGCCTTAAAACTAGCTCAACTAATCTCAAACATGTTTTTAAAAGCAAAACTAAAGAAGAGATTGAGGATTTATCTAGAAGTAGTGTCAGACAAACATCTTTATCTTTAATCGAAGCTATTTATGTTTGGTCAAATTCAAGGGATTTCTCTAGAAAAATTTACCCTCTGATTTCTAGAGTTAATAATGAAAGTAAATTTGATTCATTATTAGGTGAAGACAAAGGCTTGATAATCATTTCAAGTCATATTGGCAATATGGAATTATTAATTTCATGGATGGCATCTAAATCAGAAAATCTTATTATTCCGTTTACAAAAGTAAAAAATAAAATTTTTAATAATCTTGTAAAAAGTGGAAGACAAAATTACGGAGCAAGGATGGTTGGGATAGGCTTTAAAAGTACCAAACTTTTGCTCGAACACATCAACAACAAAGGAACGATAGCAATGGCAGTTGATCAGGTCCCGAAAAACAAAAATCGACATACGGCTAATTTTTTTGGCAATGCTTGTTTCACCAATTCTTTGATCTCAAATATCGCTAAAAGGACTGACTGTAATGTAATTTATTGCAGTTGTACGCTTGGCAAAGAAGGATATCAAATCAATATAAGAGAGGTAGGGGAGAACTTTTTTTCTGATGATCTAACTAAGTCCCTTGAGTCAATGAATAAAGTTTTGGAAGAAGATATCCTTGCCTCTCCAGAACAATATGCATGGGAGTATAAAAGGTTTAAGGGCTATATTGATTACGTTTAAAAGATAGTAAGTACTTACTTAACTTTTCCAAAAAAAGGGAGTTAGTAAGACAAGAAGCGTATAAATTTCTAATCTTCCTAGTATCATAGAAAAGGATAAAGTTATTTTAGAGATATCATTTAAAGAGCTATAGTTTTGAGAAACATCTCCCAGTCCAGGACCTAAATTATTAATTGATGCGCCAACTGCAGAAAATGCAGTAATGAAATCTGAGCCGTACAAGAGCATAAACGTTGTAAGAAAAACATACGCCAACATGTACACAGAAAAGAAACCCCAAACTGATTCCGCTATTTCTGGCTGAAGAATTTTTCCGCCAATTTTTACTGGAACAACCGATTGTGGATGGGTCAATTTTTTAAGTTCTCTTCCACCTTGTTTGTAGAGAACTAAAACTCTAATCATTTTTATTCCTCCTCCCGTAGAGCCAGCACAAGCTCCGATGGCTCCTAGCATCAAAAGCATGAAAGGAATAAAAGAAGGCCATAGATAGTAATCTGAATTTACGTAACCTGTTGTGGTTGCAAAAGAAACTGTTTGAAAAGCGGTAGTAACAATTAAGTCAAAGTTATTAGCTGATCCGTAAAAAATCATCGCAACAGTTATTAAAAGAAAAGCAGAAAGAATAACGGTGCCATAAAATTTAAATTCTGAATCTTGAAAGTAATACTTAGGGTTTAACTTTGTATAGGCAAGGAAATGAAGCGAAAAATTGGCACCAGAAAGAAACATAAATATTATAGAGACTAAGTAGATTGCATTGCTATCAAAGTAAGCAAAACTCTCGTCGTAATTTGAAAATCCACCAATGGCTACCGTTGTAAATGAGTGAGTCACAGCATCAAAGAGGTTCATACCTGAAAAAAAGTAACAAAAACAACAGCTTAGAGTTAAAATTAGGTATATAAACCACAAGGACTTAGCTGTTTCCGCAATTTTGGGCCTCAATTTATTGTCTCCCATCACCCCAGAGCCCTCGTTTTTATATAATTGCATACCTCCAACTCCCAGAAGTGGAAAGATTGCAACTGCTAATACAATTATTCCCATCCCCCCAAGCCATTGTAATAGGGCTCTATAGAATAGTAAGGACTTACTATACGATTCCAGGCCAACCAAAATTGTAGATCCAGTGGTTGTAAGGGCTGATGTTGTTTCAAAATAGGAATCTACGATAGAGAAATCGTGTGTTGAGCTCAAAAGGAAAGGTAAAGATGCAAAAACGGTAAATAATACCCAAAAGGCAACAGTTAGGATGAACCCTTCTTTTATTCGAATTGTTTCTTGTTTTTCTTTATAAGTAGCTACCCAAAACGCTATTCCTGTAATAAGAGTTATAAAAAAGGCTCCAGAATAATCAGTGAAATTATTTTCCTCGTAAATTAAGGATATCGCTATTGGAAGCAGCTGAAAAAACGAAAAATACACTAAACCTATGCCTAAAAGGTTTAAAATGGGTCTAACTTTCATTAAATTCTATTTATGAACAAATTATGTCTGTTACTTCTTCAAGATTCTTTTTATCAGCTATAAAAGTAATAAGATGATCGTTTTCATTTATTTTAGTATCATGATGAGCGATTTTAATTGCATTTTCAGAGAAAATAGCTCCAATTACACATCCTTTAGGTAGTTCTATCTGATCAATTTGTTTTCCTACAACTCCTGGGTAGCCATTTCTTGATGTTGCAATTAGCTCAACTGCTTCGCCTTTTCTTTTAAAAGAATATGTTTTCAATTGCGTTTCATTAGACAGATTTTCTAAAATCGATCCGATCGTTATTTCTGAGGGATTAATGGTGATATCTATTTGTTCCTTCGATATTAGATCTAGGTATGCATTTTTATTAACCAAAGATAGTGATTTTTTAGCACCCATCTTTTTAGCCAACATAGAAGACATCACATTAGCTTCATCATCATTAGTAACAGAGCAAAAGAAATCGGTTTTTTCAATATTTTCCTCCTCAAGCAGAGCACTATCTGATGAATCGCCATTCAAAACTAAAGAGGAGCCCAGTTTTTCTGACAAATAAATGCACCTATCTTTATTGAGTTCAATTATCTTAAGATCAAATTTTCCTTCCAAAGATTCTGCAAGTCTTCTTCCTATTCTTCCTCCTCCAGCAATCATGATTGTCTTCGAAGCTATTTCTTTCATTCGAAGCTCAGATATAACTTTCTTTATATCTCTTGATTCTGTTATGAAGAATACCTCGTCTCCTGTTTCAACTAGGTCATCTCCTTTTGGAGCTATAACTTTGTCCTCTCTATAAATTGCTGCAATTCTCGTATCAACCTTGGGAATATGCTGTCTTAGCTCTGCTACTTTGTGACCTGTTATTGGAGCGCCTTCTTTAGCTTTCACTGAAACCATGGATACCTTACCGTTGGCAAAATCCATAATCTGAGTAGCTCCAGGATTTTCAATAAGCCTACAAATTTGTGCAGTTATCAATTCTTCCGGGCTAATAATGACGTCTATACCTTGTTCTCCCTCGACGATTTGTTTCCCCTTACCTTTTAAATATTCGTATGTACGAATTCTTGCCATTGTTTTCGTATCCTTATTGAGGAGTTTTATCATCTGGCAGGCAATAATATTCACCTCATCAGATTCCATCATCGCAACAGCAACATTTATATTATTAATATCGGCTTGCTCTAAAACTTTAGGATAGGAAGCATTGCCCTCCACAGTTTTTAAGTCTATGTGAGAGGAGGCTTTTTGAAGTCGATCAGCATTTGTATCAACAATGGTAATGTTATGACCATCATTTGTAAGGAGCTCAGATAATTCAGTGCCAACTTGGCCAGCTCCGAGAATTAAAATTTCCAATTTATTTCTTTCTAACTATAACTTTATTGATATTTATACACCTAATATTCAAGAAATAATATCGCCTTCTTTCAAAAGTTTTTGAGCCCCGTTATAAAAATCTTTTATGGAAAGTTTATTTTTTCCTGTCCTACAAAGTTCAGTAACTTCCACTGCAAAATCTCCACAACCTATCGCAAGAATATTTTTATTAAATTCAATAATTTCTCCAGGGTCGCCAATTAACTTTTTATTCACCTTTGATTTGCAGAGGTTAATCCCAACACCGTTAACGTCGATAGATATTATTGGGTTAGGGTACATTGCGTTAATAGCCTTACTGATTTTTTTGGCCTCATCAGACCATTCAATAACCGCATCATTTCTTGTAATCTTCGGACAATAAGACGCATCTGTTTCATTTTGCTCCTCCAAACTATTAATTAAATTTGGCCAATCAGAACAAAATTTATTAACTTCTTTTGCCGCTATAGAGGCCATCTTCGATGTTAAATCAGCAGTGGTGTCGTCTTTTTCTATCTTAATTTCAAACCGTTTAGACATAGGTCCCGAATCAAGCCCTTTCGTCATCTTCATAAAAGTCAGTCCACTTTTTTTATCACCATTCAGAATAGCTCTTTGTATTGGAGCAGCTCCCCTGTATTTTGGTAAAAGAGATGCATGGATATTTACGCTGCCGTACTGAGGTGTTTCCAATAATTCCTCTGTCAAAATATGACCATAAGCCACCACTAAAAGAACATCGCATTGATAATTTTTAAACTCATCGATGAATTCCTCAGATTTAGGTGAATCAGGCTGCATCAAAGTTAAGTTATTCTCTAAGGCAATTTTTTTTACTGGTGAAGGCTTTAATTTTCTGCCTCTGCCTGAAGGTTTATCAACTGACGTTATAACGCATACAACTTGATGATCTTTTTTATCAATAATTGATTGAAGAATTGTAGCGGCAATTTCTGGAGTTCCAGCAAAAGCTATTCTCATTTATCAGGAGGCTAATTTTTCTTTAGCAGATTTCTGGAGTTTTTGTTTTATTCTTTGTCTTTTAATGTTTGATATGTAGTCAACCATGAGGATTCCCTCTAAATGATCTATTTCATGCTGGATGACAACAGCTAGTAAACCTTCAGGCATAAGAGTTTGTTTCTTGCCATCTCTATCCAAGTAGGTGACTTTGATTTTTTCAGGTCTAATTATTTCTTCATAAAAGCCCGGTACAGATAAGCAACCTTCCTCATAGCCGGACTTTTCATCTTTATTGAGAATTTCTACCTCAGGATTGATAAATACTTGAGGATCATCTCTTTCTTCGCTTATATCAATAACCAAGATCCTTTCATGAAAATCCACTTGTGTAGCAGCGAGACCAATACCCTTGCTTTCGTACATGGTGTGAATCATGTTGTCGATTAGTTCTCTATGGACATTAGTAACTTCCTTTACAGGCTTTGCTTTTGTTCTGAGCCTAGGATCAGGAAATTCTAAAATCTTCAATAATTTCATTTTTATAAATTTACTTTACATATATTATATGTGGGTAATTAACAAAAACTAAATATCTTAGAAATTATGACTAATAGCGTAGCAATTGTGATGGGATCAAAGTCTGATATGGCTTTGGCAGAAGCAACAAAAGAAGTATTGGATGGTTATGGAATTGGTTCAGTGATCAAAGTATTGAGCGCTCACAGAACGCCGGAGGCCCTTAAAGAGTTTATAGAAAATACCATCAAGGACGGCACCAAAGTTTTCGTGGGAATTGCTGGCTTAGCAGCACATTTATCGGGAAATATTGCTGCGCATACGACTTTGCCCGTTATTGGAATTCCAGGGGATGGTGGACCTTTAAATGGCTTGGATGCTCTCTTCTCAACCGTTCAAATGCCTAGAGGAGTTCCGGTTGCAACTGTAGCGATTGGAAAAGCAGGAGCAGTAAACGCTGGCCACTTAGCCGCTCAAATGCTTGCCACTGGAGATGAAGATTTGGCTAAAAAAATAGCTGATCAAAGAGAAGAACAAAAAAGAATCTTATTAGAGGATCAATAAAACCAAACTTAAAATGATCTATGCCTATCCATGCGAAGGAGTTTATGGGCTAGGGTGTGATCCTGACTCAAAAAAGGATGTCTTTAAACTTTGCGAGCTAAAAAAAAGATCAATAGACAAAGGCTTAATACTAATAAGCGGAGTTTTTGAGCATTTTGAAAAATATATAAATCATCTTGATAAAGAAGATATAGATAAACTTAAAAGGCCGTGGCCTGGTCCTCACACTTGGCTTGTCAGAGCAAATGAAAATGTCCCAGAATGGATTAAAGGAAATTCTGATTTGGTTGCCCTCCGTCATAGTTCTCATCCTGAAGTGATAAAACTTACAGAAAAAATTGGCAAGGTGCTGACTAGCACATCAGCAAATATTTCTAACGACCCTCCTGCTATGTCAGCAGATGAAGTAACAAAGATTTTTGGAAATGAGGTAACGCTCATTAGGGGAGAGATCGGCAATTTTGGAGGTGCTACTCCAATACAAAATCTAGAAACTGGGGAGTGGATAAGAAAATGAAGAGTTTAAAATTTGGAGTAGTTGGGAATCCCATTAGACATAGTCGATCGCCAGAGATACATCACCACTTTGCTGATCAGCAAAAAATAAAAATCTCATTTGGAAAATATTTAGTAGATGAGGAAGACTTCGAAAATTTTGTTAAAGATTTTTTTAAGTCTGGTATTGGATTAAGCGTCACGCTGCCTTTTAAAAAATTAGCTTTGAAATTTTCAAATGATTCTTCAGCAAAAGCCCAAATGATAGGTGCTTCCAATAATTTATATAGGAAGGGAGATATTATCGTCGGAGATAATACAGATTGCATTGGCTTAGCAAAGGATATTAATCAAAATTTAGGATTTGATCTTTATGGCAAAGAGATTTTAATCCTTGGAGCAGGAGGCGCAGCCAAAGGAGCTGCTTTTGGATTGCAAGATCTCAATCCGAAAACCATTTGTATAGCAAATAGAACTCTTGAAAAAGCTCAAGAACTAGTTAGGGATTTATCCTTATACAGACAGTCTTCAGGGAAAAATTCTAATCTTATAGCATCGAGTTTTAATTCAATTCAGGTTGAATTTCATTCTTTTGATCTGATTATCAATGCTACTTCAATGTCCACCCTTGAAAATGAGAGCTTACCGATAGACCCATCTCTATATGGTAATTGCGCTCTAGCCTATGATTTAGCTTACTCTCAGGCCGATACCCAATTTATGATTGATGCTAAAAACAACGGTGCACAATCAGTTTCAGACGGATGGGGGATGCTCGTTGAGCAAGGAGCTGCTTCATTTGAAACTTGGACAGGAAAACTTCCAAAGACCAATAATTTATTGGCTTTGCGTTAGTTTTCCACATACTTTTGAAGTAAAATTACGCTGCCTGCCTTAAAGAAAGATTACTAAATGGTACTGATTAAAAGAATTTTTGCGGCATTAATTACCTGTTGCGCATCCCTTCCACTTTTTGCTGGTTGGGGTGACGTGAATATGACTCCAGGAGTTAATGCCCTCAGCAGAGAAATTTTTGATCTGCACATGACTATCTTCTGGATATGCGTGGTCATTGGAGCATTAGTGCTCGGCTTTATGGTTTATCTCATAGTTGCCTTTAGAAAAAAAGATGGTGACAAACCAGCTCAGTTTGATGACCATCCAGTTTTAGAAATGACCTGGACCGTTTTATTTGCTGTTATTTTGGCGGTTATGGCCATTCCAGCAACCTTCACGATGATTCGTGCATACGATGATGCAGAAGGAGATATCAACATTCTTATTACCGGGCATCAGTGGAAGTGGCAGTATGAGTACCTTGAAGACGAAGTAAGTTTTTTTAGTAACTTATCCACAGATTTAGATCAAAGAAACAACATTGCCCCCAAATCAGATAATTATCTTTTGGAAGTTGACGAACCTTTAGTCATACCAACTAATAAAAGAATTAGATTTTTAATCACAGCTAACGATGTAATCCACTCATGGTGGGTCCCAGATTTTGCAGTAAAGCAGGATGCAATCCCTGGGTTTATAAATACAGCTTGGACACAAGTTGATGAAGAAGGAATTTTCAGAGGTCAATGCACTGAACTGTGTGGGCAATATCACGGTTACATGCCAGTCGTTGTTAAAGCAGTATCACCTGAAGATTACGAACTTTGGGTAAACGAGAAGAAAGAAGCAAAAATTCAACAAGCGCTTCTCACTGAAAAGCTTTGGTCAACAGAAGAACTTTATGAAATTGGAGAAGGTGTTTACCAAACCAATTGTGTAGCTTGTCATCAAGTCAATGGAGAAGGATTACCTCCTGTATTTCCAGCATTAGCAGGAAGCGATCTTGTGCTAAATGATAAAGCCAAACAAATAGAAATTTTAATGGAAGGTGTTCAAGGTGCTGCTATGCAGTCATACGCTGAACAGCTTTCTGAAGTCGACATTGCAGCCGTTATAACCTATACCAGGAAGGCGTGGGGTAACGATGCTAGCGGTGACGGAGAAATCGTAATTCCAAAAGAAATTTTGGATTATAAAAATAACAAACTTTAATACACGGAAGGACTATGAGCGCAGTAATAGATTCGCATTCAGATGATCATCATCACGGCCCAGCAAAAGGTATAACTAGATGGTTATACACTACTAACCATAAAGACATCGGTACGCTTTACCTTTGGTTTAGCTTTTTGATGTTATTTTTAGGTGGCGCCATGGCAATGGTTATTAGAGCCGAGTTATTTGAGCCTGGAAGTCAAATAGTATCTCCAGAATTCTACAATCAAATGCTGACCAATCACGGCCTGATTATGGTTTTTGGAGCGGTCATGCCAGCTTTCGTTGGTTTGGCTAACTGGATTATTCCTATGCAAATCGGTGCCCCAGATATGGCATTACCAAGAATGAATAACTTAAGTTTTTGGATTCTTCCAGTGGCTTTTGGAATTTTAATTTCCACCTTTTTCATGGAGGGCGGAGGTCCCAACTTTGGTTGGACTTTCTATGCACCTTTATCCACTACTTATGCACCGCCAACCGTAACTTTCTTTATTTTTGCTGTTCACATTATGGGAGCATCTTCCATTATGGGATCTATAAACATCATAACCACAATTTTAAACATGAGAGCACCTGGAATGACTTTCATGAAGATGCCTTTGTTTACTTGGACTTGGCTGATTACTGCCTATCTTCTAATTGCTGTAATGCCAGTTCTCGCAGGGGCTGTAACTATGATGCTCATGGATATCCATTTTGGAACCAGTTTCTTCAACGCTGCCGGTGGTGGAGATCCAGTGTTATTCCAACATATTTTTTGGTTCTTTGGTCACCCTGAGGTTTACATAATGATTTTGCCTGCTTTTGGAATCGTATCGCACATCATTGAAACCTTCTCAAGAAAACCAATTTTTGGATACACGTCAATGGTTTATGCAATAGCATCAATCGCTATCCTTTCTTTCATTGTTTGGGCGCATCACATGTTTACAGTTGGAATGCCAATCGCAGGTGAACTTTTCTTCATGTACACAACCATGTTGATTGCAATCCCAACAGGAGTGAAAGTATTCAATTGGTTATCGACTATGTTCAAAGGTTCTATCTCTTTTGAAACTCCGATGCTTTTTTCGATAGCTTTTGTAGCTTTGTTTACTATTGGTGGATTATCAGGGTTGATGCTTGCAATAGCTCCAGCTGACTTTCAGTACCACGATACTTACTTCGTTGTTGCGCATTTCCATTACGTTTTAGTTCCCGGAGCTATTTTTGGAATAATCGCTGGTGTTTATTATTGGTTACCAAAATGGACGGGTAACATGTACGACGAAGTTTTAGGGAAAACTCATTTTTGGATGTCTTTTATTTCGGTTAACATTACTTTCTTCCCCATGCATTTTGTTGGATTAGCAGGTATGCCTAGAAGAATTCCTGATTACGCTCTTCAATTTGCAGATTTTAATATGGTGATTTCTATTGGTGCGTTCATTTTTGGGTTAACCCAACTCCTCTTCTTATTTATTATTCTTAAGAGTATTTTTGCTGGAAAACAGGCAACTTCTGAAGTATGGGAAGGCGCAAAAGGATTGGAGTGGACTGTTGCATCGCCAGCTCCGTATCACACTTTCGAAACTCCACCAGAAGTTAAGTGAAAGCAGCTACTAAAACAAACTTAAAATTAGTAAGTCTTGTTTTAGGTATGTTTTGCTTTGGTTTTGCTTTGGTTCCTATTTACGATGTTTTTTGTGAAATCACTGGGTTAAATGGAAAAGTATCTGGACCTACCATTACCCAATATGATGAAAATTTTGATTCCAGGGAAATCAAAATTCTCTTTGTTACTAAGAATAATGAAAATATGGCTTGGAATTTTACTTCCGAGAAAAGAACATTAGATGCAGAAACGGGAACAGCTTATACAGTTGATTATACTTTTGAAAACCCTACAGATTATCCTATGGTAGCTCAGGCAATACCGAGCGTATCTCCGGGAAAAGGTGCACAATATTTTCATAAAACTGAATGCTTCTGTTTTGAGGAACAACTTCTACAACCTGGAGAAAAGTTAACCATGCCGGTCAGATTTATTATTGATCCTGATCTCCCCGATGATGTTCCTGTGTTAACCCTTGGTTATACTCTTTTTGATATCACTGAATCTCATATAAAATTACAAGCGAGTAATTAATTATGTCTGATCAATCTTCATATTTTGTTCCAGCAAGCAGCAGACTGCCAATTTGGATGGCTTTTGGTTTGATGCTTTTTGTATTAGGTGCTGGTTACACTATTAACGATCTAGACAAACCTGATTCAAATTCATATTGGATCCTAATCGCTGCTTTTGCCGTTATTTTTTCAGTGTTCTTCTTTTGGTTTGGCGAAGTTATAAAAGAAAACGACAAAGGAATGTACAGCGATCAATTGAATAGATCATTTGTCATGGGCATGCAGTGGTTCATATTCAGTGAAGTCATGTTTTTCTTCGCTTTCTTTTTAGCGCTAGGATACGTAAGAATTTTTGCAGTGCCGTGGCTTGGAGGTGAAGGTGAAAAGGCTATCTCGAATATGTTGTGGCCTGGATTCGAAGCGACTTGGCCAGTAATGCAGACCCCGGATCAGTCTTTATTTCAAGGCCCAAAAGAGAATATGAATTTTCCTGGATTTGCAAACGTAGGGCATTGGTTACCGTTTTGGAACACTCTATGCTTGGTAACTTCAAGCGGAACCATAACGATTGCTGAGCATGCTTTGAAAAAAGGCAATAGAACTTCATTTAAGTTTTGGATGGTTATGACTCTTATTCTTGGATTTACTTTTGTTTATTTACAAGGCCTTGAGTATTACGAAGCCTACGATCACATGGGTCTGACTTTAGGTGCTGGGATTTATGGAACTACTTTCTTTCTTCTTACAGGTTTCCACGGCTTTCATGTTTGTTTAGGAGCAATCATTTTGACTATTATGACGATTAGAGGATTTCGAGGGGCCTTTACTAAAGAAGATCACTTTGGTCTTGCAGCAGGATCCTGGTACTGGCACTTCGTGGATGTAGTATGGATATTGTTGGTGTTAGTTGTTTACGTATTCTAACCCCAAGGGCTATTAACAACTATTTGACCGCTATAAAGACCGTATGCGAGGGTCAACAAAAGAAGACCCGCAATTACTACCCTTACCCTAAGAGCCATAAAGCTTCTGGTCATTGCTCCTTTTTTATCTTTGATCATAAAGGCAGCGCTAGAAAAGAGGCTGATCAGCATAGCAATCATTAAAATGACGATGAGTATTTTTACAAACATTGGAAAATTTAATCCTGGTTGGAAGTTTACAATTTTTACGACAATTATATTACCAATTTTATTAAGTTTAAGTTTTTGGCAATATCAAAGAGGATTAGAAAAATCTAAGCTTGAAAGTTTTATTAATAATCAGCAATCAGAGCCCCCAACCGAATTTATTTCATTAGAATATGCAACTCCCAGCCATTGGTACATACCCTTTTTTATGCAAGGCAAGTTCAGTCAAAGGACAGTTTTAGTAGACAATGCAATCCATGAAGGAGTTCGTGGTTTTTCTGTTTATCAAGAGTTTTTATCTAATAAAGGATTGTCACTTTTAGTATCTAAAGGATGGTCAAAGTCATTTGATGAATCAAAAAAGACCTTAGATCAGAATTATTTATTGCAGGGAGTTTTCAGACCAATCGAAAAAGCTTTCACATTAGATAATTCAATTTATGAAAGAGAAGAAAGTGGTTTAGAAATGCAGTCTTTTGATATCGATAGCATTAACTTAAAGTGGAACACAAGCTATCCGGCTGTAGTCTTTGAACTTGATGAATTTTCATTAGATGGATTCACTAGGATTTGGCAACCTGTTTATTTATCTGCCAATCGTCATTTTGGTTACGCAATTCAATGGTTAGGCTTGAGCTTGGTTGCTTTGGCAGGTTTTATTTTTGTAGGGTTTAGAAAAAATGATTAAGAAGAACTTCGTTATAGCGATGTTAATTTTCTTGACTCCTATCTTGGTGATCCTATCAAGCACTGTATGGTACTACTCAGGTGCATCCCTTCCAGAGGGAAGGGTGAACAATGGTCAACTTCTGTCACCGCCGATTGATGTTGGTGAGCTGGGGGTCACTTATGAGTATCAGCCTTTTAACATTGAAACCATCGAAAGAGATTGGATGATCTTCCAGTTTATTAAAGGCGATTGCTCATCAACTTGCGATGATGCAGCTTATGTCGCAAGACAAGCAAATATAGCCTTGAATCGAGAGAGCATCCGAGTATCAAGATTTCTTCTCAGCGAGTCAGATAAAGACTACGATATCTTGGAAAAATACAAGCCTCTCAACCATGCTACATATGGCGAGGGTTCATTGATAGCTAAAGAATTTGAAAGCCAGAATATTAATCCTTTTGAGGAAGGATCTTTGTTCATAGTGGATCCTCTAGGAAATATCATCATGTTTTATGGTCCTAAAGAAGATAAAAATGAAAACTTTAAGCAAATTCTTGAAGACTTAAAAAAATTATTGAGGGTTTCAAAAATTGGATAATTTTAAAAAAATTCAGATTATCAGTCTGATAGGAATATTTTTAGCATTCGTTGTTGTTGGTCTAGGAGCTTGGACAAGGCTTGTTGATGCTGGATTAGGATGTCCTGATTGGCCAGGTTGCTATGGATACGTTTGGATGCCAACTACCGAAGCAGAAATTGAACAAGCAAACATTACTTTCCCAGAGAGACAATTTGAATTGGCAAAAGCTGTTCCAGAAGTAGTGCATAGATATTTTGCTGGCTCTCTAGGATTGTTGATATTTGGTCTTTTCTTTTTGGCTATCTTTTCAAAAATTAGAGATAGAAGACTAAATAGTTTAATTTATGCTGCCACTGTATTGGTCTGTATACAATCTTTGTTCGGTTACTTAACGGTTAGCTTGCAATTATGGCCTCAGGTTGTAACCCTTCATTTATTGGGAGGTTTTTTCACAACCACATTAGTCTTTTTAATTTTCTTAAGATCATCTCAACTCAGGTCTACTTTTAATGTAAGTTTTTCAGTAGTTACTCAAACAAAAACATTACTAAACTGGGCCTTTCCATTTTTAATTGGACAAATAATTTTAGGCGTTTGGTTAAGCTCAAATTACGCAGCTTTGGCCTGTCCAGATTTTCCAACGTGTCATGGTCAATGGTTGCCACCAGCTGATTACTCAAAAGGATTTAATTTTTTTCAACAAATAGGCCCAGACTATTTAGGCGGGCAATTAGATGTTGAATCCAGAGTCGCAATTCACTTTATTCATCGGCTTGGAGCTATCGCAGTCTCTATAGTATTCCTTTTATTATCCTGGCGTTTTTATAAAGAGAATTATCGAATGACATCATTAGGATTTGCTTCATTGATCGGCCTTCAATTAGCTTTGGGAGTATCAAATATATACTTTCAGGTTCCTCTTTATGTAGCCATAGCACATAACCTAGGTGCTTTGTTCTTATTGATGTATTTATCCTTTGTTAGGCTAAAATCCTCTACAATAAGCACCGCATGAGCCTCACTATTACAGAATATTTTAAATTAACAAAGCCAGGTGTTTTGTACCTTCTTATGATTACTGCTGGAGCATCTATGGTTCTTGCAACCAATTTCAACTTAAATCTTGTTAAAGCACTTACAGGTTTTATTGGAATAGCTTTCATAGCTGGTTCATCAGCTGCAATAAATCAGATCCTTGATTTCAAGTATGACTCCGTTATGGAAAGAACAGGGAAAAGGCCAATTGTTACAGGAAAAATTAGCATTTTTTCAGCGACTCTTTTTGCTATTTTTCTCCTTTTTATTGGATCAGCTTTGATACT
>CACFKX010000017.1:0-19691 GCA_902566955.1 uncultured SAR86 cluster bacterium | reverse complement strand
AAAGGGATGTAAAAAATTTGGAAAATAAAGAAGAATTTAAATGCTTTTACGAAAGTATGACTGGAAGTTACATTAAAAAAAGAGTTTGTTACAACAAACAACTTCAAATAACCAGAGAAATGGAAACAAGGTCTGCTATAAGGCAAATGGATATTTTCCCAATGCATCTAGAGCCATTTTATCAATGAAAACTTTTTTATTATTTTTCCTATCTTCTTTCTTGATGAGTTGCGCTGTAGATGAAGTTTCAGAAGAATCCGCATCAAGTGATTCGAATAGTAATTTAATATGCAAGGTTGAGGAAATTACGGGGTCAAATATAAAGAAGAAGGTTTGTTATACAAAGCAACAAATTGAAAGACAAAGGGAAGTTGCTCAAGAGGCTTTAAGAAGAAGATCCAGCGCAGGCAGCGCATCCAATCCCAATCCCTAGGGAATTGAAATCTGATCTTGGCCTTCTAGGCTTTTTGCGGTATCCACTAAAGTTTCTTCAACTGGTCTAGGCTGCCAGTTCAATATAGTTTTTACTTTTTCATTTGAGAGAAACTGAGGATCGCCAAGCATCCTTACACTCTCTCGTGCTATCGCACTAAAAAGAGCAGCAAACCTTATGACGAGATTGGGCAATCTTAATTTAGGTGCTTTTGTAAAACCTGCCTTAATCAATATTTGAGAAATTTCATGCAACCAGAAACTAGAAGTACAAAGAATAAAACGCTCATTGTTAGAACCTTGATTTGATATAGCGTCTACGTGAGCTTGTGCGACGTCTCTTACATCAACAATACCAAGATGAATATTTGGAGTTCCTGGTAATTTTCCAGACGTTAACATCTGGACTAAAACGTTAGTCACACCTAAGTCAGGCGAAAGCGCAGGCCCCAAAACCATGTAAGGACAAAAGACAGTTAATGGAAATTTTTCGTCTTCGTCTAAGTTATCAATGAATTCCCAAGCAGACTTCTCCGCCATAGTTTTACTCTTTGCATACGGAGTAATCTTATTTGAATCAATATCTGACCAATCATTTTCATCGTAATTTTTTTTATCGGAATCATCATAAAAAATTGAAGCGACAGATGAGGTTAAAATCACTTTCTTTGCTTTATTTGCTTTTGCTGCATTGAGAGCACGAAGAGTACCGTCAACGGCAGGCCTAATAAGGACTTCTTCATCCAAAGAATCGCTAGCTGATATTGGAGAAGCAACGTGCATAATATAATCACAATCTCTCCCTGCTTCTTCCCAGCCTTCATCGTTCAATAAATCTAACTCAATAATTTCTAAATTTTCTACTGAAGTGTTTGATTCTTTCATGGCAGTAATGACTTCTTCTTTTCTGATCTTATCTCGAAGAGTGCCTCTGACAGCGTAACCTTGATCAAGAAGTTGTTTGCAACAATGCAATCCAATGAATCCCGTTACACCTGTCAATAATACTTTTTCCATAATTTTCCTTTATTTTTGATCAGACTCTAATCTATTGAGCCATTTTTTAATTATTTCGTCGGTATGCTCACCTAATTTTGGTGCGCGAACAAAGCTTTCATCGTGATTAGAAATCTTTACCGGATTGCCTGGAACTTTCACTGTTCCTCCGCTCTCTTGCAAGAGATCTACGATCATATTTCTTCTTAAGAGATCTTCATCTTGAAAAGTTTCCGAAAAATTATTGACGGGTCCACACGGCACCCTATGTTTCTGTAATAAATCTATCCAATGCTTTGTTGTGTTGGTGAAAAATTTCTCTTGTAAGGCTGCATCTATTGTTTCTCTATTTTCTAACCTGCCCTTTCTGTTTTTGTTCTGTTGAGTATCAAGATGCTTTAATTCCAATGCCTTGATCAAGTTGGGCCAAAAGTTTTCTGCCACCACTGCAACTTGAATAAAATTATCCTGGGTTTTATAAAGGTTAAATGGTGCGTGATTCATGTGTTGATTTCCAATAGGATTAGGATCTTCTCCCGACAAAAAATGCATGGTTGCCATATAAGTCAGAAGGCTTACTTGAGTATCTAGCATGGAAATATCGACATGCTCTCCGTAATCGTAGATTTCTCTGGAGCGTATAGCACTTAGGATCCCGATAATAGCGTAAAGACCTGCGCCAAGATCTGCTATAGGGATTCCCGATTTAACTGGATTATTTTTATTACTACCAGTAATGGACATGGCACCCGAATAACCTTGCACAATGTTGTCATAAGCTGGACGATTGATCTCAGTATCGCCAAAACCACTTATAGAACATGTAATTATTTTGGAATTTACTTTCACTAAGCTATTGTGATCAATGCCTAATCTTTTGGTTACTCCTTGACTAAAATTATCAACAACCACATCGGCTACTTCTACTAATTTCAAAAAAAGTTTCTTTCCTTCATCGCTTTTTAGATCTAACTCAACGCTTTTCTTGTTTCTAGCAAGAGTCAGATGATAAGCACCGATACCGTCGTGCGAATACTTTGGATCATCTTTGAGAAGGTTTCTGGTGATGTCTCCTGTTTTGGGCTGTTCAATTTTAACAACCTCAGCTCCCAAATCAGCCAACACCATGGTCGCGTAAGGTCCCGCAAGCATGTGGGTTAAATCTAAGACTTTTATGCCTTTTAGAGATTGCTTCAATTTAGTAATTTGTTTTGTCGTCGACAGCATGACCTGTAGTTGGGATCAATGCTGAGCGTTTGTATGAAGCTACAACCACACCGTCTTGATTGGTGCCAGTCGTTTTGACAGTGACTATGCCGCAGTTTTCTCTGGATTCTGACAACCTTTTCTCTAGAACCTCTGATTCAGCATACAAAGTATCGCCCACAAAAAGAGGATGAGGTAAAACAATGTCAGTCCAACCTAGATTTGCAAAAGCTTTTTGACTGACGTCGCTAACGCTCATTCCAACCATAACAGCCACAGTAAAGGTGCTATTAACTAGTGTCTTACCAAATTCTGTTGCCTTGCCGTATTCTTCATCGAAATGAAGCGGATGAGTGTTCATGGTCAGTAAGGTAAACCAAGTGTTATCCGATTGAGTTATTGTGCGACCTGGTCGATGCTCGTAAATATGACCAATTTCAAAATCTTCGAAATACCTTCCGAAAGTTTCTCGATATCTGTTATTGCCAAGATCTTTAGTGCCTTTAACCATTAATCGTCATCTTCTCCTAGCTCTAATCTCAATCTCATTGCTTCAGCAATTGGTTCATCAACCATTCTACCATCGACCTTGATAACGCCTGATCCACCAATCTTTTCGTATTCTTTTAAGACCTTCATTGCTTCCTCTTTTTCTTCTTTGGTTGGTTCAAAGGCTTTGTTAATGATATCTACTTGTGAAGGATGAATACAGGCTTTCCCAGTAAAACCCATGTTTTTTACCGCAATGGCTTCTTGTTCGCATCCCTCAGGATCATCAAGAAAGAAGAACGGAGCATCAATCGTAAATAAATCGTACATTGCTGCTGCAATAGCGACTTTAGATCTTGCATAAAGAAGTGGCTCCCAAGCTAATTTAGCTTTAAGACCTGCTGAAAAATCTGCCGCACCAAAAAACAATCCTCTGACTCCTTTGAAAGATGCTATCTCATCCACAGTAGCTACTGCTCGAGGAGTTTCAATCAGCGGAATTAGATCGTCTTCAAACGCAATCTTGGTAGCAAGCGTTGCCAACGAATCAAAACTTTGAATCTTGGGCAATATGATGGCTTCTATTTGTTCTTGATAATCTGAGATCAAATCTATGTCTTCTCTTCCTAAATCTGTAATCGGATCGTTCACTCTGACAAAAACCGGTTTAGAAAATTTATTTCCGTCTTTGAAGTTGTTGATTAAATCTTCACGAGCTTCTTTTTTTAAGTCATCCGGACAACCGTCTTCCAAGTCAATAATCAGAGCATTAACGTCGGTTCTTTGTACATCTTCGAGATTGTGCATTTTATGACCTGGCACAAACAGGTTGGACTTAAATCTGTATAACATTACTGACTCCTTTCGATGTCTACTAGATGATCAACAACATCCAAGAGTTCCTCGGTAGGGATATCTCTTGATGCTTTTACTTTGTACTTTCCATTAACAATAAATGCAGGCACGCCCATGATTTCATATTTTCTTCCGTACACATCAGCAGCATTGATATTAGACTTTATTCGAAAGGAATTACTGATAGCTTGATACTTGTCAGGTTCGACTCCAAAAGCACTGAAAAGTTCCGTTATTTCTCTTTCGCTGGTGAGAAATTTCCTATCTAAATGAATGGATGTGAACGCTGAACCGATTATCTCTTCCATGCCTAATGCTTCAGCAGCGTAAAATAATTTTGCATGTTCTTTAGCAGGCGGATTCCAAGTCACTGGAACTCGCCAAAAGTCGATGTCCTTATTGATGTTTTTCTTCCAATCTCTTATTAGCCCCTCTAGCGTGAAACAATGTCCACAGCCTAACCAAAAGAATTCAATCACTTCTATTTTTTCTGGATTACGAGTTTGAACCTTTTCAGCAAGAAATTGATAATCAATGCCAGGTCGGTAATCTTTAGCATTTAATGCAAAAGAAAAAAGACTTAAGAAAATAATTAAAAAAGATTTAATAGAGACCTGATACATAATTAGCCACTGCTTGAATTTCTTCTATGGTCAGCATGCTAGCAACATTCTGCATAACCAAACCTTCCTCTTCACCGTTTCCACGAGTTTTATTTTTGTAAGCCACTAAACTGGTAACAACGTATTCTGCTTTTTGACCACCAAGAGCAGGATAGCCAGCTGAATTCACTCCTTTTCCTTGGGGGCCGTGACACCCTGTGCATGCTGGCAGTCCAGATGCAGCATTTCCAGCTCGATAAATTGTTTGTCCAAGCAATACGTTTTCATCACTTGCTTGGCCTACTTTAATTTTTTGAGAAGCATAGTATGCAGCCATATCTCTTAAGTCATTGTCGTTATAGCCATCGAGCAGTCCCATCATGGATTCGATGACCCTTTCGCCTTCTTGGATATGATGAAGTTGATCGAAAAGATAAAGCTCTCTTTGGCCGGCTAAAGTTGGCCACATGCCCACTAAGCTGTTTCCATCAGCACCATGACAAGCAGCACAAGAACCGACTAGTTTTTCTCCTCTTACTGGATCGCCTTTCGGTAAAGGCTTCACATCACCAGCTTTTTCAGATGCGGCGAAAATAGCTCCAGATAAACAGAGAATTGAGATGAATATAACTTTTTTAATCATTAAGAAATATTTCAGGGTCGAGCGAGCGAAAATTATATACCATACTCCTTTAATAATCTTTGTTTAGTATGAAAAACAATGAAATCAATATTACCTATTAACCTAGCGTTTGAACGCGTTGTCGGCAACCTTGCGCAGCTCCCTTTTGATGAAGGAATTGAGATAGCCGTGTGCGGTCGTTCTAACTCGGGAAAATCTAGCATCATCAATGCTTTGGGTAATAACAAAAAGCTTGCTAAAACCTCGAAAACACCCGGTCGAACCCAAACGGTAAATTTCTTCACCATTAACGATGATCAACAAACTAAATTGGTAGATTTGCCCGGTTACGGTTACGCCAAAGCGTCTAAACGAGATCAAAATAACTGGGCGCAACTGGTGGAGAGCTATTTACTTGGCAGACAGTGTCTCAAGAAGGTTGTGGTCATCATGGATATCAGACATCCGTTTAAAGAAGCCGATCTTGTTTTTCTAGATTGGTGTAAAGGACTGCCCATAAATATTTTTATCTGTCTCAACAAAGCCGATAAATTATCCAATAATCAAGCTGGCCAGTCTTTGGCAGCAGCGCAACGCGCAGCGCAAGAATACCCAGAGATAGAGCACCTACAAATTTGCTCTGCCGAAAAGGGTAATGGGCTGGAAGCGCTCGGCTCTTTTATCACTTCATAAAAAACCCCGGACATTGGGGTCGCCCGGGGTTAGTAGGAGAGTAAACATGAAAAAATCTACCTATACCTATGACTAAACAAAGGTATAAAAGTTCAATTAAACTGAAAAAAAATTAGTGAGCTTTGCCCCAGTTGTTCGCAACGCCGCTTTCAACCACTAAGGGAACGGATAATTTGGTGACGTCGGTCATGATTTGTTCTAGAGCTTTTAACGTTGTCTTAGTATCTTTTTCTGGGCATTCAACGATAATTTCATCATGTACCTGTAAAATGAGATGAATATCTTTACCTGTACCTTTTATGTAGTCATGCATGTTGATCATGGCTAATTTCATAATGTCTGCAGCAGTCCCCTGCATCGGTGCATTGATAGCTGCTCGCTCTGCTGCCATGCGTGTTCTGCCAGAATGAATACCAGGTAAATAAAGCCTTCTGCCAAAAGCTGTTTCTACATAACCCTGATCTTTGGCTTTAGCTTTCATCTCATCCATATATATTTTTACTCCAGGGTACTTACCAAAATAAGAAGCAATGTAATCAGCCGCCTCCGGTCGAGTAACTCCCAAAGCCTTGCCCAGCCCAAATGCTGACATTCCGTAAATGAGCCCAAAGTTTATGGCTTTTGCACTTCGCCTGGCTTGATCATCAGCTGAACCAAACACTTCCTTGGCAGTAGCGGAATGAATATCTTCGCCGTTTTCGAAAGCCGTGATTAGACCTTCGTCTTTGGAAAGGTGCGCCATGATACGAAGCTCTATTTGTGAGTAATCGATAGAGATCAAATCAAATCCTTGCGGTGCCACAAAAGCCTCTCGAATCATCCTGCCTTCCTCAGTTTTAATGGGAATATTTTGTAAATTAGGATCTGAAGAGGATAGTCTTCCTGTAGTAGTCACCGCTTGATGAAAAGTTGAATGCACCCTGCCGGTTTTCTCTGAAATCTGTTCAGGCAACCTATCGGTGTAAGTTGATTTGAGTTTGGACAGCGTTCTATGCTCAAGAATAACCTGCGGGAGTTCGTATTGCTTAGCCAGTTCTTGCAAAACAGATTCCGCAGTCGAAGGCTGACCACCTGGGGTCTTTTCAATCGCCGGAATGTTCATCTCATCAAACAGAATTTCTTGAAGTTGTTTTGGGGAAGATAAATTAAATTCTTTGCCGGCCATCGAGAAGGCTTGTTCCTCAAGGCCATTGATGCGTTGACCCAAATTTTTAGACTGAAGGTTCAAAATATCAGAATCGATAACTGTACCTTTTTGCTCCATATCCGATAAAACAGGAATAAGCGGCAGCTCAATATCTTTCAGGACTTTTTGTAGCGTTTTTTGTTTCTTTAAGTGCTCACCAATCGTGCCATACATTTGCAACGTTATATCTGCATCCTCAGCAGCGTAATCGCTTGCGACATCTAGGTTTACTTTATTAAAGGTGAGCTGCTTAACTCCTTTTCCTGCAACTTCCTCAAAAGTTGTGGTCTTTAAATTGAGATAATGATTGGCCATATCGTCGAGGTTATGACGAGTTGCTGTTGAATCCAGAACATATGACATCATCATGGTGTCATTTTCGATACTATTAATATGAATGTCGTAATTAACCAAAACATTTCGATCGAATTTTATGTGTTGCCCGATGATCGGTTTCTCTTCCAAAATGGGTTTGAGTTTTTTTAAACAAGCACCTCGATCTAATTGGGATGGAGCGTTGTCGTAATCGTGGGTAAAAGGCAGGTAAGCTGCTTCGCCAGCGTCAACAGCAAAAGAAAGACCCACTAGATCTGCAGTGGTAAAATCCAATCGATCGGTCTCGCAATCCAAGACAATTTGTTTTGCTTTGGCTAGTTTTTTTAGCCAAACATCGAAGGTTTTGTCATCCAAGATACAAGTGTACTTGCTGGAGCTTTTTGGCTTAGAGGCTTTAGGGGCCTCTTTCAATAATGTTTTGAATTCAAGTTCCGTGAAAAGCTCGTGCAATCTTTTTTCATCGCGCTCCCCAACGGCTAAATCTTCGATCCCAAAGTCCAATTTCACATCTTTCTTAATTTCGGTGAGCTGACGCGAGAGTTTTAGTTGCTCAATGCCGGCGCGTAAATATTCTCCAACCTTGCCTTTAAATTCATCAGCCTTCTCAATGATAGTATCGATGTCATTGTGTTCGGTTAACCAATTGACCGCAGTTTTCGGACCCACTTTTTCCACGCCTGGAATGTTATCCGAGGTATCGCCAACTAAAGCCAAGTAATCTACGATTTGTTCCGGCTTCACGCCGAATTTTTTCTCCACTCCTTTGATATCGAGGACCTCGTTTTTCATCGTATTCACCAACTTAATGTTTTTGGTGACCAATTGAGCTAAATCCTTATCGCCGGTAGAGATAATTGTCGAGATGCCTTTTTGTTCTGCTTCAGTAGCTAAAGTGCCGATCACATCATCCGCCTCAACGCCTTCGACCACAAAGATTTTAATGCCTAACGCTTTGATTACTTCGTGAATTGGTTCAATTTGCGGTATCAAATCATCGGGCATCGCCGCTCTGTTGGCTTTGTAGTCCTCATACATTTCATGGCGAAACGTATCGCCTTTGGCATCAAAGACCATGCCAACCGGAGCATTCGGATGATCTTGCAAGATGCGCATCACCATCGTGACCACACCGCGCACAGCACCCGTAGGCTGACCGGTGGATGTCGTTAACGGCGGTAGAGCATGGTAAGCACGGTACACATAAGACGACCCGTCGACCAATATGACAGAATTGTTATCGTCTAAATTTTCAGGTTTGGCCATGCATTCAATATTGTTTTGATGGTTTATACTTCGATACTCAAGTTTAGAGTAGCAATGAAAAAAGTTCTATTACTGATTTTTGGTTTTTGTGTGGTGCTCATCGCAGTGGCTTACTTCATGGAGTACCAAATGGGATTGGAGCCTTGCCCCATGTGTATCATTCAAAGAATCGCCATTGCATTGACCGGTCTAGCGGCCCTCATTGGTTACTTTCACGATCGCTGGTTTAAATTTTATTTTTCCTTAACGACTGTATTTAGCATTGCCGGAGCAGCATCCGCAATTCGTCATTTGTACTTGCAGTCTTTACCGGAAGACCAAGTGCCTTTTTGCGGACCCGATTTGGGCTACCTGCTTGATAACGCTTATTTTTCTGATGCTTTGCGCATGCTTTTTATCGGTGACGGTAATTGCGCCGAAGTTGTCTGGAGTTTGTTCGGCGTATCCATTCCAGGCTGGGTGCTTATTTGGTGCATCATCAATATTTGCTTATCGGTGTCGCAACTGAACCCCAAAACTGCTCTTCCACAGAGTAATTAAAAGTAACTTTTTAAGGCTCCTCTAAGATGAGACAATAAGCTGAAATGAGCTTAAACGTTATCGCTATCGTCCTCTCGGCTGTCACTCTGGGTCTATTAGCTTACTTGCTGTTAAAACTGAGAGATCAAAACACCTTAGAGAAAGGCAACACCGATCATTTGCAAACTAAATTAGATTCGGTTTCAAAAGATATCATCGATATTGAAAATCAATTGGCATCAGTGACAACGCCAATCAATGAACTCAACCGCTTTCTTGGTGGGAATGTCACAACCGGAAGGTTAGGTGAATGGAACCTTGAATCCATAGTCAAAGAAATCTTGCCGGATGGGAGTTATAACTTTCAGGCACAAATTAATCCTGAGACTCAAGACCGAGTCGATTGTGCCGTAAACACTGCCGATGGTCTCATCATTCCCATTGATTCAAAGTTTTATGCCGGTCAATACAAGCAATACCAAGAAGCCAGTCGAGACAATGAACGCGGTACTGTTTTGAGAGATCTGCGCACAGCCATCTTGCGCGATGCTGACGATATAGCCAGTAAATACATTCGCCAAAACTCAACTTCCAATTACGCAGTGCTCTACATTGCATCCGAAAAATTAATCGATCTGGTTGATGACATTGAAAACCTAAGACAGGATTGCCTGGCAGAGAAAAAAGTTCTCATTCAGGGTCCCAATACCTTAGCTGCCTTTCTAGACACCATAAGAATCGGTCATCACTATCTGCAACTCAATGAAACGGCAGGCAAGGTAGCGGAAGTGGTCAGACGAATCAAAACTCAGTTTGATAGTTTTGATAAAAGCACCGAAGCAGTGACCAAAAAATTAGAAGCTTCAATAAAAGAGGTCTCTTCGCTACAAACCAGAATTAATGTTTTAGGAAGAGAGCTCAATAAGGGTGCTGAGGATTTAAAAGAAGACTAGCTCATTCAGAAAACTCTTCAAGACTGAAATCTACTTTATAAATAAATATCTCTACATTTTGTATCATACTTAAAGCGTATTTTAATTTCCTGTCAAATGCTCCGGTAATTATTATTCCTTGAACGTTGTTGTCATTTTTATGCTCTTTTATCCATCCCATATATCTTGCAATTTGACCCACGGTATCATCACTTGTCTGCCCTTTTTTTAATTCTATTACCAAATGGTTTCCCCTTTTTTTATGTTTAGCCAAAATATCTATTGGGCCTATATCCGTACGAAATTGCTGGCTTAGTAACTCACCATCTTCATAAATCAAGTCATATTGTTTTGAAAACTCCGTTCTAGCCCAATTATGCACAATAAAATCTTCGAGTTGCTTTTCCATATAAAAAAGAGACTGGCTTACAGAAGAGGTTTCATCTTTTACATCGATAGATACTTGAAGCTTGTAATATTTCAAAAGTGAATCTAAGTCAGAATTTAAAGATTCTTCATTAATTCTTTCTTCATCTTCATAATCATGAAAGGTAACCTCATCAGATATATTTACCTTGTAAGCTTTATATACAAAGGAATCCCCATATCGTGGAGCTTGGCCATTTAAAAAATTTTTAATAGTAGATTGATTGTCATAAATCTCATTTGGCCATGTTTCAGAATGCTCAATAGTTTCAGAAATGCCGTAGGCTAAAATTAATACATTAAGATTTTTATACAGCAGATAAACAGGATAATAACCATTAGAAACAGCCATTTCTGGTGAAGTAAAAGCTATCCAACTTACTCTAGCAGGAACTCCTTGACCAAAAGAAGTTTTCATATTCAGGTCAGAAAGTTCCTTCGGGTAATGAGCTGTTTTTAAATCTCCTTCGTAGGATTGCGCTACAAATTTTTTTAGTATTTCGGTAATCATTTTTATTAAATTTAATTTATTTTAACTGTAATAAATACTAAAAGACTTTAGATTCTTTCTTTCTGGTAATTTTACGTTTCTAGAAATCAATCCTTTCTCTTTTAACCTCTGCATGATTGCAGTGGTTGACCTTTTCTGTGTTTTTGCAATGTCTCGAAAATGAATGCCGCTCTCGAAATCTCTGATAACTTTGTCTTCCTCTCCTTGTGACCAGGCGAAACCTCTCCTAAACGGAAATCCACACAAATGATTCATCATCATCTTTAGGTCATCCAAAGTTGGATTCACCACTATGGAAATAGCTTCTTTTAATTTTTCGTTGGATGAAGAGTTGACATCGAATACTTCTCCAGTGTTTGTATTTACTTCCTTTAGGTAAGCCCTTAAAAAACTTACCGCACTTAAATAATTTAATTTTTGTCTGTTCATACTTTGATTAACGATTGATTTTGGTAATCGTTACAGAAAAAGTTTCTGAATTAGCTCCATAAGAGAAGGGATTGAAACAAACGAGGTATGCTTATCAATCCCTTCAATGGAGAATAACCATAAATGATTAATATTTTGATTACTCTCCATATTTTTTTATTAAACTTTCAAAAGCTAACTCCATGAGTTCGTCGTTTGTATAAGATGAATTATTTGCAACAAGATCCTTCCACAATTTATGTGTCTTCGGTGCTACTCTAACGCTTATAGTTTTTGTTTTACTTTCTCTTTTGTTTTCTATTTTTAATTTCATTATTCCTCTCAAAAGTTGGTATCTATTGAGGCGGAACGATTGATTATTGAGAACGTTACAAAAGTATTAGAAAAATTTAATCTTGGATTGATATATCTTCATATGTGGACACGGCATTTTCGTATGCAACTAAAGATAAACAAATTAAAAAAGGATAAAAAGCAACGTAAATCAAAAATAATAAAATAACGCCCCCATAACCAAGAAACTCAAGAGGAAAAGTCAAAATAGACAATAAAAAGGGTATTAAATAAATTATAAAAAAGATTTTCCACCATCCCTGGTTATGCACTAATTGCCTTGATTGACCTAACGTTTTTATTACCTCGGATGAATTATCTGCTAGAAGAAAAAAAGAAAAAATTAGGGCTATTTGAATATAAATACCTGGAAGAACAAGCAACAAATAACCGATGACCGTCAACGTTAGAACGATAATGTACATTAAAAGCGATTTCCACCACTTGCCGTCTTTGAAACCTATGAAAATATTTTTTCCGTATGAGTAGCTTCCAGTTCTTCTTAAATCGATCAAGCTCTTAAGAATTCCTAAAGACAAAGCTGGCCAGAGAAGAATACCGATAATGGTTATTCCAGAAAGAGCAAAAACAAGGAACCCCAAAAAAATTAATAAGTAAATCTGGAGAAAATTCTTAAAAGAGAAGCTAAAAGCTTCGCTGATGTGCTCTTCAAATGTTAATTTTTTCATTAGTATTTACATAAGATTTTATTGATATTCAGTTTGATGATCAATTAAATTAAAAATAGAATTTCATAATAAAGGACTTCTTAATTCATGAAATACATAGTTTTATTCATTTTGATATCTTCTCAGATTTTGTTAGCAAATGATGAAGATTTACGATCAGAATATTACGATGTTCTCGATGAAGCCCTTTTTGATCTTCTTAATTTTGAATGCAATTCTGATCAGTATAAAAAAATCCAAAACTACCAAAGTTTAATTGTTGAACTCGAAGAAAATCTCAATTCCCTGGTGTTAATAAAGTGCAAAATAGATAGAAACGAAATAGGCATAAAGAAGGATATTTATAATTTAATTGATAATTTCGAATCCTTTTTAGGGAAAATTTCGAATGAAAATAAAGACGTTGATTTATATTATTTTACAGTTTATTTGCCGCTTCTTATTGGTAACCTGCTGGAAAAAACTGAAGGCGATGATATTTTTAACTATTATTTTGATTACCAAGATAAATTACTTGAACTCACAAAAGAAAATACCTTACCTGCTCCAAGAGAAATTTCTGATGGTCTATCTGGTATAGAAACTTTTGCTTTATCTCTTAATATTTGGTCGCGCATACTTTTTGATGTGAACGAAAGTGATAAGGCATACAAAGTAGCCAAAAAGTTACAAGAATTTATTAAAGCTGAAGAAAATATTGATACACCTTTATTGTTCTCTCTAAATTCTCAATTGGCATCTGTCAGATATCATGCCGAACGCGGAAATAAGGAAGCACTGTTGCAAGAAGTTAAGATTTATAACTCTTTAGTCGAACTTGATCCTAATTTTGTGAGCCCTTATGCAATTGAGGACATGAGGTTCATGCAAGATTTGCTTTCTTCGGCAAATTACGATGATTATCAAGGAATGGATTCATTGAAATTAAATGTCATTGCAAAGGCACTTCAAGATTCAACTGAATACCCGCGAATGGAAGACAAGTTCAGAGTCATGAGTTTTTTACTTATTATGGTAACCAATCAGGACTACAGTTTTTGCAAATATAACTCCTTTTATGAAATAAACGACGCATGGAATTTTGAAGATCTTGAAGAATATATTGAAATAGTTTGTTCTAACAAGAATCAAGCCAAATTGGATAAGTATTTAAAGCAGGCGATGGATCGAAACAATCAAGAAAAAATAGAAAGTATCGAGAGAATTGTGAGATATAAATTCGATACTGATGAAATGTTTGAAGAAGCCTTCATTCAATACACCATAGATATAGCTATTTCAAACTTTGATCCTAGATTATTAGGGTTAGAACTTAGCCAAGAACATATAGATTTTCAAAAGTATATGAAACTTACATATGACGGAGTAATGAAAGGTGTTTATGTTGCTGGAATTGACGATTACTACGGCGATGAGGATCTATCAAAGTTTGCTTATCAAAATTACAGGTTTGGTGTTGAAATGAGAGATTTGTGGAGCTTTGATTCAGAAAAAGAGGGAAAATTTGGAAATTCAAATAGAATAAATAAGAGGCAGTCTCTTATTGATGAGCTTTTATTTTATAACGAAATAAAAATACCGAATGCTAGAAAATATCTTAATCTAAGACTTAAGTCTGCTAAAAATGGGAAAATTCTAGATCTGTCAAAAGAATCTTTCTCACTAGATCCTTGGGGTCAATTTGTTGAACTTGCAGAAATTGATCTACAGAATTTATTTGATGGAATAGAAGGATACAGGGAATTTTCTGATGACGAATTAGATAAAACCTTAAAATTTTTAGTCTCTGTTAGAGATTTTTACCTAGAGATTGCTGGCCTTTATACATTGAACTTCTTTGGAAATATTTCATTGGAGGAAGAAACTATATTTTCTGATATAGAAAAACTTTCAAATAGAAATTTAATAAATTTTGAAATAGCAGATTCTGAAAAAAATTTAATAAAACAGATGTTATATTTTTCAGTAGTAGCTTCAAATCTTCATCAATATTTATCTGGAAATTATGATTTTCAAGATTATCCAAAAAAAGTATTAGATTTATACATATTTTTAAATACTGATTATCTTTCTGAAATTATTAAGCTGAATAATCTTGAAAGGTCCTTATCTGATAGTGAAAGCATTACTAAAGTAAAAAAATTAAAAAATCTTTTCTTTGATACGATTAGATTAAATTTTAGAGCTATGACAAAAAAAAATATGTCAATGGAGGAATTAAATGCTCTCAACTCTTTAAGCAATGAAAACAGAATTTTGATCAATAATTTAGGGAATGAAATTTCATCTAAATTTAACTTACCATCAAAAATCATCATCTCTTCTAATGAAATTCAAAAGAAACTTTCACAAGATCAAGAGCTTCATTACATGGTTTCTGTGCCTAATTCATTCCTGAGTAGAAAAATATTATTCAAAGTAAACTGGTGGGGCATCAGCATTGATATGCCTATAGAAGAAGAAAATAAAATAGGTCAGTTTATTGAAAATTTATCTGACCCAAAACAAATTGGAAACGATGAGATTATTAAAAACTTTTCTAAACCCTACTATTTTTCTAACAATCCATCGAAAATATTTTATGCAGCTGAAGGCATGAATCGAGTAATTCCTTATCACGCGTTAAAAGACACAAATGGTAAGTATTTAGTTGAGAACACAGAAATCTCCTACCTGGCTCACATTAATAGTTTTCTTCAAGATGAAAATTATAAAGAAATCTTAAGTTTCATTGGATTTGGAAATCCTAAAATTGGTAAGCAAACTAAAGATATTTTTTCAAAAAGATCAATTATGGACATTAATGAATTGCCTAGATTAGAAGAGACATCTGAAGAAATAATAAAAATTTCAGAAAAATTTAAAAAAAGAAAAATTTACCTAGGAGCGAATGCTTCAAAGAGGAATTTTTTTAATTCTTCTAATGACTTTAGTGATTCTGTAATTTATTTTGCAACCCATACAATACCTTCAGGAAATGACATAAATGATGAATCTGGACTTGTTTTAACTCCATCAAATAGGGATGATGGAATCTTAACAATGTCAGAAATTTCAAAAATGAATTTTGAAAATTCCATCGTAGGACTAAGTGCCTGCAAAACGTCTGACTCAGCATATTTAGGCGCCGAACCTTTTTCAGGTTTAGCGCAATCATTCTTGATGGGCGGAGCAAAAAGTATTTATCTTACTCTTTGGGAAATTGAGTCTTTTTCAGCTTCGATTTTTAGCAAGGAAGTATTCAATAGGCTCGTTGAAGATGATGTTGATCTTTCAGAAGCTATCACAGCTACATCTAGAAGGTTTATTAGAGGAGACTTTGGAGAAAAGTATAAAGATCCTTATTACTGGGCGCCTTACATAAGTTTTTAAAAAAAACTGTAACAAATCTCAACTATCAAACGTTTGAAGAACTGAAGCATGGTGCTTCAAATTTAACTTAAAGGAAATAATATGAAAAAACTTTTACAAATCGTAGTTATGTCAATCTTCGCATTGGCCTCATTCAATATCTCGGCGTATAGCGGGGTTTGGTCGTCTCAGGATTACTTTGGTAACTCTTATTATTACGGTAGCGATGGAACCACCGGTAGTTTGAGCTCACCAGATTATTTTGGTAATTCTTACTTTAATTTTTCTGACGGCACAAGCGGATCTATATCTTCTCCTGATTATTTTGGTAACACATATATTTACTGGGATTAATAGATATGATGCAGCGACAAAAATTCAAAGAGTTCATAATTTCTACTGGCGAAGAAACTTTAGCTAAAAAATTGAATGTTTCTTCAGCAACAGTCCAGTCATGGCGTTACAACAGGAGACAGCCAACTGTGAGGCTAGCCAAAGAAATTATGCGTCTTACCGGCTCCAATCTGAAGTGGGAAGACATTTACGGTTCTCTTTAGACTTAAATTTTCTCCGTGTTAACGAAGAAGGCTTTCAACCTTCTTCGTTTTCATTTAAATTATTTATATGGAGAAATTTGAGCTTTATCTCTTTGATGAGTCTTTCCAAAAGAAATTATGGCGAAGATGCATTACTTTGACCCGAAACGAGGCAGATGCTCAAGATTTAATGCAGGATACTTTTCTTAAAGCCATTGATAAGAAAGAAAATTTTCTCCAATCAGAACGTAACAAAAGTGATTTTGACTCGTTAGATGTGCATAGATGGGTATTTACCCTATGTAGAAACATGTTTTTCGATAAGATGAAAAAAAAGACTGAGATATTAGCTGGCGATGATATGCCCGATGTATCTGTCTCTGGTGAGCAAGAAGGTGCGATGGTAGAAAGAGATTTACGGTACTGTCTTGGGACCTTAAATGATGAAGAACGCCAAGTAATATTGATGTTACCGGATTCAGAATATCAAGAAATTGCCGATTCGATGGGATTATCTTATGGAAATGTCAGAGTAAAAATTCACAGGGCTAGAGAGAAGTTATCTTCTTGCATGGAGTTGGCAGCATGAACGAAAACGATAAAGAATTAATTAGTGCTTTTTATGACAACGAACTAACTGGAGAAGAAAAATCAAAAGCCGAACGTCTGATTGCTGAGGACAAAGATGCTTATGCTTTCCTTCAATCCTTAAAAATCATTGAAAATGAGGTAGAAAATTTCTTCGAAAAATCGCTTAATTCTCCTCAAGCTAGAGAAACTTTCTCCTTCATTGAGAACCTAAAAGGTAAAGTTACAGAAAATTCTTCAGGTATATTTCAAGGCTTTTTTTCTAAAGATGGCTTTGGCTCATCAATAGCAGCATTCAATAATCGTGCTGGATTAGCTTTTTCTTTTGCGCTTTTGTTTTCTGCAGGATTCTTTTCAAATCAATTTTTACTGGATTCAAAGAGTGATTCAAATCTGACCCTTGAGAGTTTTACTTATTCAGATATGGTTGAATTAGAAGTTATGAAGACCCGAAGTAGCTCTTTAGAATCTAGCGTAGAAGATAATTTAATAGATCTCCTAGATGATATGACTTCAAAAAAATCAAAAACAGGCAGAATAATCTATGGTCAAGATATTATAGAAGTAAGTCTTATCAAAAAATTTTATGATTCCGAACAGACTTTATGTTTCGAAGGTGAATTGAACGATCAAGAAAACGAACTAAAAAATAAATTTGTTTTCTGTAAAAACCCTACGAGCAATTCATTCATTTATAAATAAATCAATTTTCAAAAGATAGATAAGGCGCCCAATAAAACGGCGAACTATAATCAACAGAATTTATAAACCTTCTTTGAACATTGCTAATAGCTTTTGATTGATTTTGACTTATTGAAATTTCACCAATGTAACTGGATACAAATCTTGAGGCGCTAATTGATTCAATCTCCCAACGAGTAGCCATCACGCTTTGGGCCCCCGCAAGGATAAAAGACTTTATGAGCCCAGAAAAGGGTTCACTCTCAGTTTCAATTTCAGAAAAAGTTTCGCACGCAGATAAAATTACGTTGGAGTTTTTTAAAATTAAATCTTGTATTTCAATGGCATCTAAATATCCATCTTCATTATCGGTTTTTGTAAATACAAGAGCAGGTAATTCGATAAAGCCAGATTTAGGTATAAATGTATTGTGCGTTGCTATGTGGATGACTGAATTTTGCGTATCAGATCTTAGAAGATTAGATACTGTGGCTCTATTTTTTGTAAACAAAGATTTATTCTCAAAAAATTTTGAACTTTCATTTATTTCATCTCTCGTCTCTGAAAGGCTTGGATAAAAAACATCATGTTCTTTGTAATCCATATCAGCAAAAGCTAAGTAATTTTGCTCAATTGATCCATTTTGATTCCGTAAGAAAAAATCCGATAAACTCAAATAATTTTTAATATCAACACTCTCAACCAACCAACTGTCGTTGTGCCTCAGGATTGAGGGATTAAAAACGTTAAAAAAATTAGAGATAAAACTTATTTCTTTAAATTTTGATATGTCGAGTTCATCCTTTTTGAAAAGATAATTACTTATTTCGTTCGATTCTTGTTTCAGTTTTCCTAGGGCACTTGCTGAAAAAGATTCCTTTGTAAGATCCATCAACTCATAAAATTTATCTGTTGAAAAGATCTCTACCTCATCAATCACATTAACTAAAAAATGTTTTTTAGAAATTATTAATTTTATGAATCTGTCTCCCATTCCGTAATCCAACATAAACAGACCGAAGATTGCCTCATCTTTGGAAAGCTTTTTTTGAATATCTTTTAAGTTAAGGCTTGGATACAGCTTAGAATAAAAAATCTCAAACTTTCCTTCATCTAAAAGGCTTGCTTGGCTAAAAAATTCTTTAATTGATTTTTCAGAACTTCTCAAAGATTCGTTCGACTCTCCTTCATATGAAAAAAAGGAGGCAAAATATTCATTCCTATTTCTATTTCTCTGCACTTCATTTTCTAAAAATTTTATAATGTCTCCCTGTAACGTTTTATCTTCAATAAATAAAGCCAGCTCTAAGATATTTCTATCAATTCTATTGAGAATATTTAATGCATTGTTGGGATCAATTTTTTGATTTTCTTGAGATAGTAATGTCATTAAAAGAATGTCTCTTTCCATCTGATCAAGGTCATCGAAAGTTTTTGATTTATAAATACCTTTTGAAAAATCTGATTTAGAAAAATAACTAATGTAATTATGAATCGCCTTATCTTCATATCCTTGTGTGTACAACCAGTAGGTAGAACTAAAAAGTAAATTTTGATAGGCACTAGTAATCTGATATTTTTTTTCTTTTGAAAATAAATTGAAAAGAATTTTATCAATATAGGAAAAATTCTTTTTTCTTTCATCTTCAGAAAGCTCTGGCAACCAAAGGACTAAAATATCCACGATGAACTCAGCAGAAAACTGATTTATATAAGAATAGTCTTCAATTACTTCTAAAGAGTAGAAAAGTTTAGAGAGTATTTTTTTATGCAAGTCTATTAAATCCTCAGACTTTATTTGAAATTTTTCATAATCACCAAATGCTGAATAAATTAAGTTAGCAGAAAATGCTAAATCGCCATATTCATAAGATTCAGTTAACTCAATATATTCATCTAAAAGGTCCTTGAACTCTAAAAGTGTCTTATCAAAAAATTTCACATCTTTGAGGCATTCTAAGTTTGATAATTTTATTGCTAGTTCGGCGTGAAAGTTTTTTGCTTCAAAATTTTCAG
>CACFKX010000016.1:0-20024 GCA_902566955.1 uncultured SAR86 cluster bacterium | reverse complement strand
TTTGTTGATATCTGGCGATCTTGATGCAGCATCAGAACTAATGCATGAGGATTTTACCTTCATGTGGATGGGAATCGTTTACCCAGGTAGTGAAATTCATGGAAAAGAAAGTTTTTTTGATAATTATTGGCCGGTCGTTGGAGAGCTTTTACCGAACGGAATCGTTTTGACCACAATTGATGCTATTTCAGATAATGATGGGGTAGCTTTAATTCAAGTCGGTGATGCAGAAGGTATCAACGGAGAATACGATAATAAATACGTTTGGATATTCAAAATGAAGGATGGCTTGATCCATTCTGTTCGTGAGTACAATAGCGATTTATTGGTAGCGACTCGATTGTTTAAAAATGAACTAAAGCCCGTCGATTGATCTATTTTATCTACAATGCCGATGGATCTTTTTTTGGGGAGATCAGTTACTTTCTTAAAAAAATATCCGGCCGTGACAAGTGTAAACTGTGCGATCTTAGTCATACTTTAATCTTTCAAAAAAAGTCTTGGGATGGTTTCCTTGGAGAATTAGATCGTCCTTATCAAGTTTTGCATATAAACGAATTACCCGAGTCGATAAAAAAGCTGAACCTGACTTATCCTACAATATTATTGGAAAAAGAAAATTCCTTTAAAGAGCTGATCTCAAGAAGAGATTTTGAACACATCGATAATTTGTCTCAACTCAAAGAAACTCTCAAAGCAAAGATTAATTAACCTTTTTTTTTAGCTTTGGATCATATACCATACCCGCTATGGGTATTAAGCTACTTGTATTTACAATGTTTTTTTTCACTTTGATCAGTGAGGCGAGGCCTATTTCGTATTCAGGAGGTTCCACCCTGATGGCTTTTTCCGGAAACATGTATAACTCTCTCTATTATCATTTCTCGCCTACTTATCGATATTCGGTTGGCATTGAAAGCGTTGAAGATAAGTTTTTTAATCAACAATACAGTTACTTTAGATTCACCTATTTACTTAATAGACGTAATACTGAGAATTCTCAAGGAAACCTCTATTTCCAGTCTGGTCTTAGCTCGGATGGCTTGGATGGGCATTTTTATGGATTGCACGGAGATTGGGAGACACGAAGATGGTTTATTGGCTTCAATTATCGGGATGTGAAAAATTCTCTTAAAAATTACACCGATCAATTTTTGCAAGTTGGGGTTGCTCCCTATTTGGGTGCTTACGGAGATTTTCATACTTGGATTATGATAAAAACAAAGAAAAATACTCTGCTTGGTGATTGGTCAACTTTTCCAGTTTTAAAATTTTTTAAAGGTAACTTTCTCATCGAGTTTGGTTACAACGATCAAACAGAATGGGATGCCCATGTTATGTATAGGTTTTAGGAGGTATTTATGAAAATATTGCTTGCTTTCGTATTTCTTCTACCTGCGCTTGGTAACGCACAAGATACTCATGATCATCATTCTCATGAAGGTCATCTGCACGAGCAAATGGTTGACGGCGAAAAGTTAGAGGTTGATGTTGAGCGTTTTGATAAATTTGTTGAAGGTTTGAAGGATAAACAAATTGCAGTGGTCAGCGTCAAAGGGATGGTTTGTGACTTTTGCGCGCAAGGAATCGAAAAAACTTTTAAAAAAGATAAAACCGTGGCCAAGATTGATGTTGATTTGAATAAAGGTAAGGTTTTTATTGCGTATCAAATGAACACAAAAATTGATTTTGAAAAAATCAAAAAAATGATTGTTTCGAATGGACAAAACGCAACTAAACTTCAAGTACTGAAACTCTGATCATGTACGATAAATCGGCTAATTTCTTTTCTTTGTTTGCCTCTTCATCAACGCTAGTTTGTTGTGCGCTTCCAGCCTTATTTGTCGCCCTAGGCGCTGGCGCAACCTTTGCGAGTTTAATAACTGTGTTTCCTTTTCTTATTGTCTTGTCGCAATACAAACTTCAAATTACATTATTCGCCCTTTGCATGATCGTTTTAGCAGGCTACGTAAATTATCGAACATACTATCTGCCTTGTCCTGCTGATCCAGAATTAGGCAGAGCTTGTTTGCAAACACGAAGAAGGTCTAGATACATTTATTATTTTTCCGTTGCGATCTTTATTTTCGCAACTTCATTTACTTACATTATTCCGAGGTATTTATAATCATGAGTCATCCAAGTCACAAAGAGCACTTAAGCAGCATTAAAAGAATAGAAGGTCAGATCCGCGGCATTGCGAAGATGGTTGAAGATGAAAAATACTGCATTGATATTCTTAATCAAATTAAAGCAGTGAGAAACTCCCTTACTACTGTAGAGGGCAAAATCGTCAAAACTCATCTGAAAGAGTGCGTTAAGGATGCACTGAAAGATAAAAGAAATTTTGACGATAAAGTTGAAGAAGTTTTAAAAGTGATTAAAAGATAGTTTTTAGTTCATGCTCCAAAGAACGTTTCCTGATCGCGGGTCGGTTACACCCAGTTCAGGTGAAATTTCTTCTAGATAATCTCTGATGGTGTCCAAGAAAGCTATCATTTCGGGTCTAGCTGCTACCAGAGCATCCTCACTCTCAAACACGCCAAACGAAACAAATTCCCTGTCGCCACTTTGAAACATTTCGCTCACTAACATTCCAGCCGGTTGAAAGTTAGAATCTGTAAAGCCTGCAATAAAATCATCGACACAGTCTTCTTTGACAACAAAACGGACACAGTTTGCATACTTACTCATAGTAATCTCCATATTTAATAGTTTGTTTATGATAATGTTAAATGGAAAAAAATTTAAACCTTTAAAACTTTATAAACTTAATTAATCTAACTACTTTGGAGTATGTATGTCTTATCAAAACGATGTTGCACTATTTATGAAATCTGGAGAACAAGGTGTTAGATCGGAATTATCCTTAGAAGGCGATCAAGCTAGTTTGTATATGGATTTGATTACTGAGGAGTATCAGGAGACATTATCTGCATTTGAAAACAGCGACTTGATAGAAGTAGCCGACGGCCTTGCCGATATGGTTTGGGTCATTATGGGAATGTGTAACAGCTGCGGTATTGATTTTGATTCAGTCTGGCAAGAAGTAAAAGCATCCAACATGAGCAAATTTCCCGATGGCAAAGCCATCAAAAATGAACACGGCAAAATTATGAAGCCGGACACTTACTTCAAACCTGATATTGAAAAAGCTTTAAAAGATTAACTTCTATTTTCACCCACATTTATTCATGTATGATTTGTACCAAGATACATGGAATGGATTGAAAGTATAAACATCCCGCTCATCTGAACTTAACAAAGAAGTTACTGGGATAGATAAGGTAAATTCTCCAGTGTACCCTTTATTATAATTCCTGAGATATTTTAGATAGTGTTCTTTAAAAACATCTTGAGAAGCAGATAAAATCCAGTACTCTCTGTCAGACTTCAGTGTAGTCATAGAACCTGGTTTCAAATAATCATACATAGCTATCTCATCTAAACTAAATGTTTCTCCATCGGAATGTCGAAATTTGATATTAGGAATCATACCTTTATAAACCCCCGTCAATTTCAGACCAACATTGCTGGACAAGTTAAAAATTATATTAAATGACGCTGTTTCCGAGATGTCCCTATCACAAAAGAAAACGACTTCATGTTCCCTTCCTCCAGAACTAAAATAATATTCTGTTACCTTATATGGTTCATCAAAATCATCTTTTTTATTTACAGTTTTTTCCGACAAAGGTTTGCCTGAATCAGAAAATAGATTTGCGTAATTTGAAGCAAATCTTGCTTTTTCCTCTTTCTTTTTTTGTTGCTCAAGTCTTTTTTGTTCGGCAATTAATTTTTCTTGAATATTATTAGCAAAACTTAATTCTGCAAAATAAGCTTTATAACCATTACCGCTAACATGATGAATTCCTGATTTTTCTCCTTTGAGAGTTTTTGTATGTTTTGCTAGATCTTTTTGATTTTCTGTATTGAGACTAACGATTATATTTTTTACAACTTTGTCTAATTTTTTTACTAACTTAGAGCTAACCACATCAGGATTTTGTAAAATCATGTGGGCTTTTAAAAGTCTTCTCAAGCCAAATTCATTAATTAGCTTATCTCCTGGAAACTTTGAAATCATTTCTTCATACGACTTATAAATGTCAATTTCGTTGCCAGTATTACCAACTGGATATATAAACCTTTCAGGAGAATTTTTGTAAGTGAATTTCATTAGGTTATCAAATCTACAAATTTGATCCTCTTTGCTAATATCTAGCTTTCCTCCAGAGATTCCATAACCCCCGCAACTGCCTTCAGGAGAGGATTGTGAGAAAATACTTATTGAGAAAAGAAGTAATATAGTTGTAATTAATAATTTCTTTAATTTGTTCATAAAAAAAACTTAACATAAAAAAATAAAAAATGAAAAAAGGATATTGGGTTGCAAAAGCAAATGTAATTGATGGCAATAAGCAGGGAGCCTACGGAAAATTAGCGGAAAAAGTCATAGCAAAATTTAATGGCATTTTTTTAGTTAGAGGCGGGGAGCAAATCACAAAAGAAGGTACAGAATTTATGCGTAATGTAGTCGTCGAGTTTCCGTCCTACGAAATCGCCTTGCAAGCCTACGAAAGTGATGATTATCAACAAGCCCTTGCTATTCTCGATGGCGGAGCGGAGAGAGCTTATGCCATTGTCGAGGGCTATGAATAAATCCTTTCTTTTACTTGTCCTTCTTTCGATAGTTTTGGGCTGCGGTGGATCTGCTAATTCAGATAATAGCAATTCTATTCCATTAGAGACTGGATTTAATCCAAAGTGTACAACTTATAATGCAACGATCACCATTTATCCGTCGCCATATGAAGGCACCTTAAGAAGATGTAATACGTCCGATAGGCAATTTTATGTATACCTTCCTGAAGACTATTCTGAAGTCGGGTCATCTTATCCTGCCATGTTTAGTTTGCACGGTTATACCAGTACAGCTTTGACTAATATGAGTTATACAGGGTTTATGAAACAAGCCGACATCAATGACTTTGTGGTCATTTATCCTCAAGGTTTAGTACATGAGACAAAAGGAGGTACTCACTGGAACACCGATGAAATTGGTCCAGGAAACTCAGTGAACAGCATCGAATTTTTAGAATCTGTTCTAGATTGGGTTGGTCAAAATTACAATATAGATTTAAATCGATTTTATTCCGCTGGAATGTCGAACGGAGGTTTCATGAGCTATCACCTTGCCTGCAATATCACTTCAAAAATTTCAGCCATTGCCTCTGTTACTGGATCAATGAGTGTCTTTAGTTACGATAATTGCAGCGCACAGCCAACCTCGGTGATGCAGATCCATGGATCTGTGGATACAGTTGTTCCTTATGATGGTACGGTCAGTGCTTCTGGGGTAGGCTTCAAAGGTATAGAAGATGTTATGGAATTTTGGTCTAGCAACAACATTTGTAATATAGAGCCCTCCATTGAAGCGTTGCCTGATATTTCTGCAAACGGAGTAAGCGGCACGCATAGAATTTATTCTGAATGTGCCAATGATGTTGAAGTTCAATTGTACTTCTTAGAAGGAGTTGGCCATGATTGGCCAGAGAATTATGAAGTAGATGGAAACGGAGGCACAGGTTTGTATGACATAAACTCTGCAGAAATAATTTGGACGTTTTTCAATAATTTTGATCAGCTCGGCAAAAGACAATAATTATGTGCGGTCGCTTTACATTAACTAAAACTAATGACTTTGAGAGCATCCCAAGGGAAAAAAGAGAGGTATCTTTTAACGTAGCTCCGTCAAATGAAATAATCATCCTTGATCCCGAGCCTACATTGAAAACTTGGTCTTATAGTCCCCTGTGGGCAAAAAAGCCCTTCCACCTTATCAATTGTCGGTCTGAAACCATGCATAAAAAACCTTCTTTTAAAGGTGCCATGCGCTGTCTGGTTCCCACCACCGGTTGGTATGAGTGGCAAGATAATGGTACCCACAAGCAACCTTTTTATCATCATATTAATCACGATCTATTCTATTTTGCGGGTTTGGCTAATAATCAAGGCTGTCTCATCGTTACCAAAGAAGCTAATAAAGGTATTAAGCAAATCCATCATCGACAACCGGTTTTACTGACTCAAGATGAGAGTGATCATTGGTTAAATAATGAAGATCAATTAGAAAGCGAGCTCGATGATTTAATCGAGTTTTATCCTGTCAGTACTAAGGTTAATACTCCAAAAAATAATTCACCTGAATTAATCCAACCTTTATAATTTTCTAATGAAGAAACCCGAAGATAATTTTGTAATCCAATATTATAAATTCATTGTTACGCCAATTTTAATCACTGTATTTGTATGGCTAATGATCGATAGATTTTTGTGAAGCTTTTCATAAGCGGCTTAGTTTTTTTTATTGTCATGTTTTACGGCGTCAGATTATCGCATCGTCTCCGCGATCGTCATCTGACAAATGTGACAGATGATAATGTCCGCATCGCACTTGGAATGTTATCTTTTGTGGTCATTGCTGCGATGGCAATAAGTGCATCAATGATTGCTCAGTATATTATTGAGTAAACAAACCTATCGTTGAAAAGATACTTAAGACAAAACACGCTGTAACACCCGTAGTTAAGTTCAATCTTAAGTTGGCGTAGTCTTCATCAGCAAAACTGTCACTGATTCTTTTTTCTTGCAAATAGCAGAGCGGGAAACAAATCGTTAACATCACCAATGGAATCATAATGTTAACAGTGAACAAAAATACGCCTACAAATCCTAATAATGAGAACAATATACCGGATACTAGGTCGGACTGTTTCTTAGAAGATTGCCAAATAATCCCGCCTAAAAAGGAGAGGATCATTGCTCCGTAAATTACCAAACTTATTAAAGAAGGCCTTAGCCAATTTTCTCCTAGGATCCAAGGTAAAATGGTGAATAAGGCGAAAGGTATAAATCCTAGATATCCCAAAATGATTTTTGTTTTCAGCATTTTAAATATTTTGCTAGTATAAAAATGAAAATGAATTTAAAAAAAATTATACCTTGTTCGCTTGTAATCATATTGCTGTCTTGCAGTGAAGTTAAACTGCCAGATTTTAACGTTTATGCTGAAGGCCAAAAGGAGGTTCTAGATGCTTTTGGATTTACCTTCGATCCTTCCTTGATAAGTCATGAAACGATTAAAAAAGATTTTCATGTAATTTTTGGTTTCGGAGGAAATATCTTAATCTCAATTGGAGAAGATGGCGTTCTTGCAATTGATTCACAGTTCCCACAAATCTATGAAGCTTTGCTGGCAAAAATAAAGTCTCTTGGAGGTTCGGGTATAAATCATATTATCAATAAACATTGGCATTTTGATCATGCTGATGGAAATAGAGCTTTTGGTCCTTTAGGCGCAGAAATTTATGCGCACATAAACTCTCTTAATTATATGAAGTCTGGAGCTTCAATTAACTTAGTCGGTGCTGTTTATCCACAGCAGCCCTATGAAAAAGAAGCGTTAGCGACCGTCACTTATAAAGATACTCTTGATCTAAATTTAAATGGTCAAACCATTAAGCTAATGAACTTTGGTCCTGCTCACACCACTGGCGATACGGTTATTTTCTTTAAAGAAGCCAATATTATCCATACTGGAGATTTAACAAACTTAGATGGACTGCCATTTATCGATGCAGATAACGGCGGAACCCTCGAAGGCATGATTTCTTCCCTTTATAGAGTACTTGAGCTGATCGATGACGATACGATTGTTGTTCCAGGTCATGGACCTGTCGCTGATAAAGATACAATTAAAAGTTTCTTAATGAAGCTCGTAGCAGTAAACAACAGAATAGATGCTTTAGTTGGCCAAGGTAAATCAGCGCAGGAGATTCTCGAAATGAATCCCGCAAAGGAGATCATCGAAGAAGCTCCTTTCCCCATATTGGTTAACAGAGCCCTAGTCGGAAAGGGTTTACTTTAAAGTCACAATTCTTACTCAAAAAACTTCTTCTCCCATGCTAGTCTTATGTTGGTTATAGGAGATTTAAAATGAAAAAAATAATATTACTTACGGCATTAATTGGCCTACCAATTAGTCTTGCTTCACAAGAAGTGCCCGATCCTCTCACTGCTGGATACAGCCAATGTAAATTTCTTCCTGGAAAAGGTATGGAGTCGCTTGAGGAATATGTTGAACTTTTTAATGAGGAGTTGGACAAAGCGGGTATTGAAATGGGTTCAACAATGTTGATGCCATTTTTTAAGACTGATATTTCAGAGTACGATGTTTTATGGGTCAATACTTGGCAAGACAATACTCAAGCAGGCAAAGCAATGGATTGGTGGCTTTCTGATGCAGGAGAAAAATCGAGAGATGCTTGGCCAATGTTCTGCGATACTCAAATTCTAACTTATCAATGGTGGATGGATGCGGTTACCGACCGCGATGATTTTGAGGATCAAAATTTCAGCGCTTCTTATTACACATGTAACTTAAACGATGGGAAAAACCTGAGCGATGCTTACTTAGCTTCCAATGCAGAACTTAAGCTAGGACATTCAAAAGGTTCTAAATCAAGCTCTGCGCTGATAAGACCGTCTTCAGGAACAAATGCTGCTGAATTTCCTTTTGATTTTGTGAGGTTGTTCACAAATCCTTCTTTTACCAATTGGGGTGAAGCTGTTGACGGTTGGTACGATGACGTAAGAGGATCAGCCGAAAGCAATGCGGTAAGAGATGCTTACGATTGCAACGGTTCAACTTTATTTTCTGGAAGAATAGTTCGTTAATTCACATCAATAAAAAAAGGAAGGCTAAAGCCTTCCTTTTTTTTAACCAAAATTAATATTGGATTAACGTGTATCCAGCGTCAACAGTTACGATTTCTCTGATTGATTCTACTTCTTGGACGAATGTTTTAAAGTTTTCACTTGCTTGACTAACACTCAAAGCTTCAGTCATTTCAGCCATGGACGAACCAAAAATATACGCAAAGTGAGTCATTCCATCAACTCCTCCTGACATGATTCTGTTCACGCCATAACTTCCTGAGGCTAAGCCATCTTCTGTTTGCGCTTCCATCATCTTTTTATAAGCAGCAGCATATTTGGCCTCGTCCGAGACTTTCATTTGCCAAAGCATGTAAACGTTAGCTTCTGGAGCGCTTCCACCGGCATAAATAGGTGTGGAAAGAATCTGATATTCCTGAGTCACGACGCCTACGCCGTCAGCTAGAAATTGTTGGGCAGCTGCACAAGTTTGAAAAGTTTGACGCACTGCATCCATCCCTTTCCCATTTTGATAATTAAAGGTAAGAATGTGAGTGGCTGCATTATCTCCATTGAAGTGCGGCTCAAACAGAGTTACTCGAGCTGGCATTTCTTTGGCGCAGTCAGACGCCATGAACGTTTGCAAAGATTCCACCACTGCAGCAGGATTCGAAGTTGAAATCCCATAATGGGCAGTCATGGGTGGAGAAGCATGGCCGTCAGCGAAAAGATTCCCTGTGGCAGCAATCATGAATAATAGTAAAAACTTTTTCATAATCTTACTCAGCTGTGTATAGAATCTCACACTGTTCATGAGAGTCTCTAACTATTTCGTCTACTAAAGCCATCATTCCTAAGAATGCTTGTCCCCATGCTGCTCCGCCATAACCTTCTTCATAAAGAGAACCAAAAGATTCTCCGTCAGGAGCAATACCTCTTAACATCATAGTAGTTTCCTTGGATCCTCCTCCTAAAGGTAGAAAAACACCCATTTCAAATTCAGAACCCGAAGCATTTATAGCGGCCTGAACCATTTCTGTAGCTTGAAGAAACTTTTGGGTATTCTCAGGCTTAACCATCACTCTAGTGACTCTTTCAAATCCAGGTTTGAGTTCGAATGGTGTCAAAGGCTTCCATGCACTTGTATACAAAATTTTTCTCATATTTTGAAGCTGCTTTGGTGCATCGTAAGGATTATAAGAAAGGCCTGCAGAGGAAGATAGTGCATCTTTTAGACTGGAATAAGCATTCCAAATAAACATTTCACCTGGATAATCATGACCAGTCATAGTCATACAATAGCCAACAACATCTCCTCCACCGGCTGCTAATGCCTCTGGAGCTGCTTTAAGAGCTTCGATGTATTCGTAAGGATTTTCAGCAACTACATGAAATGTAGAAAATCCACCTTCAGGCAAGCCTGCTCCTGCAGCAGAGCTTGCGGAAACATGATCATCAGCAATTGTGAAATTTGCTAAGACCATGATTAAAATTAAATTAAATATTTTCATAATATCTCCTAATAAATTATTCAGCCGTGTAAAGAATTTCACACTCGTCATAACTGTCATCAATTATAGTTCCTAAACTAAGTAGTTTTTGATACATGGCAGCCCAGGTTACGTTGCCCGCAAAAAAATCATCTGCGAATTTCCCGTGTTCTCCTGGAGTATCTGTTAACCCCCTAACCATGTACTGATTTGCAACTGCTTCTTCTGCGCCGCCACCTAATGGTTGAAAGATTCCCAAAACAAAGCCAGGATTTGATTTCTGAAGTTCTTGTTCAAACATCGTTGCTACTTGAATGTATTCTAATAAGTTCTCAGGTTGCACGATAACTCTGTTGACTCTTTCAAAACTCTTCGGTCTTATGTTGAAAGACTTAAGTGGTTTCCAAAAAGATGAATAAAGAGGTGTCCTCATTTGTTTCAAGGCGAAAGGAGCAGAGTAGGGATCGTAAGCAGTTGTATTATCCATTGCTTCCTCCATGCTATTAAAAGCTTGCCATACAAACATTTCTCCAGTGTATCTACTTCCTGCTCTTGTAATGCATGTACCTGCAGCAACTGGGTTTTGATTTCCTAAAAGTTGTGAATTCTCTTTTAGATAATTTGCGTACTCAGTTGGATTTTCAGCTTTAACGTGAAAAGTTGAGAAGGCTCCATCTCCTGGGGCATTCTGAGTAAAAATAAAACTGGATAAAACCAGCAATGCCATTAGTTGTAAAAATTTCATATATCTCTCCTAAAAAAATTTTTTACGGCCTTTAACTATAGTGAAAAATCAATTGTTATGGAATGCTAAAATGAAAGATATATGAAAACCAACAACTGGCTAGTTTGTTCAGCAATTTTGATAATCCTTTTTCTGCTTAGCTGTCAGAGTGAAGTTATTGAAAATGAGGATAGATTAATTATAGGTATTGATTCGATGGAAGAAGTATTTCCTCAAACAAGCGGCATAAATGTCTATAAAACTTGCACTAAAGGAGAAGCTTTTTCTAAAAAAAATCTCGAAGTTTTATTGAGAGGATGGAATGAGGTGATGGAGGAATTAGAAAATCCATCGATTAGGTCATCTTTGTTTCAAAAGAATAAAACGGAAATTCTTATTTGGAGCGAAACTTGGAGTGACTATGAAACAAGAGATGAATTTGAGTTGATGTGGCAAGAGCTTTATGAAGAAAGATGGGGCTCCAGATTTAGCAAAGTTTTATCTTGCAATGAAGAGATTGAAGAAGTGACTGAAATAGTTTCTACCAAAGAGCCGGATGTAGAATGGTTGGGTCTTCCGCCTCATTATTCAATGTTCGTATCTTGCAATTTCAAAGACGATAATGATCTTAATTTAGCTTTAACGATTCTCTCAACTGTAGATGATGCAAATCCTGCAATTTTTTCGAATTCACATCGCTATAACGTAGAAATTACTGATGGAAATAGATTGATATTTTTAGGTAATGAAAGATTTGATTTCATTTGGAGTAACTTTTGGTTAAATAAAAAGGAACGGGATGAGACTAAAAAAAGATTGAACGAAAGTTTTATTTTTGAAAATTTATCACTCTATTTCAATTGCAACATTGATGAATTTTCATATGAACCCATAAAATCAATAATTCAAGATATTTAAAATGTTGGATCATCCAAATCAGCTTACAAAAGAATTTATTTCGAATTTGTTTAATAGAGAAGAATTTGATCTAGATAGTTTTGACTTTGAACCAGTAGGATCAGGTCAGGTAGGAGATTGTTATCGAATCAACTTAGACTGGATTAATGCAAAAGATTCTCCTGCTTCTTTAATTGCCAAATGTCCTGCAGAGGATTCTTCAAGTAGAGATACCGCAAGAAATCTTAATTTATATGAAATAGAAGTATCTTTCTATAAACACTTATCTGCAAGGTGCTCTGCACGAGTACCGGAACCTTACTTTGCAGATTACGATTCAGAAACAAGGGATGGCATCTTACTGCTCGAGGATATGTACCCTGCCAAACAAATTCCTCAAATGGAAGGTTGCTCCGCCGATGAAGTTGCGATGGTTTTAAAAGAAGCTGCAGCACTTCACAAAAGTTATTGGAACGATGAAACTCTTTTAACTTATGCTTGGCTTACCTATGGCATCAGCGAAGAAAGAAAAAAATTTGCTGCCGATCTTTTGCCAGCCGTCTATCCTGAGTGGAAGAACAGGTATCGAGGAAGAATTTCAAAAGATATTTTTGAGATGGGTGATACTTTATTGTCCAATTACGAAAAATATGCTGATGTTAGAGAAGGACCAATGACATTGGTTCAAGGTGATTTGAGGTTGGATAATCTGCTCTTCACAGATGAAAATAACAGAGCAATCCTTCTAGACTGGCAAACTGCTGCAGTCGGGTTGCCTTTAAACGATGTAGCTTATTGCATATCGACTAGTTTTCGAGAACCTAACGAAAGAGCTAAGAGTGAGGAGGATTTAGTCAAGGGTTATTACGATTTACTTGGAGTTAGTGATAATTATAGTTTTCAACAAGCATGGGATGATTATCGACGTGCTTCGTTTGTAGGCTTTTTGATGGCAGTATTATCTGCAATGATAGTAGAGAGAACAGACCGTGGTGATGAAATGTTTGCTGTCATGGCAGAAAGGTCAGCTTGGCAAGCTTTGCACTTGGATGCTTTATCATTCTTAGAATAAAAAATGTTTGAAAACATAAAATTTGAAAATCCTTTTTCCAAATTACCTAGTAATTTTTATACAAAGCAAAGTTGGTCTTCGTTTGATCAGCCTTTTTTGCTTCACTTTAATCATGACTTAGCAAAAAGTTTGGGTATCCAAGACAACCCAGAGGAATTAATGCAAATTTTTAATGGAAATAAAAATTTCAGTAAATCTTCTCCTTTAGCAATGGTGTACGGGGGCCATCAATTTGGTAACTGGGTCAATCAGCTAGGTGACGGCCGTGGAATCCTATTTGGTCAGATTGATTCGTCTGAAGGACTTGTTGATCTTCATATAAAAGGTGCGGGAAAAACTCCTTATTCTAGGTTTGGTGATGGCAGAGCCGTTATCCGGTCATCGGTAAGAGAACACCTATGCGGCGAAGCCATGTTTGGGTTAGGCATTCCAAGCTCAAGATCTTTAATGCTTTTCGGCAGCAACGAACCGGTGATGCGTGAAGAAACTGAACGTGGAGCAATGATTGTTAGAACTGCGAAAACTCATATTAGATTTGGACACTTTGAATATTTTCATCACAATAAAATTGCAGATGGCGTAAAAACGTTACTTGATCATGTAATTGACTGCTACTACCCAGATACAAAACAAGATTCTGATAAATACTTATTATTCTTTGATGCAACAGTGAAAAAAACGGCTCATATGGTTTCAGCTTGGCAAAGTGTTGGATTCAATCATGGAGTTATGAATACCGATAATATGTCCATTCTCGGCGAGACTTTTGATTACGGTCCGTACGCTTTCATGGAAACTTATAACCCTAACTACATTTGCAACCATACCGATTCACAAGGACGCTATAGCTTTTCAAATCAGCCAAGCATTGCGGAATGGAATTGCTATGCTCTTGCCTCCGCTTTGATTGACCTTTTCAGTGAGACTGAGTTAAGAGATATTCTGAATAAATTTAATGATTATTTTTACGATTCCTTGATTGAAAAATATCGAAAGAAACTTGGTTTTAAAAGCGCTTTGGATAGCGACTACGATCTTCTTCTTGGGCTATTTGAGATTATGGAAACAGAAAAACTTGACTATACTAATACTTTCAGAGACCTATCTATGATCATCACTTCTTCAGACGATTTAAAATTATCTGGTAACTTTTCTTCTTGGCTTGCTTCCTATAAAGCTAGATTAGGCAAAGATGAAAACAACATTGAGCAATCAATATCTGTAATGCATGAAAATAATCCAAAATATATTCTCAGAAACTATCTAGCACAATCAGCTATTGAAGATGCAGAGGAAGGAAAATCAGAGAAGATAGATCAATTGGTTAAAGTGTTAAGCAACCCTTTTGATGATCTGGGCAAGTCGATGGAGAAATATTGTAAGCCTGCTCCAAAGGAATACCAGAACCAGCAGCTTAGTTGCTCGTCTTAGCAGATAGAGAAGAGAAACAAGGCCTGCAAACACTTTTTAATCCCATCAGACCGTGGCGGTCCTTTTCAAAAAAATGCAGAGGAAGTTTCTTTTTGCAGTTAGCGCAGCGGTTAGTCACGCTATATGATAACTTGAGATATAAAGTACCCGATAGAGAAACCTGTCGTGAAGAACAACATGATCAAAAGGTTTCTGAGTTTTTGAAAGGTTTCGTAATCCATAATGTTCTGCTTGAGATTAGACCCTTCAGGTATGTATTGGGAGAACTGAAGGGTCTAGGGGGAAATGTTCTTATAGTTAGTTTGATTAAACTAGGCTAAAACTTGCCAATCCTAGGCTGCCAATGTAAATCAAAAATCCCAAGCAGAAAGCTAATCCTACGCTTCCGGTGAAAACTTGGAAATTAATCATCTTTTATACTCCTGTTTAAAGTTAATATGTCTTTAGAAACAACAGCATTATATGTAATGGACAATCTCAAAATGATCGAAAAGAGTGCAATTTTGTGAAATGCAGGCAAAATAATATTGAATTTATATAGATGTAACTCAAAGTTATTAAAAAAGCTTTTTTTTATGCTTTTTTGGGAATATTAAATATGAAAAGAATAGAAATAGAAAAACCCGGCGGGCTAGATAACCTTAAATTTGTAGATGCAGAAAAACCAAAGCCTTTGAGCGATGAGGTTCTTTTAAAAGTTTCTCATAGTAGCCTGAATTATCACGACCTTCTTGTCGCTATTGGTTTTATTCCTACTGAAGATAAGAGAGTACCTCTTGGTGATGCTGGCTGTACCGTTGAAGAAATCGGAGAGTCGGTCAATGAATGGAAAACCGGAGATCAAGTGATGAGCGTGAGTTTCCCGAGATGGATAGATGGTCCACCAAAATATGAATACTTTAGCTTCATTGGAGATAACGAAGACGGTTATGGAAGTGAGTACATGACCATTAAAGCTAATGCATTGACTCCGATTCCTAATGATTGGTCTTTGCAAGAAGCAGCTACATTACCTTGCGCAGGACTCACTGCTTGGCGAGCAATAATGGAAGAAGGAAACCTTCAATCAAACGAAACAATTTTGGTCCAAGGGTCCGGCGGTGTTTCCATTTTTGCTCTTCAATTAGCTAAGGCTCATGGAGCAAATGTAATTGCGACGACCTCTTCTGATGAAAAAGCTGAAAAATTAAAATCCCTAGGCGCTGATGAAGTTGTTAATTACAAAGAACATCCTCAGTGGGGAAAAGAAGTCTTGAAGTTAACGGCGAATGAAGGGGTAGATCATGTCGTTGAAGTTGCAGGAGGAGAATCTTTCAATGAATCAATTCGATGCGCCAAATTAGGCGGCCATATTTCCATCATAGGAATCTTAGACGGCAATACCAGTGAAATACTATTGCCAAGACTTTTCGCTAAGCAACTTCGAACTTCAGGAATATCCATGGGCAGCCAAAAATCTCAAAGAGATATGGTTGACTTCCTTAATGGAACTGATATCAGGCCAATAATTAGCGATACTTTTAAATTAGAGAAGTTAGGAGAAGCATTTCAATTTCAAATGGATAATAAACATTTTGGCAAAATCTCAATTGAGATTTGAATTGTTTTCAAACCTAATAACTTGTTCACTTTTGACATTAAATATGTCATATTTTTCCTCTCATTCTTGTGATAATTTATTAGAGAATTAAAGACTATCTGCAAGATTTTTAAGGGGAAAAAATGTTTAAAGTTTTACTGATATCACTAACAATCATTTTCATTGGTTGTTCAGACTCACTCAAACAGACAAAAGACTTTTCAGAAGAGGCAGACTTAAGTAAAAGAGAGAATGCCAGGCCTGCTTACAGTGAAGATAGGGACGTTTTTTTTGGAGATCTCCATGTTCATACCAAGCATTCTTTTGATGCCTATATTTTTGGCACGACCGCTACTCCAGACGATGCTTATCGATTTGCCCGTGGTGAGTCTATTAAGCATCCATTAGGATTTGATCAACAATTACAAGAACCTTTAGATTTCTTTGCTGTTACTGATCATGGTTTTTTCATGGGCATGGTCCCCGGTTGGGCTGAAGTTGGATCTAAAGCCTCTAAGCTTCCTGGTGCGGATCACTTTCATGATCTTAATGCTATTGAAAATGTAAATCTAGACTCAATTCCGCAAAGGGTTGGTGCTTTTAGAAATATGGTCAGAACTCTGACAAATTATGATCTGATTGGTGCTTTCAATGCATGGCGAACGAATAATTTGTCTCTAGCAAGCGATATGTACGATCATGGAACGCATCTAGCAGCGTGGGCGGATGTGGCTCGCTCAGCTGAAGAAAATTATGAACCAGGAAAATTAACAACTTTTATTGCTTATGAATTCACATCTTCAATGGCGAATTCAGAAAATCTTCACAGAAACGTAATTTTTGAAGGTTCGAAAGTGCCGACCAGGCCATTTTCACGAATTGACTCAATAAATCCTGAAGATTTATGGACTTGGATGGATATGCTGAGAGATGAAAAAGGCATCGATAGCATAGCAATACCACATAACAGTAACGGCTCGAATGGTCAGATGTTTGAAGATGAAAAATGGAACGGAGATGTTGTTGATAAAGAGTACGCAGAATTTAGGATGCGGAATGAACCTCTTGTAGAGGTGACTCAGGTTAAAGGAACTTCAGAAACTCATCCTCTTTTATCGCCTAATGACGAGTGGGCTAATTTTGAAATCTTTCCTTCGAGAATTGGACAAAATATTTATTCTATTCCATACGGGGGTTACGTCAGAGATGCTTATCTACGCGGAATGCTTGCAGAATGGGAAGGAAAAGGTAATCCGTATAAATTTGGTTTAGTGGGAGCCAGTGATACGCACACAGCTGCTTCCTCATACGATGAATCAAACTATTGGTCAAAAGTGGGTCTGCTTGACGGTGAAACTTTCCTCAGAGGATCAACCACCCTTGCTAAGGAAGACATTGATCAGATTACTTCATCGGTTAACACCCAAGGTCTCTATCGATTCGTTGAACAAGATGAAGAATATTTCTTAGATACTTTCTACTCCCGTTGGGGAGCGTCTGGAATTGCAGCAGTTTGGGCTGAAGAAAATACCAGAGAGTCTATTTTTGCTGGCTTTAGAAGAAAGGAAACTTACGCAACTTCAGGTACAAGAATTAAATTAAGATTCTTTGGAGGCTTCGGCCTAGATGATCTGGATCTGAGTGATGAAGAAATCATTTCTATGGCATATGAAAAAGGCGTAAGCATGGGCGGTGATCTTGCTTATAATTCAGTTGAAAAGCCTTCCTTCATTGTTTGGGCGCAAAGGGATAAAAATGGTGCTCCACTTCAAAGAATTCAAATCATCAAAGGAACAATAGATGAGTTCGATGCTATGCCAAACGAAGAAGTCATCGATGTGGTTTGTTCAAATGACCTAAAAGTTGATCCTGAGACTAATCGTTGCCCCGATAATGGAGCTAAAGTTGATATAGAAACTTGCGCCTTCTCAATGGATAAAGGTGCCGCTGAATTAAAAACTATTTGGACCGATGAGAATTATGATCCGACTCAAAAAAACTTTTATTACGTCAGAGTATTGGAGAATCCAAGCTGTCGATGGTCAACCTGGGATGCCATAAAAACAGGCTCAACAATCAGAAAAGATTTACCTATGTTCATTCAAGAACGTGCTTGGTCCACACCCATCTGGATAAGTTCCATTAGGCCTGAACAAACTGCTTTATTCTCTACCGACGACACCGCTTTAGATAACAATTAAAGTAAAAGAATTATGATTATAATGGACGGAAGCATGGGAAACGAGCTGCTAGCCAGAAGATCCGATTTGATTTCAGGTCTTTGGTCTGCTCAGTACCTAATAGATGCGCCAGAGCTGGTTAAAGAAGTTCATTTGGAATACATCAATTCAGGTGCTGACCTAATAATCACCAATACCTACTCAACCATTCCAAGTTATCTGTCTAAAAAAAATGCTGTAGATAAAATGCCGGCTCTTATTCGTCTTGCCGGTGAACTTGCAAGAGAAGCTGTTCAAGATTCCAAAAAAGAAGTTATTGTTGCTGGTTCCTTGCCTCCATTGGAAGAAAGCTACCGACCGGATCTTGTCATAGATTCAGAAGAAGCTGTTCCAATTTATGAAACTCTCGTAAAAGAGCTTACTCCGTATGTTGATATTTTTATTTGTGAAACTATGTCATCGATCAAAGAGATGCAACATGTCATGCAAGCTTTACACAATCTTGATAACGAAAAGCCTGTTTGGATTGCATGGTCTCTTAAAGAAGATCAAAAAAATAAACTGCGGAGCGGAGAGTCCATCAAGGAAGCTTTCAAAGCTTCTGCTTCGATAGAGCCTGAAGCATACTTGTTCAACTGCACCGATCCCAATGCGATTACTGAGGGGTTTAAAGAATTGAAAGAATTAACTCAAAAACCAATAGGCGGCTATCCAAATGTCTTTAATGTTCCTGATGGTTGGACCCTAGATAACGACGTTCAGGTATCAGTAAGAGATTTGTCAGTTGAAAAGTTTTTAGAATTTGCAGAGGAATGGCGAAATCTTGGAGCATCCATAATAGGTGGCTGTTGTGGAATCGGTCCTAAATTCATCAAGGCTCTAGCAGAAAAAAATAAATCGACATAAAGTCATTTTTTTGTCATTTTTATGTAAGATGACAACATGCAAACTAGAAAGGCAACCAACCGAAATAAGTTAATTAAAGCTGCAGCAAGCCTTATTGAAAGGGATGGTTATAAAAACATAGACGTTACTAAAGTCACCAAAGAAGCCGAGTTAGGCTACGGTACTTTTTATAATCATTTTTCAGATATCACAGATCTTTTTGAAGAAATAACGAAGGAAGTGATCATCAGTATTCAAGATTTTGTAATTGATTTAACAGGTCATGAAACTAGTCCTCTAAAACAGATTTTTATTAGGAATTACTTTCAATTCCATGCTTTTTACGGGTCTCCTATTCTTGAATGGGTCGCGGAAAATCCTACGTTTTTAATGAAGCTTTGGAATGAAAATACAAAAGGTGTTACCGATAACATGATCAAACAAGCCATCAAGGAAGGAGAACTAGAGGGAGACCCTTTAGAGCTTTTAGATCGATTTGAGAATATTAGAGAAACTTATCGATGGAACTTTCTCGGTTCCCTACACTCATTGCTTGCTGGGAAAGATCCAAACAAAGCTTTTGTAGAAAGCACTGAAGGTGTCGATATCTTTTCCATGTCGTATGAGAAAAAACATGAATTTCTCTCTTCTATCGTTTCAGACTATAGGAAACATTCCTCAAATATACAGAAAATATTTTTAAATAATTCATAGTGTGGAATAAAAAAGACATTAACGAATGGTACTCAAAACATGAATGGTTAGTGGGATGTAATTACCTTCCAAGCACTGCCATCAATCAGTTAGAAATGTTTCAAGAGGATAGTTTTGATACAGAGACAAATAAAAAAGAAATCGGTTGGGCGGATGATATCGGTTTTAATAGTTTACGAATTTATCTTCATGATTTGCTCTGGCAAGATAAAGCAAATTTTAAAAAAAGGTTAAATGAGATTCTCATGCTTTGTTCAGATTATAATATAAGGCCTATCTTAGTTCTCTTCGACGACTGTCACAGACCTTTTCCTAAACTTGGCAAACAACCTCT
>CACFKX010000015.1:0-20223 GCA_902566955.1 uncultured SAR86 cluster bacterium | reverse complement strand
AATCTAATATTCTTTTAAGAAAAGTTTGGGATTGGGCCTTTGAAGTACGTCCATCTCAGCCTCTGACTGCCTGCCTTGATGGAACGATTGGAAATAAAAATATTCAGACCAATAAAGAAAAATCAGATGTCATTACTTTCCATGTCTATGAACACCAAAAGGTGATTCCTATAATTGAAGAACTAAAAGAAATTGGTAGGCCTCTTATATGTACCGAATACATGGCAAGAGAATTTGGTACGACGTTTGAATTTACATTGCCTATCTTTAAAGAGAATAACATAGGAGCCTATAACTGGGGCCTTGTTGCAGGTAAAAGTCAGACTCATTTTGGTTGGGAAACTATTCTTAAGATAAAAGAGCTTAAAGATAAAGGAGATTTTATTGAGGAAAGTGAATCCATACCGGAACCCGACGTTTGGTTTCATGATATTTTTCGCCAAGACGGTTCGCCCTACGATCAAAACGAAGTGGATTTTATAAAACAGATTCTTTCTACATAAATGCGATTTGTAGTCCTGGCACAGATCTTAGTTTTAATGGGTTGTGCGAATATCGAACAAGAGCCTAATTAAATAATTAGCTCAGGGCCAGCGGGAACAATTCGATAAGGATTTATTTCTTTATGGCTGAAATAGTAATGTCGTTTTATGTGATCAAACTTGGTTGAATCTTTGATCGCTGGAATGGTCATTAAGTCGTTAACATATCGTGAAAGATGCTTGTAGTCGATGATTCTTTTGATGTTGCATTTAAAGTGCGTTACGTAAGCTACATCAAATCTAAGCAATGTTGGAATAAGCCTTAGATCTGCTTCAGTTAAAGTATCTTCAATTAAGTACTTTGACTTTGCGAGTCTTTGATCCAATTCATCCAATGCTTTAAAAAGATCAGTCACTGCTTCATCATAACTTTCTTGAGTTTTTGCAAACCCGCTCTTGTAGACACCATTATTCACCGAGTTGTAGATCCAATCATTTAGCATGTCTATTTCTTCTTGCAAATGCTCGGGATAATAATTTTCATTGTTTCCGGTTAATTCATTGAATGCAGAATTAAAAATTCGAATAATCTGAGAAGATTCATTGTTAACTATGGTTTCTGTTTTTTTGTCCCATAAAACAGGCACAGTCACGCTCGTAGTCACGTTAGGATCGGATTTTTGATAAAGATCTCTTAAAAATTTGAATCCATACAAGGATTCTTTAGTAGCTCCAGGATAACTGTTATCAAAAGCCCAACCCTCTTCTAGAAGATCGGGATGCACCACATCCACAGATATATGATCTTCCAAAGATTTAAGTTTCCGATAAATAAGCGCTCTTGTAGCCCAAGGACAGGCATAGCTTACGTATAAATGATATCTGTTTGAATCAGGAGTGTAGACAGCATCATCGGCTGAAATATTATTTTCGAACGTTCTCGGTAAACGAGCGTATGCACCTTTTTCATCGCTGGTGATGATAGAACGTTTATCCCACTTGCCATCGATTAATTTACCCATGATAAATATATTGAGGCTAAGTGGGAATTATCAAGAAGAGCTATTTTTCTTTTCTTCGTATTCTTTTAGCTTTTGTTGGTATTCTTCTTCAGATAGCTTATGCCAACCTATGCATTTACCAGTTGGACTTCTTCCGCATCCACAATCCATTTATGACTCCTACCATCATATTAATGAACTTTCATTATCTCATCTTTTGCTTCTTGCAAAGACTTTTTTAGTTTATCTGTAAGCTCATCAACTTCCTTTTCAGAAATAATCAAGGGCGGACAGAGAGCAACGGTGTCCAGTATGGGCCTCACAATAAGACCATTCTTTTGACAGGTATCGCTTAAAATTTTGCCGGCTTTGCCTGCTTCTTCAAAAGCGATCTTGTTTAAAGGATCTTTGTACAATTCAATACCAGCAATCAAACCAATTCCTCTGACTTCACCAACGTAGTCTTCCTTGAGGATTTCTTTTATAGAATTTTGAAAGTATTCGCCTACTTTTTTTGCGTGTTGAAAAACCTTATCTCGCTCATAAATTTCTAACGTTTTAAGAGCAACTGCACAAGAAACAGGGTGGCCAGAATAAGTATAGCCGTGACCAAAAACTCCTATGTCTCCGCTAGCTTCTTTGATGGGCTCAAATAATTCATCGTTCACAATAACTGCACTAATTGGGATATAGCCAGAAGAGAGTGCTTTGGCTATGGTCATCGAAGTTGGTTTTATTTCATATGTTTCAGAACCAAACGCATTGCCTGTTCTTCCAAACGCAGTGACCACTTCATCGGCAATTAAAGGGATATTGTATTGATCTAAGACAGTTTGAATAGCTGGGAAATAACCCTCTGGGGGAAGTATGACACCGCCAGCCCCCATTAAAGGCTCAGCGATCATTGCAGCAATGGATTCTGGCCCTTCATCAAGTATTAATTGTTCTAAAGCTTCTGATAAGCGGCTGACGTATTCTTCTTCAGTCTCCCCATCTTTGCCTTCTTTAAAATAGTGCGGGGTTTCAGTATGAATAAAATTTTCTTGTGGTAAATCAAATAATTTATGTTGGTTTGGCAATCCAGTCATACTTGCGCTGGTAACAGTAACTCCGTGATACCCTTTTTTTCTCGCAATCATTTTCTTCTTTTTCTCTTTCCCCAGCTTATTATTTGCGTAAGTGAATAACTTATACTGTGTATCGTTAGAATCAGAGCCTGAGAGACCAAAAAAAACTTTTCCTGATGAAAAAGGCGACATTTCAATCAATTTTTCAGCCAAAAGAATTGCAGGTTCGTGAGATTTTGAAGCAAATAAAGTTGAGTACCCAAGCTTGGACATCTGTTCCTTAGCTGCATCTGCCAGTTCGGTGACACCATGACCAAGTGAAGTACACCAAAGACCGGCAAGACCATCAATGTATTTTTTTCCATCTTTATCGAAGATATAAATACCTTCACCACTTTCCAAAATGAGCACATCTTCAGTCATATGACTTTTGAGATTAGTAATAGGATGGAATAGATAATCCCTATCTAAGGCTTCTAGATCAAAATTTTTTGCTTTCACAATCGCAATAGTACATTTGTACGAAGAAATTTAAAAGTATGAAGTTGAATCTAATTTTTGGACAAATTAGATAGAAAAGTTTTCATCAATTGCTGCGCAACTTTTTTTCCAAATCATCTCCCTAGTTTCAGGATTGTCGTATTTTGCCTCTAATTTAAAGGTAGTGGCCGGTCCTTTCATGCCTTTAGGGCCAATGAATGTTCCAGATTCAATTGAAGGGTCAGCTATGCCTCGCAAAATGCCCATAGTTCCATCTTCTTGAGACTGACCAAATTTCATAAATTGTGCTGTGAACCATCTGCCTAAACCACCCTCTTTAACCGTGGTATTTTGAAGATCAGTTTCCGCAAGACCAGGGTGTGCAACGATAGCTTTAATCTTTGAACCACTATTTTGCAATTTTTCATGCATAGCTGCAGTATAAGCTGCGTTTGCCAATTTTGTTTGCCCGTAACGTATCCATCTACCACCGCCAAAAAACATACTTTTACCGTTTCCTCCGAGAGATCCGCCTTTTTGCTCTAAAAATTGTGGTTCAAGTTTTTTTACAGAATGTCTTGCTCCGCTAGAGTGGTTGACTACTCTTGCTTCGCCTTTTTCATTTGCAGCTCTTTCAAGCAGCGGCCATAAAAGTTTCGTTAATAAAAAGTGTGAAAGGTGATTGGTTTGCATTTGAATATCGTACCCATCGCCAGTTGGCATGTCTTCGAGCGCCATCACTCCAGCATTATTGCAGAGCACATCAATGCCCTCTGAACAAAGCTCATTAATTTTGGGGATACATTCCCGCACTGCAGCAAAACTTTGCAAGTCGCAATCTATCGAATGAAAAGATCCATTGGAAGTTGTCTCTTTTAATTTTTCAAATGAGTTTTTAGCCCTTTCTGAAGGTCTATTTAAAAGAACAACTTTTGCGCCTAGTTTGCCGCATGCTTCAGCTGCGGTGTATCCGGTACCAGAGGTAGTTCCTGTAATGACTATGGTTTTACCTACAAGGGGAGGAAGGCTTTCAAAAAGCTCATGATAATATTTAGATTCGAGATTAGGTTTTTTATATCCTTTTTTCATTCTAATTAAATAAATTTTCTAGAGTATAAATTTGCTCTGTATCAAGTCTACCTTTTTTTTCTGCCTCTAAGCACTCGATCAATTCCTCTCTATTTTTAATGCCTAAAATGACAGAACCTACTTTATCAATACTTAAAGCATATCTATGAGCAAGAGAAGCAGGAGATTCTCCCCAATCTTCAGCAAGCTCACGAAACGGTTGAGCTTTTTCATAATCAGCAAAATCAGGATGATCAAACCCGCTTGGATGTGGCTCTCGATCCATTTTTGAGGTCAGTGCGCCAGCTTGAACAGCTCGAATAGCCAAAATGGGAATGTCTTTTTTTTTGCTTTCGTCTAGAACCAATTTTGGATTTGGCTTTATGCTGGCGTACCCGATCGCTCCCAATGAATTCAAAACATTTACTCCACACTGAATTGCATCCGGAGGGGTTGTAGAATTGATCACATCGCACACAGCCTCCTCTTGACCAGGACCAATACCCCAATTCAAGATCTTACCTTCTTTTTTTAAGGTCTCCATCGCTGGCACAACGGCATCGTAAAAGCTTTTTAAGGTTGTTAGGTTTCCAGTGGCAACAAAAGATGAATCGGGTTTTTGAGATTCATGATCATTCTCTATTAGCTGGGAATGAAGAAGAAAGAGGTCAACGTAATCAGTGCCCATGGTATCTAAACTCCGTATCAATGATGTATTGAAGCGGTCATAGACTTCCTCATCAGGCATACTGCCGAGCGCGCATTTTGTCGTTAGTCTAAAACTATCTCTGCTTCTCTCTTTTATAGCTTCACCTACGACTCTCTCAGCTTCTCCTTTTCCATACATTGGAGCAACATCTAGGTGATCGATTCCCGACTCTAAAGCCAGATGAACAGATGCGATGCTCTCCTCTTTGGAAGTCTCACCCCAGACATTACCAATGCCACCGCCACCAAGGGTTAAGGCACTTACTGATCCAAACGGTTTAAATTCTCTTGACTCCATATTTAAGAAAGACTTTTTGTGGTTATCAAAGGGATAATAGATTCTGAACCATCTATCTCCTTTGAAAGATAGCTAAAAAAAAGTTCTGGATCAATAATACCTGACTCTGGAGCATGGACTCCTTTGTCTAGGACCAATCCGTCTAAAATCATTTTCACTCCACAAGATAAAGGATATGCTGTTGCTTCTCCCATGGATAAGTCATCAACGCTAGCCTCGGTATGAAAAGTTGCTGCTACTGAGATTTTCTTTTCATTCTTGATCCCCTCTGCATAACCATAAACAGACGGTAACGATTCTACACCTGCTTTCTCATGATCGGGAGATTGCGTTCCCTCTAACCAAGTTAAAATTCTCGCAGCCATGTTTTTTGACAAAAGTTTTTTTTCTATAAAAAAACGAATAAATTTCAAAACACTAATTAATGAATCATCGTTGCTATGCATTAGGTTTAAGGATTCTTTTATTTCCGGATAATGATGAGGAAAGCTTATTGCTTCAGGATGTCCGAAGATATTTGCTTTGTAGGTCCCGAGCTGTGGATAGTCAACTGTGACCTTTTCAAGCGGACGAACCATTTTGTATGCTCCAGAGCTAAAGACTTTAACTTTGCCAATTATTTGTTCAATGCCATGAACCATGGCTGCATTAACTCCTTTTTGAGAAGATTCCTCTTCGGGTTGTGCTGAGGACATATCCCATCCGGTATAGACCTTAGAAACTTGATCGAGTTCTTTCATAGCGATTAATCCAAGCATGTTGGTAATCCCTGGGCTTGCACCTAAACCAATGATGGCAGTTATTCCGGCAGCTTTCGCTTTATCGTTTAAGAGAAACATTTTTTCAGTAGGTTCCCAGTCATCGCATATGTCTAGGTAATGCGTTTTGGTCTCAATAGCTGCTTCCAATATAGGCACAGCGAGTTTGAAAAAAGGTCCAGTTGTATTTATGACAACGTCAACACCGTTCATTGCTCTCTCCAAAGCCTCTTTATCAGTAACATCGATGCCGATGCCAGAAGTTTTTTCAGAAAGAGTGGAGGCAAATTTCTTTGCTGCGGATTCATTTAAATCTGCAACTAAAATACTTTCTACTTGAGGATGCTTAATAAGAGAATGAACAGCAAACCGTCCCATGCCTCCACTTCCACCTAAAGCAAGAATCTTCATTAAGTCTCAGAGAATTTTTTAAAAGCTGCTGAGTCAATTTTTGCAATTTCTCGAAAAGCAGCGAAAGGCCTTTTTGCTAGATCAGGATCTTCGCCGTTACCCATTTTATTAATTTGGAGGTAAAACCAAGCTTGCGAGCTAAGAGCATTTATTGCTTGAATTAAACGGAATGGGCTTCTTGAGGACAACCAACCAGGGCCAACAGAAAGAGTTTTTTCGTAATCAGGCAGTTGGTCAATTTCACCGTCGATCATTTTTTGAAGCGAATATGGATCTGCGCATAAAGGCCTCCCAATTCCAATAACCTCGCAGGCATTATTTGCAAGAGCAGCATTGATCCCTGTTCTGGATCTAAATCCACCTGTGACCATTAAAGGAATGGAAATAGCTTTTTTGATGTCATCTGCGTATTCTAAAAAGTAAGCCTCTCTAGCGATGGTGCTCTCTTTTCTTTTTTCCATCCTTTTTGGATTCATGCCAACGTTGTCATAACCGAGAAGACTTGGTTTTTCATACGTACCGCCAGAAATTTCCAATAAATCTAAACCTGCATCGCTGACCATTTTCGCAACTTGAATGGACTCTTCGTGAGAAAAACCTCCCTTTTGGAAATCTGCTGAATTCATTTTCATCGATATTGGAAAGTCATCGCCAACTGCCTGTCTACAGGCTTTGATAATTTCCAAATGAATTCTTGCTCTATTCTCTAGTGAATCCCCCCAAGCATCTGTTCTTTGATTGATATCAGGGGATAAAAACTCTGACAATAAATAGCCGTGAGCTGAATGCAGCTGAATGCCGGAAAAGTTTGCTTCGCGGGCAATTTTTGCAACAAAAGCAAATCTTTTTATTACATCCAAAATTTCCTCTTCGGTCATTGCTTTCGGCGTACCAAAATTTCTTCCAGGTATTTTTAAAGCCGTTGAAGACGGCGCTAAAGGTTCTTTATTTAATTCTCCTGGAGTTTGTCTGCCGGCATGACTTATTTGCATCCAAAGCTTAGAACCATCTGTCTCAGATATCTCTGCCCATTTTTTCAGTGCTGGCATCTGATTCTGGTAGGAGTGTTCTTCTATGCAGACATTGGCAGGACCTTCCATGCAGGATCTATCAATTTGTACGTTTCCGGTAAGTAAAATTCCTGAACCGCTTTTTGCCCATTTTTCATAAATCTTGTGATGTCGCTCACAAGCAAAATTATCGGGACCAGCCACCCTTTCGGTCATAGCTGCTTTGCAAAACCTATTTTTAATCTCCTGTCCGGAAGGCAGGATCAAAGGATCATTAAACTCAGTCAAAATTAATCGTAAAAGCAGATAGCTCTTACTTCTATACTTTCCCTAGGAGATGCGTCTTCTCTGCCATTCACCGCATCATCAAAGGCACTGTGCAACGTCGGCATGAATGGCTTTTCATTTGAATCATATGTTTTGAACATAACGACTTCATCTCGATGCATTTTTGGATAGAAATACCATTGATGTTCATCGCTATTCATGGATTGATAAATTTCAACAGTAAAACCGTTCTCGTCAGCATGAGTGTCGCTTTTTTCTTCTTCTTTTCCGTAATTAAAGAGATCAGTAGGTATGAGTTCTTTTTCGGAGACCGTTCTAGAGTCGCACAAGGCAAAAGGAGCATCGACTCCATCTTCATCAAACCGTCTCCATAAATTAAATACGGTAATCCTACTGGGATTTGAATTGCTTTCATACAATAGTGGCTGAATGGTTTGTTTGAAATTAGGCGTAAAATCATTGTGAACCAATCGGTGTGCTCCTAATCTTTTGCCCTCAGCAGCTTCTGCTTCATTTCTCGTGATATGAGACACGATAAATACTTGGCTAGCTCCGGTTTGTTTTTTAACCAGATTAGCCATCTCATCGTAATAAACTTCTGTGACTTCTTTATCGCTATAAAAATTATCAACTGAAGATTTATGATCTAAAAGAATGAAGCCAGATTCGCTTAGAGAATGCTCTTCTTCGCGGGCATTTTTAACTTCTTTTAAAAATCCTTTGTGATCAGGTCTATCTGGATCCGGTTCACTTAAGCCAAAAGCTGGCTTCGCCTCTCCATCTTTTAAAGGCTTTCGGTAGAAAAATTCAGCAGTTACAGATTCCATAAAGTTTATTCTAGATAATTTTTCGTTTTTTTACATCTCCTGAGCAGTTGGCCTAATAATAATGTCATTGATTGAAACACCTTGATCTTGCTCAAGAGCATATTTTATCGAAAGAGCTACTTTTTCTGCAGGTTGAGCAATTTTGCCCAATCCTCTTTTCATAAACATCTCTATCACGGCTTCGTCCTTAACAGACTTTGCCAGTTCCGTAACAAAGGCGCCTGGAAAAATACAGGTAACTTGAATCACGCCAGCTGATTCCATTCGGGTGCCTTGAGATATAGCATCAACGGCATATTTTGTTGCCGAATAGACTGTTGAACCTGGATTGACTCTCTTCCCTGCAACTGAGGAAATATTCACAATTTTACCGTGTCCTTGATCCATAAAATGGTTAAAAACTGCATTTGTACCGTAGAGCACTCCTTTTATATTTACATCGATCATGTCATCCCATTCTTCAATACGTCCAGATTTGATTAAGGATAAAGGCATAATGCCGGCATTATTGACGATGGCATCAACGCCTCCAAATGTATCGATAGAAGTTTTAACCAATGTATCCAAATCTTCTTTTTTCTTTACATCGGTAACCGAATAAGCAGCCGAATCTCCTAATTCGGAACATAATTCTTTTAAGCGATCTTCTCTTCTTGCGCCTAAAGTTACTTTGCATCCTTCTTTTACCAGAAGCTTCGCTGCTTCCATTCCAAACCCAGAACTAGCTCCGGTTATTACTACTTTTAAATCTTTCAAATTCGACATTTGCTCCTCCTATTAAAACGATGCTTCCAAGAATCATCTCATATTCAGAGAAATTGATTCAAGGAAAAACCTGAATTCTTGCTTTTAATTTGAAGTATCTATGATTACTGAATATTTTGCGTTAAATTTAAAATACAGATTAGGGGGATATATGTCTGGACCGTTAGATGGATACAGAGTAGTAGAATTAACTTCGACAGTTTCAGGGCCTTTTGCGGGCATGATGATGGCAGACCAAGGTGCTGATGTCATAAAAGTTGAACCGCCACTAATTGGTGATTTAGCAAGAGTGATGGGTAGCTCACGTGACGGCATGGCAGCAATGTTCTCGGTGATCAACAGAAATAAACGTTGCATCGTTTTAGATTTCAAAGAACCGAAGGATTTTGATGTTTTAAAAAAACTTTTAGATACAGCCGATGTGTTGATAGAAAACTATCGTCCAGGAGTTGTGAAAAAATTGGGTATCGATTACGAAACTCTAAAAAAAACCAATCCAAATATTATTTACACCTCTATTTCCGGTTACGGGCAATCCGGTCCTTACATAAATAGAAGAGTCTATGATCCGTTAATTCAAGCTACAGCCGGTTCGGCTGCTGCGCAAAATTCAGAGCAACCTGAGTTCTTTAAAACCATAGTTTTTGACAAAGTTACCGGCCTGACAGCCGCTCAAGCTATCAGCACCGCATTGGTACAAAGAGAAAGAACCGGCAAAGGACAGTATCTACCGATATCAATGCTGGATTCAGCGCTTTATTACATTTGGCCTGATGTCATGTGGTCCAAAACTCTCTTGGGAGATGGTGTGAAATATTTACCTGACCTCTTCGATGCTTTTCCAATTTTCAAAACTAAAACAAGATATTTAAGCGTGATTCTTTTACAAGACGCAGACTTTCAAAAATTTTGTGAACTTTGTAATTCTGATTTGCATACCAATGAAAAATATTTGACCACTGATGCAAGAGTAGACAACTTAGAGTCTTTACTTGAAGACGTGCAAGATCTGCTCACCGACATCGATGCAGAATTTCTTTGTGATGAATTAGATAAAGCTGGGGTGCCTGTGGCGATTGTTAATTCCCTTGATGAAATTCATGAAGATCCTCAAATTATTCAACAAGAATCATTAGTTGAGGTTGAGCATCCAGTTGCTGGCAAAATGCGTATGCCGAAACCTCCTTTTAATTTTATCGATCAAAATGAATTCCCTAGATCACACGCTCCAAGTCTAGGTAAGCACAACCGAGAAGTACTCGAGGATTTAGGTGTTGATGAAGAGGATATCTTGAGGATGGAAGAAAGAGAAAAAACTAACAAAGAATTAATAGATGCTATGACTCTAGCTGTCGCAGGCAATCAATCTAGAAAATAAAAATTAATTAAGATTAATTGTTCCCTCCAAATAACGTTTTGATAATCCTCCAAGGATAATTCTCTTGTTGGAAATTTCACACTGCAAGTAGCCACCTCGTGGTGAAGCTTGATAGGCGTTTAACTTATTTTTATTTAACTTCTTACTCCAGTATGCAGCGAGCATACAATGAGCAGATCCGGTCGCCGGATCTTCATCGACGCCTGTTTGGGGATAAAAACAACGCGAGATGAAATCAAATTTTGCGCTTTCAGCAGAGACTACCAGACCTCTCGAATTTAGTTTCGCCATCGTAGAGAAATCGGGTTGTAAATTTTTTATATCTTTTTCGGAAGCCAAAATAGCAAGGTAATCGCTTCTTCCTTTTAAAATTTCGATGGGCTCGCACTTCAAACTTTCTGTGATGAGAGATTCTGATTCGATAACCGTTGGGTGATCGATAGGAAAATCAAGATAGATCATGTCGTCTTTTTGTAAAGCAATTAACTCCCCGCTTTTAGACTGAAAACTAATCCTACTTTCATTTTGAAAATATTCATCGAATAAGATTCTGGCGGTTGCCAAAGTTGCATGTCCGCATAACTCTACCTCAAGCGTAGGAGTGAACCATCGAATTTGCAGTGGATTCTCTCTTAGATTTACAAACGCTGTTTCGGACAAATTATTTTCAGAAGCTATCGCTTGCAGTACGTCATCGCCCGGCCATTCTTCAAGAATACAAACTGCAGCTGGATTGCCTTTAAAAAGTTCCTTGGTGAACGCGTCGACGTAGAAAATGCGAATCACATTTCTGCAATTTTTTTATTCACTATTTCAATGCCCTTCATGTTAGCGCCCATGATTCTTTCCATTTCAGGTGCACCCTGACTGATATCGCCAAGTTCTTTTAAAACCAGGTGGGAATCATCGTGCCCATCAAGCTTAGTCATATCATCCAACCATCTGGAGACGTTTGAAAATTCTGAATAATCAAAAGTATTGGTAAATTCCTTTTTTAATTGACCGAGCTCAACGTAGGCAGCCATGTCAGCCACAGTTGGGGAATCGCCGGTAAGGTATTGGTTATTAGCAAGCCATTGAGTTTCCATCGCCTTTAGACCGTTGGTAAAAACTCGGCGCGACATTTCTATGACCGGTTTAGCTAATCCTAAATCAGGCCTAACTTTAGGGGCAAAAAAAGCGAGCGTCGCTTCTTTAAAGCTGCGGTGATGATAATGCAAGATGGAATCAACTTTTGATCTGCGCTCAGGATCGTCGGGATACAAATCTGTCCATCCATGCTTGGTACAAAGATATGTCATGATCGCAAGAGACTCACCCAAGAGAAATCCAGAATCTGTCTCTTCAAGACCGGGAATAGTCGCGTTTGGGAATTTTTTCATGTATTCAGGATCGCGAGTACCGTTAGCTTTAGGAGAACCAGGAACGGTGACGACCAATTCAAACGGTAGCTTTTTATTCAGAAGTAACCAAATAACGGTTCTGACTGCCTGCGACATTGGAACTCCGTAGATTTTAAGTGGTGCACTCATAATTTTCTCCAAATTTTTTAATTAACAAGACTCGAAGTCTTTTTTGATTCAAAAGCATACGTGATGAAATACATACAAACTATATTAATTAAGACGATAATTTTTTGCAGCGTTGCATGTCTTACCATTTCTGATTCACTCTCCATCGGACTACCACTGAATATCTCATAAATAACGTAAGCAGTAATAGCCAACATTAAAAATAAAATGACGTAGGCATAAGTCTTATCAATGCCTCTGTTTTTAAACATTAAAAATAAATACAAAAGAGTAGCTGGAATCAACAATCGAAAAGAATTGAGGGCAAAAAAAACATGTTCGTCGAAATACAAATCATGCGGGGTTAGACCAACCAATGCAAAAAAGGCCATGCCAAAAAAAATAAAGAGTGAACCTGCCAAGGCTATCCAATAATCAATACCATCCTCTTTAAAAAGAGGCGGCACAGAATTTAAAAATGCAATTCCAGCAAAAAAACAAATACCTAATGAAAAAGCAAAAAACACAGAAGACAAGAAATTAAGTTCTCCGTTGTGGGCTGAATAGGCTCCTAAATCACTCAAGAAATTATGCGAGAAAGAATAACCAACTTGCGACTCATCGTGAATATTCCCGCCGGGATAAAAATACATTGAACAAAATACAAAAACTAAGAAACAGACGACGGTTAGTCGTATTAAATTGAAGTTAAATAAATCCCTCATTCTTGAGGAGTCTGATTAGTTACTGTCGGCTACTGCACCACCATCCGATGCAATAGTTTGGCCAACGATATATTCTCCTGCTCTGGAGCATAAAAAGATGGCGAGTCCAGCGATGTCCTCAATACCGCCAACTCTGCCGCTTGGATTTGCATCGCCTACCTGACTCCAGTCCACATCGGTATCGCCGCCGAAGCCCACTCCAGTACTTAACATCCAAGTTGGATAAGGACCAGGCGCTATGGCATTAACAATTATCTTTTCTTTAATTAAAAAAGCAGCTAACACGCGAGATAAATGATGCACGGCTGCTTTGGACGGACCGTATGCAAAATTTTCAAATGCTCCTTTCTTCAATCCATCAATCGAACCAATGTTAATGACTCTGGAAGGATCAGTTTTTCCAGCTTCTCTTAATAAAGGGAGAAGTTTTTGTGTTAAAAAGAAGATGCCTTTTACGTTGGTATCCATGACTTTATCCCAACCCATTTCAGGATATGTGTCTATTGGTTCTCCCCAAGCAACTCCGGCGTTGTTAATTAAAATATCAAGTTTATCCTCTTTTGCTTTGATCGCATCAGCTAGAGCTTCTATGCCTTCAACATTGGAAACGTCTGCGGGAATGGATATGCACTCACCCCCGTATTCTTCGCTGAGTTTTTTTGCAGTTTCATCGCAAGCATCTGCTTTTCTAGAACTGATATAAACTTTCGCTCCGGAGGATAAGAAGCCTGCTGCGATCATGCTTCCGATACCCCTTGAGCCCCCCGTGACCAATGCCACTTTACCTTTAATAGAAAATATATCTTTCATTTGTCTTTCCTTTGAATCTTAAATACAAATATAACTAATAAATAGCCAATTTAGAAAACGGTTTCTCATTAATCTTGGTATTCTTCTTGGTGACTTCAAAAGCGTTCTTTCTTTTATTGAAAACTACTGCCTTATAAGGTTTTTCATCAATTAAATGCAGAGCGCAACCGCCATCAATGGCAAAACATGCTTCAAATAATTTCCTTTTCAGCATTTTGTGTACACTTGGTCTTCTCTGAGGTTCTTCGTCGTAGTGCGGACAGCAGACTCCAGAGACGAAATCTAGACAGTCCATGATTTTTAATTCATCAGCCCAAGAATCAGTTATCCCCTTTTCAAACCAGCAAATGGCTCCAGCACTAACTCCGCTCATCACAGTGCCTTTTTGGTATGCTTTTTTTAATATTTTATCCAAACCCCAGTCGCGCCATACTGCCAACATGCTTTTGGTATTCCCGCCGCCTACAAAAATTGCGTCTTGCGAGGAAATTAACTTTTCTAAATCTGGAGTGCGCTTGAAAAAATCCAAGTGTGTGGGCACACAATTTAAACTAGCAAAAGTTGCGTAGTAGTTGAGCTTGTAAGCTTCTAGATCGCCGGTGGCTGTTGGAATAAAACAGATATTTGGTTTTCTCTTTTTTGTCTGTTCAAGAATATATCGTTCTACGATCCCTTCACCAGGATTTCTTCCAAAGCCTCCGCCGCCAATGGATATAATTTGTCTTGGTTTACTCACTTAAATTCTGGTAAAAAATTTGTTTTTGCAAATACCGCACTTTAAGTGGTTTCCGAGTTTTCATCTCCCAATTAATATAACAGCTTTATTCCGTCCTTAAAATTTTTGAATCGATTTAAGTGTTTAATTCTTCAGGAATTTCTTCAATTGCAGGTTCTAAATCTATAGGCGACAATTCTCTTGGACATCCAAATAATCTCTCGCAGGGAAGTTCTTTACCCATTTCTATTGGATAATTCTCGCTTAATATATCTCTTACCTTACCCGTCCAAATAGCGTACCCCCTCGAATTCATGTGCAACATATCAGGGATGTAAAGCTCTCTTCGAGGTTTTCCATCTTCCGTAAACATAGTTTCAGAGACATTGATTACAAAAAGGTTTGGATCAACTTTAGCAAGGTCTTCAATGTGATCGTTCCATTTAAGTTGGAGGTTTCTTTGAAAAAAACGACTCGGCGAGGGCTGGATTTCGATAACAAAAAGTTTGGTGTCTGGTAAATCACGCTTCACGCGGTTATAAAAGATTTCAAAATCAAGTTTCACTTTCTCTACCGGGTTATAGGCTGCTATGTCGTTGGTGCCACAAAAAAATATGATAGCTTTAGGTTCGTAGGGCAAAACAATCGATTCAAAGTGCCTATTAATATGCTTAATATGGGCCCCACCAAAACCCCTATTGATAACTTCTAAGGGCGCCATATCTTCTGATAAAGATTTCCAAAGTCTTATCGATGAGCTGCCAATAAAAAGAAACTTATTTTTGGGCGGAGGAGAAATTTGATCTCGTGCAACGAATGCGTTGATATCCTCATCAAACTTTTCTATGTCGTTAGAGTTATAAGATTTTAATCTTTCTATCCAAGTTTCTAATTCTTCTTCGGTTAACTGATAGCCCATGGACTTAGCTGTTTCTCTTATAGTTTTTGCATACTGGCTATCCTCATTGCTCAACAATGAAACCGATATCAAAATAAAGATGATTAAAAAAACTTTCATATCTTTTATATATTTTGCATTAAAAATGATATCTTAGACCGTTATGACAGACAAAATAATCCTGACAGTTATTGGCCTGGAATGGCTTATTTTTGGATTAATTGGATTAATCAGCCCTGTTTACATAGCTACTTTATTGGATATGCAGTTAGGCTCTTCCATTGGCTACAGTGAACTCAGGGCAATGTATGCATTTTTTGCGTGCATGGGTTTAACTGCTCTATTGAGTTTATGGAATGTAAAACTTAAAAAAACCGCCTACTTATTATTTTGTATTGTTCTTGGATGCTTTTTAATTGGAAGAATCATAAGTTTCATTTTTGATGGTTCGCCCACACAAGGAGGCATTATAATTTTTGTAAATGAACTTATTGTTTATGCTCTTGTAATGTGGAGATACAGGAAAAGAGAAGTTCTTTTTTAGATTTAGTTGGGGTTTGGTTTGCGGTTTCTTATTGTTATTTTTTCTATTTTTCTTATCGGGTGTAATTTTTCTAATGGAAAGGACACTGAAATTATAAGTCTTCCTCAAGGAGATATAGTTGGTTTTGCAAAAGGCGATACTGATTATTTTTTAGGCATACCTTATGCTGAGCCTCCGATAGGGACTAATAGATTTGAACCGCCAAAATCTCATAAGGGTTGGAGCGATGTTTTAGAGGCAAAGGAAGCGGAAAAGCAGTGCATGCAACCTCAAGGTGAAGAAGGAGAATTGAGTGAGTTTTTTGAGGTTTTTCTTACGAAATCTGGGATGAAGCGGTGGGAACAAATCATTCTCGAAAATGCTGCTTGGCTTTTCGCAAGTTTAGATTTTGAGAAACAACAATCCGAAGATTGCTTATTCATTAACATCATTAAACCGTCAAAAATAGATAACGGTTCCTTACCTGTTATGGTTTGGTTCCACGGAGGTGGTTATAACTTCGGTAATGGCGATGGACTATACATAACAGATAGATTTGCAAAGCGTGACGTTATCTTGGTAACAATGAACTACCGATTAGGTCCATTTGGATTTTTTGCACATCCATTATTATCTGAAACATCAAAAATGGGTGTCTCAGGAAATTATGGAACTTTAGATCAAATCCAAGCCTTAAAATGGGTGCAGACCAATATACATCTTTTTGGAGGCGATCCAGATAACGTAACTATTTTCGGTGAATCCGCTGGAGGAGCAAGCGTTGAAACCTTAGTGTCAACAAAACTTGCAAAAGATCTTTTTCATAAAGCCATAGCTCAAAGCGGTTACACAGTAGGAAGAGCAAGAAATATAAGAGAAAAAAGAGGAGATCTTATTTCTGCAGAATCGCTTGGAGAAAAGTTTTTTCGCTCTATTTCAGGAATAGAAACTCCTTCCATCGAGGATATTAAAAATCTACCAGCGGATCTTTTTTTTGAAACTGAAAAATTTGAAAAGGAAAACGATAGTGAACAAGCTGGATGGTTTCCTATCGAGGACAAATGGGTTTTTGATTCGCCGACGCAAATAAGTTTTACCGAAGGCAAAACCAATGATGTTATTTACGTTGCTGGATTTAATGCAAATGAGGGTACCAATTTATCTCCTTTCGTATTTGGTGAAAAACTTAATGAGAATGATTGGATCAAACAAACTTGGGAGATGAGTGACTTCTCTTACCTTCCTTTACCTGATGATGTAAAAGCATATGGCGAAAGTCTTGAATATTCGAAGGAACGATCTGCCAATGAATTGTGGGGCGATTTAGCATTTGGAGGAGATGGTTTTTTCATGGTTAATCAGTTTGCATCCAATGGCGGAGAAGCTTATTTATATTATTTTGAAAAAGGCCCGTCATCGGATACCCAAACTCTTGATGCCGCGCATGGCTTAGAGTTGTTTTATCTGTTCGATAACATAGTCCCATTTTGGCCTTGGAAAAAAATAGATGATGAAATTAGAGATGCGATGCTTAAGGATTGGACGGATATTGCAAAATATGGAAAACCAAGAAGTGAATGGCAAAAATTTGATCCGAATAATCCAAAGGCAATGCATTATGGGCAGAGAATTGAATTCAAGACTCCCGAAAAACTTTCTCTTTATAAGAGTCTAGAAAAGGTTTATTTAGAAGAAGGAAAAAATTTCTAGAGCAGGTGCTTTTTCATGAAAGAAAGTGCTTGATCCATAGCGTCTATTCTTATCGACCAATCTCCGCCCGAATGAGCGCCAAACTTTATCTCGCCGGTTTCAAATATTTTAACTCTATCTTCAAATGAGTTAGCACTCATTGCTTTTCCTTCATCGGTAATAAAAGTGATACTTCCATCGTTTTTTAACTGTGCAAACTTTTCATTTATTGCCAGCGCTTCAGGCCAAAAAGTCACAGGATGAATAGAGTCAAAAGAGTGATGACCTTTTTTAAATTCATATACCTCAACATCCGCACCAGCTTTCTTCATTTCTTTGCAAATATCTTTAACAAGAATGCCAGGCGTATAGTCATCATCTGAACCAATTAAATTTAAAATTGGAGCTTTTGACCATCGGTGTTCATCCGGATTCAAAAACGTTGGAGGATAAAAAGGTAGGTGAGCACAAAATCTCTCACCGTTTGGTGCAAGCTTCTCCATAATAGGTTCCCACGCAGCATAGAAAGCTACCATGCCGCCTAAGCTCCAACCGGTAATTGCGATTTTATTTGCGTCTAGATCAGGATGCCTTGATAAAAATTTCAAAGGTTCTACCACATCAACCATCATCATGGCTGTTGTCACAGAGAGTTGATCTTCGACAGTGGAAGCAACCCCCCTTGAATCAAAACTGTGCGCTTTAAAGACTGCAATTCCATTATTGAGAAAATTGAGTATGTGTTCATGATGGTGCCCTGCCCAATTATCGCTTCCATGCGCGCATACTACTACTGGATAGGGTTTTTTCCCCTGTTTTGGAAAAATTAACCAACCAAAACTATCTTGAGTTTCGGCTTCATCTAATTCATTAAATATTTGATAGAACTCATAAGGATTTTTGGATTTATATTCGATGTATCCGAATTCGTTTTCTTTAAAGTTGATTTTTTCGTTCACGTCTTATAATTATTGAGAATAATTCTTATTTGATGATTAAATTTGCTCCATAAAGTGTCATAATGTCCAACCGAACTTTGAAGAACTGAATGAATCATAATATTCCGATTGATAATCTTATAGAAATTGCCCTCAATAACAAGGAAGGCATCACTGCATCCAATGGTGCCCTAATAGTCACCACGGGAAAGAGAACCGGGAGAAGCCCTAAAGACAGATTTATTGTCGAGGATTCAATTACCAGAGATGTTGTTGATTGGAGTGAGAACAATCAGCCCATCAATCCAGAGAAGTTCGAACGACTTTGGAATGAGTCAGCAGACTACCTTAAGGGAAAAGAGACTTATACTGCAGATCTTCATGTTGGGGCTAGTGCTGAGCATTACCAGCCTGTTGTAGTTGAAAATGAGCTAGCCTGGCACAACGTCTTCTGTCAAAGCTTACTCATTAGACCTGAATCCTTTAACCCTAAGAAAAAAGATTTATGGAATCTCAGATGCGTTCCAAGCTTTGTTTGTGACCCTAAAGTCCATGGAACTAATTCGGATGGAACAGTGATGATCAATTTCACTGAGAAAAAGGTTCTTATTCTTGGAATAGCGTATGCAGGCGAAATGAAGAAATCTATGTTTGGAGTCTTGAACTTCATCTTACCTGAACACGATGTCTTACCGATGCATTGTGCTGCAAATGCTGGAGAGAACGGCGATGTTTCACTTTTCTTTGGTCTTTCTGGGACAGGCAAAACAACTCTATCAGCCGACCCAAGTAGATGGTTGATTGGCGATGATGAGCATGGTTGGGGTGAGGGAATTGTCTTTAATTTCGAAGGCGGATGTTATGCAAAAACAGTAAACCTATCGCAAAAAAACGAACCTATTATTTGGGATGCTATTAAAAGAGGCTCAGTGGTTGAAAATGTCGTACTCAAGCCTAATACCATTGATATTGATTACGCTAATCAATCTATCACTGAGAATACCAGAGCGGTCTATCCTCTTTCGCACGTAGACAGTCATTTAAAAGACAATTTTGCCGGCGAGCCAAATGCAATTATTTTCCTTACTTGTGATTTAACTGGGGTACTGCCTCCAGTATCTATTCTTAGTAAAGAGGCGGCAGCGTATCACTTTCTTAGCGGTTACACAGCAAAAGTTGGTTCCACAGAAATTGGTTCGACCAAAGATCTGGATTCAACCTTCTCTCACTGTTTCGGCTCTCCGTTTTTTCCAAGGCCTCCTAGAGTTTATGCTGAACTTTTAATGAAAAGAATTGAGAGTTTCGGCAGTAAAGTATTCATTGTTAATTCTGGATGGACCGGAGGTCCATACGGAGTTGGTAATAGATTTGATATTCCTGTTACCAGGAGTGTAATAAAAGCTATACAGGATGGTTCTATCCATGAATCATCTACAGAAATGCTTGATATCATGAATGTTGAAATACCCGTCAATCTTGATGGCGTAGATCCAAAACTTTTAAATCCGTCTGCTACATGGGGAAGTAAATCAGATTACGATAATGAAGCAAAACAACTTGCTGAAAAATTTAGAACTAACATAGAAAAATTTAATCTCTCATCCGAAGTAGTAGCAGCTGGTCCAAAGGTATAATCTTTACCAGCAATGTCCAACGAATTTCTTAATTCTCTAGAAGATCTAGACTCATTAAATCTGTCTGATTTTATAAAATTCTCTCGGAGAGGGATTGAAAAAGAAAATTTAAGATCAAAGAATTGCTCCATATCTCTTGAAGATCATCCTAAAGCTTACGGCTCGTCTTTAACCAATCCTAGAATCACCACTGACTTCTCAGAAGCCTTGATAGAGCTAGTCACCAGTCCAAATAAGGA
>CACFKX010000014.1:0-20767 GCA_902566955.1 uncultured SAR86 cluster bacterium | reverse complement strand
ATGGTTGAAGCAAATATCCCCGATCGAGATACAAAGCTTGTAATTTATTGCCAATCAGGTTTTCGGTCGGTTTTAGCTTGCGAAAGCATAAAACGTATGGGGTATAATCATGTTTCTTCTTTAAAAGGCGGAATTTCTGAATGGCAATCTTCAGGCTTTCCTATAGAGGATTAAGTTAAAACAAAGAATATTATGATTGATGTAGCAGTTATAGGCGCAGGTATCTCTGGAATAGGTGCAGCTTCATATTTGACAATGAAATGTCCAAACAAGAGTTTCAAAATTATTGAATCAAGGAAAAATATCGGTGGAACTTGGGACTTATTCAAATACCCAGGTATTAGATCTGATTCTGATATGTACACTATGGGTTACTCCTTCAAACCATGGAAGGAAGACAAAACTCTTGCTGATGGATCTTCAATCCTAAGATATCTGGATGAAACTATTGATGAATATAATCTTAGAGACAAAATTAGCTTCAATACAAAATTGACGTCTCTACATTGGAACTCTAATGATGCATGTTGGACGCTTGATTTAGCAACTCCAGAAGGAGAAAAGCAAATTAAAGCAAGATTTGTCTTTATGGGCACTGGATATTATAACTATGACAAAGGCTATCTTCCTGATTTTAAAGGATCAGATTCTTACAAAGGGGTAAAAATTCACCCCCAACATTGGCCTGAAGATTTGGACTACCAAGATAAAACTGTTGCTGTCATTGGAAGCGGCGCTACCGCAGCAACTGTTGTTCCAGCAGTCGCCGAGAAAGCAAAGCATGTTTATATGATTCAAAGATCACCAACTTATTATTTTCCAGTTCCTGAAGTTAATGCATTTGGCGCTTTTCTAAAAAAGATTCTGCCCCATTCGTTGGCTTATAAAATTGTGAGAACTAGGAATGTTTGGCTTCAGCAAACACTATTCAAACATAGTAGAAAAAATCCAGAGAGAGTTAAAAGTCTTCTTTTAGATGAGGTCAAGAAGCATTTACCTGAGGAATACGTTGATAAACATTTTACGCCAACTTATAACCCCTGGGATCAAAGAATATGTGCTCTTCCTGAGGGTGATTTATTCAATGCTATAAACGAAAAAAGAGCATCTGTAATCACAGGCCATATAGACTCTTTTACAGAGACAGGCATCAAGATGGAATCAGGAGAGGAAATCCAAGCCGATATTGTTGTCACCGCGACAGGCTTGCAAATGCAATTTTTAGGCGGAGCTGATGTGAAAGTTGATAATAGAGAAATTGATATGCCAAATACTGTTGCCTATAAGGGAATGATGTACACAGGAGTGCCTAACCTGATTAACTCTTTTGGATACATAAATGCATCATGGACACTAAGATCGGATTTAACGTGTGAATTCATGTGTAAGTTAATTAACTACATGGACGAAAATGACATTACTCATTCATTGCCAGATCCTGACATTAAAGTCTCAGAAGATGATTGGTTAAATGGTTTTTCTTCAGGATATTTGATGAGGTCAATGCATTTATTTCCTAAACAAGGAGAAAAATCACCTTGGAGAAACAATCAAAATTATTTTCAGGATCTTTTTGATATTAAATTTAAAAAAATTAACGATGGTGCATTAGTCTTAAGGAGTTAATGGAAGGTTTTTTTAATATTTTTAGAGAAGTTTGGGAAGAGGGCCTGTTAGGTATTGGTCTCACAGAGCTTTTTATCTCCATTGGAATTCTGGCTATCGCTTTCATATTAAGAGCGTTTATTGTTAGTAGATTTTTCAAGTGGTTGGAATCAATTGCTGATAATACAGAGACAGAAGTTGACGATGTTGTGTTCGAATCACTTAGGAAGCCAGTGGGTTATGTTCCTATAACACTTGCTCTTTACTTAATAAGTATTTACTTGCCATTATCTGGATCTCTTGGATTATTTATTGAAAATTTAGTCAAAGCATCGCTAGCTTTTACAATATTTAGCGTTTTTACCAACAGTGTTTCACCTCTGTTTTCGATGTTAACTGGTACTAGCTTCTTAACTGCTGCAATGACAATGTGGCTTGAGAAAGCCATTAGAGTTTTAATTTGGGTCATTGGTTTTGCAATAATTTTGGATATATTTGGAATTCAAATAGGGCCAATCATTGCAGGTTTGGGATTATTCTCGGTTGCCGTTGCCTTAGGGGCACAAGATCTTTTCAAAAATTTAATCTCCGGAATTTTAATAATTGCTGAAAATAGATTTCAGCCAGGCGATAGAATTGAAGTGGAGGGCCATCTTCACGGAATGGTCGATAAAATTGGATTCAGATCAACAGTCATCAGACTTTTTAACACTTCTCCTATGATTATTCCCAATAAGGATTTATCCGATGTAAAAGTAATCAATCACGGTGAGATGTATCACAGAAGAATAGATTGGAAAATAAACCTTGTTTATTCAACCACTCTTGAGCAACTTAAAGAAATATGCACAAAAATTGATGAGTTTATAGAGGGCTATGAAGGACTAGTGGAAAACGAAAAACAAGAATCCTTTGCAAAAACTGTTGCCTTTAATTCAAGCTCTATCGATGTCCAAATATTATGTTTTACTAATCCTTGCAATTTCACTGAGTTCTCAACCATTAAGCAAGATCTTGTCTATTCAGTAATTGATATAGTTAGATCCAGTGGAAGTGAATTTGCCTTCCCTTCAAGGTCAATATACGTTGAATCAGGCGGGTCAGACGGAATTATGGATGAAAATGACGTACACGCTTCAGCGCTAATTAATAATGAAGCTGAGGATAAAAAGTAATTTTTGTTCTCAAGTTTATTAAATTAGATATAATGTCATCTGAGGATTTATGAAAAAACCATTCCGCATTTCTTTACTTTTGCTATTAACTTTTGCTGTTGGATGTGCAAAACCTATTTTTTGGTATCAAACTCCTCAACCTCTAAATCTTCACTTTGATTTTGATCCAACTCTTCTTAATTGCATAGAATTATCAGAAGAATCTGTAAGAGTATCTAATATTGTAGAGGATCTTGCGGATAAGCTAGTTAACGAAGCCGATAGAAATGTGTCATCTGTTTTCTTTGGATTTAGGACAAACAATCCTCTAACTGGAAAGAATTATTTTGGTGTTGGTTCTGAATCCGTTAACCCAGCTGTGTACGAGTTTAGAAGACTTCAACTATTACTCGAACAAATAGAAACCTTGCAGATCGATAACTGCTCTCCTACTGTAATTACAATCACAGAAGAGCAAGGATAACTTTCTTTTTCTTACGAATGGTTTGCTTGCCAAATCTCTTTAAGCCCTTACTATTTTTGATAGCTATTTTTGCATCCACTACTTTTTCTTCAAAAAATATAACCATCCACGAAGACACAATTGTTTTTGGAGCCGGCTGTTTCTGGAGTGTTGAGAAAAAATTTGCAGAATTATCAGGAGTGATAAACGTTGAATCTGGTTACGCTGATGGTATCGGTCTTAAGCCAAAATACACCGAGATTACAAAGTTTAAAAATAAATTTAATCCTAATAATTTTGCTGAGGTTGTCCAGGTTACATACGATAGGAATTCAATTTCCTTAACTGATTTAATTAAGTTCTTCTTTGAACTGCATGATCCAACGCAAAAAAATAGACAAGGTAACGACATAGGAACTCAATACCGATCTCTAATATTATTTAATGATCAATCCGAAGAAATGTTATCCATCGAGCTAAAAGATGAATATCAAATACTACTAAGAAAAGAAGGTTATGGAGATATAGTTACAGATATAAAGAAATTGAAAAAGTTTTATCCTGCAGAAGAATATCATCAAGATTACTTAGTTAAGAATCCTAATGGCTACTGTCCAGATCATTCAACCGGTATTGTTTTTAAAGAGGTTGAAAAACCTAAGATTGATAACAGTTATTTGCTTGCTGGAAAGAACATTTTAGTTTTGGATTCAGAATTTTGTCCTTACTGCACTAAGCTAAAAAATGAAGTTTTGTCTGATTATGAAGGTTCAATCCCTTTACATTATAGATATTCCTCAGAATTGCATGATCTTCAATTATCGTCTCCTACTTGGGCAACACCGACTATCTTTTTTATTGAAGATGGAGTTGAGAAATTTTCTCTTCAAGGATTTGTGCAAAGAGAAAACTTTTATAAGGCTCTTGGTATTTTTAAATTAGGAGAAAGTGAAGCCTATAGCGTTGCTTTTAATCAAGGAACGGATCCAGTCTTTTGCAAAGAATATGAGTTATTTAAAGATACTCCGGAGGGAGTTTTCATTGATAAGCTTAGCGGAGCTCCTCTTTTTGATACAAAAGACCGATTTAATTCCAGAACGGGATGGTTATCTTTTACTAAACCAGTAGATGGATCGGTTACAGAGCACATGGACTATAGTTATGGAATGACTAGGGTTGAAATTAAATCTAAATCCTCAGGAATTCATCTTGGACACGTTTTCCAGGATGGACCTAATGGACTTCCCAGATATTGCATCAATGCAACTGTGCTAGAATTCGTTCCCAGAAATATATAGACACGTAGCTCAGTTGGTTAGAGTACTACCTTGACATGGTAGGGGTCCCCGGTTCGAGTCCGGGCGTGTCTACCATTTTAGAATTATCTTATAAGACAAATTACAGATATTATTTCCCAATGAATAAATTGCTCGAATCTTTTCTTCGTTCTGATCATGCTGGCGAAGTAGGCGCTGTTTACATTTATAGAGGGATTCTCTCCATTGCCAAAGATCCGGCTTTGGTGGAGTTTTCAAAAAGACATCTAGAGACAGAAAAAGAACATTTACGAAAGATTGAAGAAGTTCTTCCGGCAAGCAAAAGAAGCAAGTTAGTTGGTATTTGGAAAGTTGCTGGCTATCTTCTTGGTTTCCTTCCTTCTCTCCTTGGACCCAGAATAGTTTTTGCAACAATCGAAGCAGTCGAGTCCTTCGTAGAAGATCATTACGAAGAACAACTCAAATACTTAAGGGCACAGGATGATCCTGACCAAGCTCTTATAAATCTTCTCCAATCTTGCCAGGATGATGAGATTGAGCATAAAAATGAGTCTGCAATTAAAAAAAGATCTACTCCTGGATTCCTTCTAAACTTCTGGATGAAAATTGTAGGGTGGGGATCTTCATCTGCAGTTAAAGTAGCAAAAATAATCTAGATAAGCCCACTTTTATTATCAAGCAATATACTGTATATTTATACAGTACTTAATTTTTTTTATTTTTGCGAATGATATCTGAAGATCAAAAGCGCAGGGTAAATCTGCCTCTTTTTAACGACAAAATTGCCGTTGGTTGGCCTAGTCCTGCAGATGATTACGTAGAGAGATCAATAGATTTAAATGAGTACCTGGTAAAGAATTCAGCTGCGACCTATTTTTTAAGAGCTGCGGGAGATTCTATGATTAATGTGGGTATACATAACGATGCAATTTTAATAGTCGACCGAAGTATCGAGCCAACTGACGGCAAGATAGTCATCGCTTCGGTCGACGGATCTTATACCTGTAAACGATTACAACTTTATCCTGAACCTAAATTGATCGCAGAAAATATTAAGTATCCGCCGATTAAAATAGATAAAAAGGAAGATTTTGAAATAATTGGCGTTGTATTGGCTGCCATCAATCAATTTTGATTAAGAGATGTTTGCTTTAGTAGATTGCAACAGCTTTTATGCGTCTTGCGAGAGAGTTTTTAGACCAGATCTAAAAAATAAACCAGTAGTCGTTTTATCAAATAATGACGGCTGTGTAGTGGCTCTCTCAAAAGAGGCTAAAAAGCTTGGCATCAAGATGTGTGATCCTTGGTATCAGATTGAGTCTGCTTATACCAAAAAAGGAGGTTATGCCTTTTCTTCTAATTATGAACTTTATGCCGATATATCGGCGCGCATAATGACAACGCTGGAACGACTATCTCCTAATATAGAAATCTATAGTATTGATGAAGCCTTTTTAGATTTAACGGGAGTTAATAATTGTCAAAATCTGCAGGATTTTGGAATGCAATGCAAAGAAACAATTAAACAATGGACGGGAATGCCCGTAAGAGTAGGTATCGCTCCAACTAAAACTTTATCTAAAATAGCAAGTTATGGAGCCAAATATTATCCAGCTACGCAAGGAGTAGTGGATTTATCTAAGCCGGAAAGGCAAAAAAAACTATTAAATTTGGTGCCTGTCCAAGAGGTCTGGGGAGTGGGTAGAAAGATTCACAAAAGACTAAACCAAATTGGTATCAGGACTGCTCTAGATCTTGCAATGATAGATACAAAATACGTAAGAAATAACTTCAACATAGTTCTGGCGAAAACAGTCAGAGAGCTTAGAGGAGAACCTTGCATTGGCCTCGAAGATCAACCATCTGCAAAAAAACAAATTGTGGTTAGTCGAACCTTTAGTAAAAAAGTAGATGATTTGAGGACATTAGAAGAGGCAGTAAGCGACTATGCGGCACGAGCAGCAGCTAAGCTTAGGAGAGAAAATAGAAGATGCCTTTATGTTTCTGTTTTTATTAGAACAAATCCTTTCAGGACGCAAGATCGGCAATATAGAAATTCAGGAACAACTAGGTTGATTGCTCCAACTAGCGATACTAGAGATATTATTCAAAATGCAAAAAAGAGTCTCAGAGCCATATATAGATCGGGTTTTAATTACATAAAGGCAGGAATATTACTTTCAGATTTTTACGACGATCAAATTCAGCAGTATGATTTTTTTTATCCCAAAGAAAGGACCTTACACAGCGATCAACTCATGAATACCATAGATAAAATAAATAAGAAGGGATTGCCGCCGGTTTATTTTTTAGCTCAGGGGATTAAGAGAAAATGGTCAATGAAGAGAGAGATCCAATCACCTAGGTACACAACTTCTTGGAACGATCTACCAAAAGTCAGTTAGATTTTTTACTAGATACCCACGAAATATCTTCGTCATAATCCGATAGAGTTTGATCAACCCCAAGAATAAGAGAGATCAAAGCCATACGAACGAGAAGACCATTATCCGTTTGCCTGTATATGGCTAAGTTAGGATTTTCATTCATATCAGTATCAAGTTCATTAGCATCAGGACGAGAGTCTCTTGGAAGCGGATGCATGATGACTGTATTTGGCTCACAATTTTCAGTGTAGATATTTTGATTTAGTTTAAGAAGGCCTTTGTATTTATTAGCCTCTTTAGGAGAATCAAATCTTTCTTCTTGAACCCTGGTGACATAAATAATATCTACATCACCAATACCAGACTCTATTGAATTGAATTCATTTATTTTCTTTCCGTTATAGACTAGATCTTGTCTAATTTCAGGAGGAAGTTTTAATTGTTCAGGCGATATTAAGTTGAAGGATATATTTTCAAATAAATTTAATGCTTTACAGAGAGAATGAACGGCTCTTCCAAATTTTAAATCTCCAACAAGAGCAATGTTGCTTCCGTCGATGGACTTACCTTTAGATTCGAGTTCAAGTTTGATGGTGAATAAGTCTAATAAAGCTTGACTAGGGTGTTCATTTTCTCCATCCCCTGCATTGATTACAGGAACTCTTGAGGCCTCTGAAAATTCCTGGACAGAATTTTTTTCAGGATGCCTCATGACAATTAAATCGCTATAGCCGCTCAATACTCTGGCAGTGTCGTATAAAGACTCACCCTTTGCGAGAGAGGAAGCTTCAATGCCGGTAGTTTCTCTTACCTCTCCACCCAAAAGATTGAAAGCACTTCCAAAGCTAATCCTTGTCCTTGTGCTGGCTTCGAAGAACATATTACTCAGGATAGCTCCCTGAAGGACTCTAGTTTTTTTCTCGCGGTTAGCATATGGGATCATTTTTTCAGCTATTGAAAAAACTTTTACGATATCGTCTTTGTCAAACTGATCTATGGAGAGGATATGATTGCCAAGAAACTCCATGTAAGTATTCTAACATTGAAAGATTGTAAATTCTTTGAATATTCCAAGATGAGACTATTGCAAATTTTCTTGACTGTGACATATTAAATCAATGTCACAGGATTGCTTGCTACTCAATGGAAATGGAAAGCCAATAAGCTACTTTCCTTTATCTGTTGTAGATTGGAAAACTGCTATCAAGTTAGTCGTTACCAGAAACGTGATAATTGTTAGAGAGCATCCAGATTGGTTTGTTCATTCACCCAGTATGAAACTCAAAGTTCCAAGCATTATTATGTTGAGGAAATATTACAAGTATACAAATCACGTAAAATTTTCTAGATCCAACGTCTTTCTCAGGGATATGTTCACGTGCCAATATTGCAAAGAAGTCTTTCAAAGAAAGGAATTAACCATAGATCACATAATTCCAAAATCAAAAGGAGGGGGATCGAGCTGGGAGAATGTCGTTACAGCATGTAAAGATTGCAATATTGCTAAAGCTGATAAATCTTTAGATCCTTCGCCTGTGGCAATAAAACCAAGTTATAAAACACTATTAAAAGGCCAAAACTCGCAAATCGAATACAAAGACGATATGTGGAGAGAGTATATAGTTGCCTAAATTATCCGTATTTTACTGAACAACCGTAAGGTCTTGTTTTTGAAACAGATAGAGGTTTGTTTGACTTAATATCGTTTACAACTTTTTTTACAAAATTAGTAGATTGATTTAAGTCTGTTGTCCAAAACTTTGAACCTCCAGCATCATCAATCGCACCTTCATAAACAATATTTTTATTTTTATCAGCAATAAAAATATGAGGTGTGGTTTTTGCATTAAATTTTTTACCTAAGTCACCATTCTCATCAACCAAAATATGATCAGGAAAACTTCCAAAAGATGCAAAAGTATTCAGAGCATCGTTTGGTTGAATATATCCTTGCTTACCTTTAGCAGACGAAATCACTGTAATCCAAATTACATTTTTACTTTTGGCAAACTTTTGAGTAGTTTGCATGTTATTTGATCCGTAATGTCTTTTAACGTAGGGGCATTCTAGATTTGACCATTCAAAAATGATTTCAGAGTCTATTTGAGAAAGATCAACCTCTTTTCCTTCTGAGTTTATAAATTTTATGTCCTTAATATTTAAAGCTGAAGCATTGAAAGATACGAGCAAGAATAGGATGATAAGTTTTTTCATAATTTTCTCAAAGCATTTAAAACCATAGTTTCTGTAAGAATTTCTGGAAGTATTATGGCATCAGTTCCATCGCCTTTAAATAATAAATACAAAGGAACACCGCTTCTTCCATAATTTTCAAGAACAGCTGAAATAATTTCATTTCTTTCAGTCCAATCGTAGACAATGTAATCAATTTTATTTGTATCTAAATATTCTAAAACAGTGGAAGATTTTAATACTCGGACTTCATTCACCTTACAAGTAATACACCAATCAGCTGTAAAATTTACAAAAGTAGGATTCTGAAATTCAAAATCATTCGTATCAATTGTTGTTTCAACTTTTGAGTTTTCCTCAGAACTTGAACTCATAGGAACAAAAAAAGTTAATGAAATGATTGATAAAACAATTAGTAAATTTTTTACATAATTAAGAACCTGTCTTTCTGATTTTTTTAGATTGGAAAGCCAAACTATGAAGATTGTGACTAAAGATCCAACTAAAACTAGAGATAAGTCAAATCTATTCAGCTGAGCTGACAATATCCAGAACAACCAAATAGCCGTCAATCCCATTGGAAAAGCCATAAATTGTTTCAAATTTTCCATCCAAAGCCCCGGTTTTGGTAAAAATGAAATTAATCTAGGATTAAAACTAAGAACAAGATAGGGGAGACAAAAACCTAACGCTAAAGACAAAAAAATTGGATAAGTTTGATAACTAGGTTGAAGCAGCGCTAAACCAAGTGCCGAACCCATGAAGGGAGCCGTGCAAGGAGTTGCTACTATTACAGCAAGGAACCCTGTAAAGAAACTACCTGAGTATCCAGATGAACCTGAAACTGCATTACCAGAAAAAGCCACATTAAGATTTAGAGAAGAAATAAAAAAACCAGATAAAAAAATAAATAAGAATATTAGCAAGGTAAGAAAAATAGGCGATTGAAGTTGAAATCCCCAGCCAACCTGAACTCCAAAATATTTGAATAATAAAATTAAGCTACAAATTAATAAAAATGTGAGTATTGCTCCAGAAGCAAAGATTAATCCATGAGCTTTAACTTCTTTCGGGGAATCAGACTTTTCAATAAAGTTAAATATCTTTAGAGATAGCACAGGAAAAACGCAAGGCATCAAATTCAGAATAAGCCCACCGATTAATGCAAACAATAGAGCTGTGAAAAAAGTGATTTCATTAATGTTACTTTCTTGAAAAAGGACCTTGCTATCACCTTTGATTTCATAATTAAAAACACCATCTTGAGTCTTGATACTTAAAACCCCGGATAACAAATTAAGTTCTTTGTTATCAATAGCTTTCTGAATTTCCAAATTATAAGAATTATTAATTTTCGATAAATTTTGTGGTTCAGCATAATTTATAAATCCATACTCATAAGGAAAAAAATAAGACTCAAAAATATTTACTGGATAGTCAAAAGATAAATTGAATGTCTCAAAGTTCTTATCGGAAATAACTTTAAAGTTTTTAAGATTTATCTTTTGGATGGTTCGCGTTTTAATTTCTTTTAATTGATCGTTGCTCAGAGCATTTACATTTTGATAGGGGAAATTGATTTTCCCTGATCCGGATTGAGGTATGCATATTTCTTTACAAACAAGCCAATTTGCTTTTAGACCTATTTCGAATTGTTTAGGAATAATTTTTGGAGTTTTAAGAATGAAAGGCAATATTACTTGATCATCAAAGCCATAGGTCATTAAAGGTGGGAAAGGAATTTTGTCTGGACTTGGCCAGATGGGCCCACTCATTTGAAATCCCTCAGGAAGTTCCCATTCAAACTCAGCAGGATCACCTGAGTCCCCTGGATTGATCCAATAAGTATGCCAACCCTTATCCATACTAATTTCTATAGTTAAAATGTTTTCTGAATTGGCATTAATTTCATTACTCTCAGGGTAGAAATTTAGTTTTGAATTACTGTCATTTATGGATAGTGTTGCTTGAGTGTGCAAACTGAAGAAAAGCGAAATTAAAATGAAAAATTTAAATTTCATGAACTACCTTGAGTTTGATTAATTATTCTAGGATCAAAACCACTAACTTCAGTTAATTTATTAATTTTTAAATTATTTGGCGTATCAAAAAGAATTTCTTGATGGGCATCAGTTATTTCCCATGCATTCTGTGCTATCTCATTTTCTAGCTGATTTGGACCCCATCCAGTGTATCCAAAAGAAACAATAAATTTATCCGGAAACTTACCCTTAAGGATATTTTCTATCACCTGTTTATTTGATGAAAAACCTATCTCATTTGTTATCCGAACATCAGGCTTATTAACTTTATCTATTGTGTGAAGAACAAAGATAGAAGTAGACTCTACTGGCCCACCTAAAGCTATTTTTTGATTAAGATGTTTCTTTTCTTTGACATCTAAAAAATTATCAATCATTTGAACATCTATAGATCTATTTATGATCAACCCTAATGAACCTTCATCATTATTTTCACACACATAGATCAAGGCATTAGCAAAGTAGTCTTTTTCTTCATATTCCTTAGTAGAATAATATAGGAATTTATTTCTCAAAGAATCAGTCATTTATCAAAAATTATATTACTTACTTATAATGGGGGCATAGGCTGCAAAAACAATTATTAACATGGATAGTAATAATTTTATTTCTAAGTCGCTCAGACAAGAGCATCTTAAAAAAATTTCTGGATTAAGATATGAAGACGAGGAAAAGTATGAGTTGCAGTCAGAAATTAGAAATCTTTTGAAGAAGAATAACGCTTCTTTGATAGCTCATTACTACACAGATCCATCCATACAAGATTTAGCTTTAGATACTAATGGATGCGTTGCCGATTCCTTAGATATGGCTAAATTCGGTGCTATTACAGAATCAGATACATTAGTTGTTTGTGGAGTAAAATTCATGGGAGAGACTGCGAAAATTTTATCGCCAAAAAAAACTGTTCTCATGCCGACTCTAGAAGCGACATGCTCACTTGATCTGGGCTGTAAAGTAGAGGATTTGCAGTTACTCAAGGATCAGCATCCGGATAGAAAAGTTATTGTTTATGCTAATACTTCTGCAGAAGTTAAATCTATAGCAGATTGGGTTGTTACTTCAAGCATTGCCTTAGATGTTATGGATAGGCTTGTATCTGAAGGCAAAAAATTTATATGGGCCCCGGATAAGCACTTAGGAAATTATATACAAAAAGAAACAGGTGCAGATATGATCATATGGGAGGGATCCTGTGTAGTTCATGAAGAATTTAAACTAGAGGGCATCATGAACCTTAAGTATTTACATTCTGATGCGTTAATTCTGGCGCATCCCGAATGTCCAGATAAAGTTTTGAATATTTCAGATTTCGTAGGATCTACTTCACAAATTTTAAATTTTGCAAAAAAAACAGATAACCTAAAATTTATTGTTGCAACTGATGCAGGTATTTTTCATCAATTAACATTACAAAATCCAAACAAAGAATTTTTTCAAGCACCTACATCTGGGAAAGGAGCTACTTGTATTTCATGTGCATATTGTCCTTGGATGGGTATGAATGATTTATTTAAGTTAAGAGATACCTTGGTAAATAAAAATAACGAAATATCATTAGAGGAAAATATTTTAGATAAAGCTCAAAAATCAGTTAAAAGGATGATTGATTTTGTTTAATCACAAAAAGATTTATAAAAGCGATGTTCAACTTGCTCTATTAGAAGACTTAGGAGACAAAGATCTTTCTGATGGAATTATAAGAAATCAAATAGTTACAGCTTTCCTGAAAGCAAAAGATGATGGTCTCTTTTGTGGTCGAGACTGGTTTGAAGAGTCTTTTAGGCAAATAGATAAAAAAATTGAATTTAAGTGGAAATTCAACGATGGTGATTTTTTTAAGAATGGCGACGAAATTGTTGAAATTAAAGGTAACATAAATTCAATTCTTAAATCAGAAAGAACTGCAATCAATTTTGTTCAATTTTTATCTGGAATTTCAACCAACACTCAAATAAAAGTTAATCTTTTGCAAAATAAAAAGATTGATTTATTGGATACAAGAAAAACAATACCTGGTCTTCGATATTCTCAGAAATATGCAACCAGAATAGGAGGAGCACGCAACCATAGGTTTGGATTATATGATGCACTAATGATTAAAGAAAATCACATATCCATGTTTAATAGCCTGGATGAATTAGTACTGGATGACATAGATAGAGGTAAATTTTTGGAAATCGAAGTTGATACGCTAAATAAGATCGAGCCAGCTTTAAATCATTCTCCAGATGTTATTATGTTTGATAACTTTGCAATTGAAGACATAAAAAAGGGTATAGATATAGTTGGAAATAGATCAAAGATAGAGGTATCTGGTATTTTGGACATGCAACAGTTCAAAGAAGTATCAAAATTAAATATTCACTTTATTTCACTTGGAGAATTAACGAAAAACATCAAATCTATCGATTTTTCTTTGTTACTTAAGAAACTATGAAAAAGTATTTAATTATCCTCTTTTTTATTTTTGGTCATTCCTGTTCTTTCAAAAACAATCTAGATATTGATTCATCTCATTACAAATATTCATGGTGTAACTTAAATGATGAAATGGATACTTTGGATTTATTTAAATTTATAAAGGATTTCGAACTGATTTTTAATCAAAGAAAAAATAAGCAAAAAATTACCATAAATTATCTTAAGCCCAAGTTTGATGTTGGAAGTTATGATTTTTTAATTGAATCAACTATTGAGGTTAATGACAAAACTGACATTGATTTCAATTTACATGATCTTTTTATTTTTGAAGGATCTAATACTTTTGATTGTTTTGATTATCTTGAATATGGTTCTGAGAAAAAAAGAGACCAAAGTAAATTAACCAATCCTTTTTTTACATATTTTATCTTCTGTAAAAATACTTCAATACCGTTAACAAGAACTGACATGAGTTTACTTAAACCTAAAATTACTACTGAGGAGTATGACTTTCTGCTGAAAACAGAATTAAAGGATAATCATTCTTATGATTTTATCGATGAAAAATTTCAGCTAAATTCAATCTGTAATTTATTTGAACTGGATAATTTTAAAGAATATTATTCATATGAAACATTTAATCTTTTTAATAATTGGTAATCTCATGAATCTTCAGCGCTTATATATATTTCTTTTCTTGATTTTTTCTATTAATTTTTTATCCGCCTCTAGTTTCAGCGATGAGAGATTGCAAAGGATCACAGCGATGTTGGATGATCTTGTAGAGGAGAAACAATTTCCTGGGTTTGTGACAATTGTCACTAAAGATGGAAAACCGATATTAAAAGTTATTAATGGGTATAAGGATATCGATAAAAAAATTCCTATGACCGAAGATGCATTATTCAGAATTTATTCGATGTCTAAGCCAATCACAGGAGTGGCTCTAATGATTCTCGTCGATCGTGGGCTCATTAAATTAAGTGACCCTATTTCTAAATTTATTCCCGAATTTGAAAATACGAAAGTTGTTAATGAGGCTGGCGATTTTTTTGATTTAGATAGACCGATCACAGTCCTAGATGCAGCCACACATACTTCTGGCCTTATTTATGCATGGCTTCCTACCGAAACCATCGCCAATGATATTTATGAGGAAAAAAATTTACATCCTTACTATTATTTAGATCTCGAAGTTACTGCCGATCAAACAGATTTTTCTATTCCTGCAGAAAAACCATTTTCGAATATTTGTGAATTTGCACAAGAACTTGCCTCCGCTCCCTTGGTTCACCAACCTGGTGAAAAATGGACCTATGGTGTTGGTATGGATTTACTAGGATGTATTATAGAAAAAGTATCGGGCATGACTTTTGGAAATTTTTTGAAAGTTAACATATTTGATCCTTTAGATATGGAAGATACTTCTTTTAAAGTGCCTGAATCAGAAATAAATAGGTTCACCAGTATGTACACTCATAAAGGAGTGAGACTTGGCGATATTCAAAGAGAATTTAATGATGAAATTTTTCCTGACGATTTAATCTTAATGGACTCTTATGACGACAGTCCTTATTTGAAAATGAATCAAGTTGAGGATGGTGGTTCTGGTCTTATTTCAACTGCTAAAGATTATTTAAAATTTGGTCAAATGTTAAATAATAAAGGCAAATATAATGGTGGTAGAATTTTAAGCAAGGAGGCTTTTGAGGTTTTATCAACTTCTCAAATCGATAATTTTGGCTTTCAAGGGTTAGGGGTCGTAGAGCTTGGTGTAGGTCAAGCCATTTGTATGGCAAAGATTACTCAACCTGCATTTAGTACCTTTTATCAGTCCAAAGGAAGTTTATTCTGGGGCGGGGCTGCTTCTACATACTTTTGGGCTGATCCAGTCGAAGATATTGTTTTAGTTCACATGACACAAGTTCTTGGACATCCGGTCGATTTAAGAGCAGATCTCGATAGGCTTACATATTCCTCTAAAAATTGAATAACATTGAAGACAATTTAATCAGAAAAAAATTAATGGATTTTTTGTCTCGAAGAGAGCATTCAAAAAAAGAACTTTTTAATAAGCTTTTTAAAAGAGTTAGTGATTTGGAATTACTTAATCAAGAAATTGATAGATTAGCCAACGAAGGACTCCAATCTGATGAAAGGTTCTCAGAGGCATATATTAGAAGTAAAACTCAAGCTGGTTATGGGCCCATAAAAATTAAAATGGAGCTAGCTCAAAAAGGAATTTCAAATACTTTTCTAGATAAAAAATTTTCTGAACTTGAAATTAACTGGGAAGATGAAATAAAAGAATTGTTGTTGAGAAAATTTCCTAAGACAAAATATAACTTTAATGAAGAAAAAACAAAGGCAAAGGCAATAAACTTTTTACAAAGAAGAGGTTTTGATTTTGATCTTTGTTATAGACAAGTGAAAACTTATTCATGACCTATCAAGTCCTTGCTAGGAAATGGCGTCCTAATACTTTTGATGAAGTTGTTGGTCAAGACTTTGTTGTTAAGGCTTTGAAAGGTGCGTTAGATTTAGAAAAACTCCCTCATGCTTTTATATTCTCTGGGACTAGGGGAACTGGTAAAACGACTCTTGCTAGAATTTTGGCAAAAGCTATAAATTGTACTAATTCAAAAAAGAATTCTGAACCTTGTGGAAAATGTGATTCATGTTTATCCATTGAAAATGGAAGCTCAATAGATTTTCAAGAGGTTGATGCAGCGTCTCGAAGAGGAGTAGAAGAGACAAAAGAACTGTTGGATTCTATTCCATATTTACCAACATCCTCTCGATACAAAATTTATTTGCTTGATGAAATACATATGCTTTCAAAAGAAAGTTTTAATTCTCTCTTAAAAACACTGGAGGAGCCTCCTGAGCATGTAATTTTTATTTTTGCTACTACTGAGATAGATAAAGTTCCTCCCACAGTCCTTTCAAGGTGTGTTCAATTTAATCTTTCTGCTATGAAAGAAGAGATCATAAGCGATCAATTAAAATTAATATTTAATAATGAGAAAATAAAATATGACAAAGGATCACTTATTAAACTATCAAATCTTGCTAGAGGAAGTATGAGAGATGCATTAACTCTCTCTGAAAAAGTCATCTCATTCTCTGAGGGAAAAATTACAGAAAAAAAAGTTGAAGAATTAATGGGTCTGCCTTCATCAGAGCTTATTCAATCCATTCTTAAATCAATAATAGGCAGAGATTCAAAAAAACTTGTTGAAAATATCGAGGAGGTTAAGATAAATTTTTATGATCCTGAACAAATATTGATTGATCTTTTATCGCTTATTCAAGAAGTTGCAATGTCTCAATTTGACGAAAAAGCAGATCTATCTGATATATCTCTTGAACCTCAGAACCTTCAATTGATTTATGATCTTGGAATCTCAAATTTAGAGTATTTTAAGTTATCACCCAAACCAGAAAGTCTACTCACGATGACTTTTTTAAAAATGATTGCTTTCCTACCAGAAAGCTCAAAAAAAAAATCTCTAAATACCAACAAAGACGAGACCGATTTTAGTTGGCCTGAAGATTTCTTAAATCTCGATTTAACTAAATTAACTGCCCAATTTATGTCCCATGCATCGATGATTGAGTATCTTGACACGGAGATTCACTTTGGCATCAATCAAGAGAGGTTAAACATAATTACCGAAAGTCAGATAAAAGAAGTTGAGGATGCTTTATCAATTCTGCTTAAAAAGAAATTGAAAGTTAGCTTCAAACCATCTGATTTAAGAGAAACTCCTTATGAATTTGAAAAGACAAGGTCTCAAAAAGAATCAAAGCAAGCAGAAGACGATCTTAAAAAAGATTCTTCGCTGAATGAAATGCTTGAAAAATTCGATGGAAAAATTAAAAAAGTTTCAAAGATATAGATGAAATTTAGTCCGTTACTCTCAGATCTGATTAAATCTTTACAAGTGCTGCCAGGAGTTGGACCAAAAACAGCAAAACGAATGGCTATGAGTTTATTGGGAGGTAATGAAGCCGATGCTAAAAATCTTGCTAATAATCTATCCAGAGCAATAGATTTAATCGGCACATGTCAAAACTGCAGGGTTTTATCTGAAGATCAGATATGTTCAATTTGTAATGATTCAAACAGAGATAGTACACAAGTATGCGTTGTAGAAAATACCTCTCAAGTTGTTCAAATTGAGGAACTAGGCGGATTTAAAGGAACCTATTTTGTATTAGGTGGATATCTTTCTCCAATTGAAGGCAGGGGTCCAAACGAAATAGGTCTGTCTGAACTGAATTCAAAAACTCTAAGCGGTGAAATTAAAGAACTTATTTTAGCTTTTAATTCTTCTTTAGAAGGTGAGGCAACAGCTCAATACATACTTGAGAAATGTTCATCAAATTCCTTAAGCATTACTAAACTTGCTCAAGGCGTGCCATTAGGAGGAGATTTAAACTATGTGGACTCCAATACCCTCAGGCATGCTTTTGATAGCAGGCAAAAATTAGTTTAGGTGAGCCTTTATTAAGGCAATTGAACTTGAAATACCAGTGTCAATTGTTTTTTCATAGTCGGGTAAAAACTTGCTCGAATGAAGAGAGGGTAATTTTTTTGAATTATTCAAAAATTCTTTGTAATCCTTCTGTGATACAGCGCCAATCCAAAAAAGCAGGGAAGGTATTTTTGGTTCAACTTTTCCGAATTGGCCAAAGTCTTCTCCACCCATGACTTGCGGACCATCGAACACTTTATCCTTTCCTAACTCTTTTGAAAGAATTTCTTTAGCGCGTATGGCTAAGTCTGGATTATTAAACACGGCAGGAGTGTACTCGTCTCTGAGCTTAACGATCGGATAGAGATTTTTTGGTAAATCATTTTGAATAGCAATGGATTCAGCGATTTTTTTAATTCTAGAGATTATAAGCTCTCTGTCCTCGTCACTATAAGATCTTACAGTGATCTGAAGATCAACATGATTTGGGATTATGTTATGTTTGGTTCCTCCATGAATGGAACCAACAGTGACAACCCCTGCATTAATAGGGCTTAAGTTTCTGCTAATGATCGTTTGAACACTAGTGATAAATTGAGAGCTCATTACAATAGGATCTTTAGTTAGATGAGGATAAGCTCCGTGCCCGCCTTCTCCATAAAAAGTAACATCGACAGAATCAACATTCGCCATTGCGAAGCCTGGAGTTATATGGACCGTCCCAGATTGAGTTTGAGCAGAAACATGAAGGGCTAAATTTATATCTGGATAAGGTATCTGTTTAAACAATCCTGCATTTATCATTTGTCTTGCACCAAAACCAATTTCTTCAGCAGGTTGCAAAATAAAAACAATAGTTCCTTTCCATGCATCTTTATTTTTTGAAAAGTATTCTGCAGTTCCAATTAAAGATGTCATATGAATATCATGACCACAAGCATGCATTATTGGCACGTCCATTCCATTCTGTTTAGTAGTTTTAACGCTCTCGAAAGAAATTCCAGTCTCTTCTTTTATTGGAAGAGCATCCATGTCTGCTCGAAATAATACTGTCTTATCTCCTCCATTTTTAAGGATAGCTGCAAAACCATTTCCTCCTATATTAGTGATGATTTCATATCCGTAATTTTCTAATAAATCTTCGAGGTATTTAGTCGTCTCAAATTCTTGGAGAGATAATTCAGGATTTTGATGGAGATACTTATAAATTTCATAAAAATCTTCATTTGATTTTAAAGGCAGTGAAACCGCATAAATTATTAAAAAAAAATAGTAAACGTTTCGATTTAAATACCTTTTGAAAGTAATCATTAATATATAATAACAGCTAATTTTTATGAGTATAAAATCAGATAAATGGATAAAGAGAATGGCTCTAGAGAGTCATCTAATAAACCCCTTCATTGATAAACAAGTTAAACATACAGAAGAGGCTGGTAGTACAGTTTCATACGGACTATCAAGCTATGGTTATGATGTGAGATGTGCTGATGAATTTAAGATTTTTACAAACATAAATTCTGCTACGGTGGACCCAAAAAATTTTGATGAAGATAGCTTCATTGATATTAAATCCGAGGTGTGTGTAATTCCTCCAAATTCCTTTGCTCTAGCAAGGACTGTGGAATATTTTAAAATTCCCAGGAACGTGCTAACAATCTGTCTAGGAAAATCTACGTACGCTAGATGCGGCATAATTGTAAACGTAACTCCTCTCGAACCTGAATGGGAAGGTCATGTAACTCTTGAATTTTCAAATACAACAAGTTTGCCAGCAAAAATCTATGCAAACGAGGGAGTAGCTCAAATGCTATTTTTTGAATCAGATGAATTATGCGAAATAAGTTATGCGGATAGGAAAGGCAAATATCAAGGTCAAATGGGCGTTACACCTCCCAAAGTTTAAAGACTCTCCCATATAAACTCTCTACCATTAACATTCTGAATAACTTTTAATATTTCTTTTGAGTTATCCTTAAAAAAAAGTTCGAATTTATCCTTTTCCTTTTTTTCCTTGATTTTAATAGTGTCAGGACTAGAAATTGTTTTTACAAACTTTTTTTGTCTTATTTTTCCTCTTTCCAATACATTAAGAGTAATTTCTTCGTCAGTCTGAATATTTAACAATCTTAAGTAAAGATGAGCAGTCAAATCATCGTAAATAGCTCCATCATATTGGAGAGTTTCGGTTAGCTGACCTCTTATGTATTTAATTTTTTTTGTTACTTGATCTATCTTGTAACTTTCTTCTATCTTCCTTAATCCTCCCATAACCATTAATTTTCTTTTTATATCAGATACCTGAATTAAATTTGTATAACTAAATTGAGTTTCTTGACTTAACTTAAAGAAAGGATGAGAGATTTCATAAGTAATATTCCACTTATCGTTTAGATTGGTGAGATTTACTTTAAACTCTGACTCCCTATATTTAAATTTATAACTTTCTTCATTAATAGAAAAAAGGTTGCTAGCAATCACAAAAAAGAAGGTTAAGCTGATTTTATAAATCAAATTCATCCTCGTAACATTTAAAATCTTTTCCATTAAGCTCATTAAGGTTAATTTCTCCTTCAACTATCATCTTGATAATCAATGGATACAGTTTATGTTCTAATGAGTGAACTTTAGTAATCAAACTATCAATATCTTCATATTTGGTAGCTTTAAATCTAGCTTGAGCAATTATTGGACCGCTATCCAAGCCTTCGTCTACAAGATGAATTGTCACTCCGTGATAC
>CACFKX010000013.1:0-25071 GCA_902566955.1 uncultured SAR86 cluster bacterium | reverse complement strand
TGTCTCAAAATGTACAGTTTGATTCAGCGCGTGGACGCCGGAATCAGTCCTTCCTGAGCAAATTGTTGATATTTTCTGATCAAGAAATTTTGATAGTGATTTTTCAACGATATCTTGTACGGTTGTGTGACCCTTTTTTTGTCTTTGCCAGCCTTTTAAATTTGTACCTATGTACTCTAACCCAAGCGCGTACTTCTTAACTTCCTTGATCATTTATCTTTTGAAGAAGAGAGTCGGCTTTATTTTTTTGTTCAAAATTAGGACTTAAATCAAAAACCTCATAAATGATAGCTTTTGCATCGTATGCTTTCCCCATTTCGATATAACTAACGGCTAGATTTAGTCTTGCATCAATAGGATCTCCAACCTCTGCATACTCGTCATTGAGCAATTCATGCGACTTATTTTTAATGAGTGAAGAAAGGATTTGGTAACTATTCCAAGCTGCTCCTTTTCTTAAATTATCAGAGACAATCCAAAAATTTGCTCTATTATCTTTCCATAAATCCTTTCTTAATCTGCCAATAAAAACTTCATTGGATTTTTCAGCATGAGTAACTGGAGTTGGGAAAAAATCTTCATCGGAATCACACAGTATGAGTCCATTTTGATTATTAATTGAATCTTTAACTTCTTCTAAATTAATTTCTTTTTCTGTTTCCAAGTGTATGACCTCTCCATGACCTCTTTGAACTGGAACTCTTACGCATGTTGCTGATACCTCAATGTCGTCAGAAAATATCTTCTTTGTCTCGGTCGTAAGTTTCATTTCTTCTTCTGAATATTTATTTTCTTGGATATCGCCAGCAAGAGGCAATGCATTGAAAGCTATTTGCACTGGGTAAACATTATTAGAATGTTCTTCACCATCGAGAATTTTTCGAGATTGTTCTTTAAGTTCTTCAGAGGCTGATTGTCCCGTTCCAGATACTGATTGATAAGTAGCAACGTCTACTCTTTTTATCTTAAATAGATCATGGAAAGGCTTTAGAGCAACTACCATTTGGGCAGTGGAACAATTCGGGTTAGCAATTATTGCAGGCAAATTAAGATCTTCTAATCTAGATCCATTTACTTCAGGAACAATGAGTTCAAGATCGTCTCTGTTTCTAAAAAAAGATGAATTATCTATGACAGTGCAACCTTTCTCGATAGCTTGAGAAGCGTGAGATTCAGCAACTGATGATCCGGCTGAAAAAAATGCAACGCTAGCTTTACCAAAATCGAAAAGTTGAAGATCTTCAATTTCTATAATTTTTTCAAAATATTTAATTGCCTTACCTGCAGATTTAGATGAAGCAACCAAAAAAAGATTCTCAGCGGGAAACTGCTGTTCTGCAAGAATTCTCAAAAATTCTCTTCCAACCGCACCTGTGGCGCCTACTATTGCTAACTTAATATTAGACATGATCGATAATTACTTTTGTTAATTCTTTAGTTGAACAAATTTTACTATTCTTATCAGCAATATCTTTAGTAGCATATCCATCATTTAGAGTATTTGAGACTGCACTTTTAATCTTTTCTGATATCTCTAATTCATTAAGTGAATACCTAAACATCATCCCAACCGAAAGAATCATCGCAATCGGGTTTACTGTTCCTTGTCCTGCAATATCAGGAGCACTGCCATGAACTGGTTCATACAACCCTTTATTTTTATTATCCAAAGAAGCAGAAGGAAGCATCCCAATAGATCCAGTAAGCATTGCAGAAATATCGGAGAGGATATCTCCAAATAAGTTACTTGAAAGAATGACATCAAATTGTTTAGGATTTTTAACAAGCTGCATAGCAGCGTTGTCGACAAGCATATGACTTAATTCTATATCTGGATAATCTTTTGATACATCTATTACAACTTCTCTCCAAAATTCTGACACTTCAAGGACGTTTGATTTATCAACTGAACAAACTTTTTTGTTTCTTAAGGATGCAGAATCAAAAGCAACTCTGGCGATTCTTTCAACTTCATGCCTTTCATAAATCATTGTATTAAAAGCAGAAGATGATTTTTTTTCTCTAGGCTCACCAAAATATATACCGCCTGTGAGCTCTCTTACGATAAGCATATCAAGATCTTTTATGATATCGGGCTTTAAGGATGATGCTTCCAAGGAACTATCAAATAAAATTGCAGGCCTTAGATTTGCAAACAGGCCTAATGAAGATCTTAGTTCTAACAACCCTTTTTCAGGTTTTTCATTAGGAGGAAGTGAATCCCATTTAGGACCTCCCACTGCGCCAAATAAGATTGAGTCTGCTTGAGAAGCTTGATTCAAAGTTTCATCTGATACCGGAAGTCCATGAGCATCAATTGAAGCTCCACCGATAAGACCTTCGATCAAATTGAAGTTTATCTTGAAACTTGATTGGATTTTTTCAAGCAAAGAAATCGCACTTTCCATGATTTCTGGACCCACGCCGTCTCCGCTTAAAAGAAGTAAATCAATGTCTTTCATTTAAACAACCAAGGTACAGTTTTTTTATAATTTTTCTCAAAATTCTCTATTTTATTCTGATGTTGGAGTGTAAAACCTACTTCATCAATTCCATCTAAAAGAAACTTTTTCTTAAAATCATCCAGTTCAAACGGGATTTGCTTTTCCTCTAGGTAAATAAATTGATTATGAACATCTACTTCAATGTTAATTGTTTTTTTCTCAGTTATTTGTATAAATATTTCATCAATTTTTTCTTTATCTACTTCAATGAGTAAGAGACCATTTTTATAGGAATTATTTTTGAAAATATCAGCAAAAGATGGAGCAATGATAGTTGTGAAGCCGTAATCAGTTAAAGCCCAAACAGCATGTTCCCGACTTGATCCGCAACCAAAATTTTCTCTGGTTATCAAAATATTGCTAGATTTGTAAAGATCATGATTAAGAATGAAATCAGGATTTAATTTTCTTTTTGAGTTATCTGAATTCAAATCACCTTTATCAAGATATCTCCACGCATCGAATAAATTTGGACCAAAGCCAGTTCGCTTTATAGATTTTAAAAATTGCTTAGGGATTATTTGATCTGTATCCACATTGGCTTTGTCCAAGAACACTGCCTCTCCAGAAAAAATATTTGAAATAGATTTAGTCATGACGAGATATCAATAAAATTTCCAGCTAAAGCTGCAGCTGCTGCCATAGCTGGGCTTACAAGATGAGTTCTACCTAAGTGACCCTGCCTGCCCTCAAAATTTCTATTAGAAGTAGAAGCGCATCTTTCTTTTTCTCCTAATTGATCTGGATTCATTCCTAAACACATAGAACATCCAGGCTCCCTCCACTCAAATCCACTAGAGATAAAAGTTTCATGTAGACCTTCTTCTTCGGCCTGTTTTTTAACTAATCCTGAGCCTGGAACAATCATAGCTCTTTTTATCTTCTTAGAAATTACATTGCCATCTAAAATTTCTGCTGCTTTCCTTAAATCCTCAATTCTTGAATTAGTACATGAGCCTATGAAAATTTGATCGAGAGAGTAATTCTCTAGAGAGTCTCCAGCATTCAAGCCCATGTAGTCTAAAGCTGCCTCAAAGTTATTTCTTTCAGTTTGCGAGGTGTAATCCTCCTTAGATGGTATTCGATCTTTTACTCCTATCACCATTTCAGGTGAAGTTCCCCAAGTAATTTGCGGTTCAATTTCTTCAGCAAAAAAGTTATGGACAGTATCAAAATTGGAGTTTTCATCAGAATGAAATGTTTTCCAGTATTTAAGAGCCGTTTGATATTCATTGCCTTTCGGGGAATGAGGCTTACTTTTAAGGTAATCAAATGTTTTTTGATCTGGAGCGATCATCCCTGCTCTTGCACCTGCTTCTATAGCCATATTACAAACAGTCATACGTCCTTCCATAGAGAGACTCTCAATTGTAGATCCGTCATATTCAATAACGTGACCTGTACCTCCTGCTGTACCAATCTTTCCAATTAAAAACATTGTTAAATCTTTAGCAAAAACATTTTTTTTCAAAGGGCCATTGATAGAGATTCTCATGTTTTTTTGTTTGTTCATGACTAAGCATTGTGTTGCAAGAACGTGCTCAACTTCGCTTGTTCCGATTCCCATTGCAAGACATCCAAATGCACCATGAGTTGAAGTATGGGAATCACCACAAACTATTGTCATGCCTGGTTGCGTAAAACCTTGCTCTGGGCCGACAACATGAACAATTCCTTGGTTCAAATCATTAAGGTCGATTAAATCTATGCCAAAATCATGACAATTGATCTGCAGTGCCTGAATTTGATCCCTACTGATGCTATCTTTTATTCCTCTTAATCCTTTAGATCTGTCTGTTGTGGGTACATTGTGATCAACTGTCGCAACAATAGAATCTACTCTTCTTGGAACAATACCTTTAATCTTCAACCCTTCAAACGCTTGCGGCGAAGTAACTTCATGAACCATGTGGAGATCGATGTAGAGTAAATCACCGTTATCAGATCTACTACCGACAAAATGAGTATCCCATAACTTATCGTATAGGGTTTTAGGATTAGGATTATTCACTTGTAGGAATCGTATAAGATGAGTTTTCTACGTCATTATTTTGAGCACGATTTCTCAGATAATGATCCAATAAAATTATTGCAACCATGGACTCAGCTATTGGGACAGCTCTAAGGCCAACACATGGATCGTGGCGACCAATTGATTGAACAGATGTTTCTTTTCCAGATTTATCGACAGTTTTACCCTCGGTGCTGATACTCGATGTAGGTTTTAAAGCAATTGCAATATCTATTGGCTGGCCTGAAGAAATACCGCCCAAAATTCCGCCTGCGTTGTTAGAAGCAAATCCATCTCGATCTATCTCATCTCTATGTTCGCTTCCTTTTTTTGAGACGACGTCAAATCCTAGCCCTAATTCAACTCCTTTTACTGCATTAATACTCATTAACCCGTGAGCCAAATCAGCATCCAACTTATCAAATACTGGTTCTCCCAAACCTTCTGGAACGTTCTTCACATTAATTTTTATTTTTGCACCGACAGAATCTCCTGCTTCTCTCAAAGAGGCAATAAGATCTTCTAAAGATTTCAATTTTCTTTTATCAGGAAAAAAGAAAGCATTGTTATTGATCTCTTTAAGATCAATTTGATCTGCAATTATTTCTCCTACTTGTTCAACATAACCAGTTATTTCAACTGCTAGATGATCTTTCAAATATTTTTTTGCAATGGCTCCTGCCGCAACTCTCATCACGGTTTCTCTTGCAGAAGCTCTACCGCTGCCTCGGTGATCTCTCAATCCATATTTTTTTAAATAAGTGTAGTCAGCATGAGATGGACGAAAAACATCTTTCAAATTATCGTAGTCTTCACTTTTTTGATCCTCATTGAAAATAATCATGCCAATCGGGGTGCCTGTAGTTTTCCCTTCAAAAATACCTGAGAGTATTTGAACCTTATCTTTTTCACTTCTTTGAGTTGTAAATGCATTCGAGCCTGGCCTTCTTTTATCTAGTTCAACTTGAATATCTTGTTCAGAAATAATAATCCCTGGAGGGCATCCATCTATGATACACCCCAGTGCTTTTCCATGACTTTCACCAAAAGTAGTTACGGTGAAAGATTTACCTATACTATTTCCACTCATTGCTTAAAATAAACTGCACGATTATACGCTTATACCCTTTAAAAACTGAAATGATAGACAAAAAATTTAAGGCTGTATTTTGGGATTTTGGTGGAGTAATAACTTCAAGTCCTTTCCAAGCTTTTTCTAGCTTTGAGAAAGAAAATAATTTGCCAAAAGATTTTATCAGGAGAGTTAATTCAACAAATCCTTACGAAAATGCATGGGCAAAACTAGAGTCCTCAAAAATATCTTTGGAAGAATTTGATAAATTATTCGCCTTAGAAAGTGAGAATCTAGGATTTAAAATTGAGGGATCTAAAATTCTTGAGCTGTTGCAAGGTAGTGTTGTTCCTGAAATGGTAAAGATGCTTGAAGTACTTAAGGAAGAGTTGTTTTTGTTGGCTTGTTTGACAAATAATTTTAATGCAAACGAAGATAAGTCAGCTTTGGATAACAACAATCAAGAAAGGCAAAGAATCCTTGGACTATTTGACTACATTATTGAATCAAGAGAAGTTGGAGTCAGAAAGCCAGAGGATAAATTTTACGAAATCGCTCTTACGACAACAGGATGTGACCCTGCAGAGGTAATTTTTCTTGACGATCTTGGAATTAATCTTAAACCAGCAAAAGCTTTAGGGATGACCACCATAAAGGTTGTTGATCATAATCAATCGATTAAAAAACTTTGCGAATATTTAGAGATTGATAGCGAGAGAATTATTTAACCAACATCTTCATGAATTCATCTACAGGAGTATCCAGAAGCTTTTCTTTATCCTGACATAACTCAAATATCTGGTTTGATTTTTCTTCATCAAACTGAGTTAGTAGATTTCTTTTGAATTTTTCTAAGAGAATTGGAATGCCCTCTTCTCGCCTGAATTTATGACCAATTGGATATTCAACCTCAATCTTATCTGTTGAACTTCCGTCTTTGAAATTGATTTGCAGTGCATTAGAAATAGATCTTTTATCGGGTTCATGATACTCAGTTGAGTATCTTTCATCCTCTTCAATCAGCATTTTCTTTCTCAACTCATCAATTCTAGGATCGCTGGCAACATCATCTTCATAATCCTCAGCAACTAGATCTCCCTTCAATAATCCAATAGCTGTCATATATTGGAGACAATGGTCTCTATCAGCTGGATTATTCAATTCACCTTCTTTGCTGATAATTCGAATTGCTGACTCATGAGTCGTGATTTTGATTTGTTCAATTTCATCCAATTTATCAATGATTTCTGGATGAAGTTTTACGGCCGCTTCAACTGCAGTCTGAGCATGAAATTCAGCTGGAAATGAAATTTTAAATAAAACGTTTTCCATTACGTAAGAATTAAGGTCTTGTTCGATAATCAAATCTTTACCTTCAAATAAGACATCTTGGAAACCCCATGTCTTTGCTGTTATGGCACTTGGATACCCGATTTGACCTCTCATGGTAAACAAAACTAATTGCATTGCTCTGCTGGTAGCATCTCCGGCTGCCCAAGATTTCCTTGGACCGGCGTTAGGTGCGTGACGATAAGTTCTTAAACTTTGACCATCAACAAAAACTTGTGAAATTGCATCTAAAGATTGTTCTTTAGTGAGTCCAAATAATTTTGCTATCACAGATGTGGAGGCTAGTTTGACTAGTAGAACGTGATCAAGACCCACTCGATTAAAGCTATTTTTTATTGCAAAAACTCCTTGAATTTCATGCGCCTTAATCATGCTTTCTAAAACAGCCTTCATCTTGAGAGGTTCTTTATTTTTTTCTCTATTTTGCTGAGAGATATAGTCAGCTGCAGCCAAAATTCCACCTAAATTATCTGATGGATGGCCCCATTCAGCAGCTAGCCATGTATCGTTGAAATCTAACCACCTTATAATCGCCCCGATATCCCAAGCTCCCTTAACGGGATCAAGAATAAAACTTGTTCCAGGAACTCTCACACCATTTTTAACTTTTACATCATCTGCAAAAGGACCAAGCATTTTTTTACAGTCATCAAAAGTAAGCGCAAGAAGACCACAACCCAATGTATCCATCAAGCAATGTCTTGCTGTTTCCATGGCAAGGTCATTAAACTCAGTATCGCTTTGCGAGTAGTCAGAAATCTTTTGAATTAATTCATCAAAATCTGGACGTACATTTTGATCTACGTTTGAAGACATAAGAAGTTTATCTATTTTCTATATCGACCCAATCAGATTTTTCAGGGCCAATGTATTCTTCGCTAGGTCGGATAATCCTATTATCTGCTCTTTGCTCTATGACGTTTGCAGACCAACCAGAGGTTCTGCCTATGACAAATAAGGGAGTAAAAATTTTTGTAGGAATGCCTAAATACGAGTAGGCAGAAGCCATATAAAAATCAGTATTTGGAAAAAGATTTTTTTCTTCATCCATGACCTTATCAATCTCTTCGGAAACTTGGTAAAGAGTATCATCGCCATTCTGCTTGCTTAATTTTTTTGCCCAAGACTTGATAATATCGCTTCTTGGATCTTCAGTTGAATATACCGCGTGACCGAATCCCATTATTTTCTCTTTAGCCTCAAGCATCTTTTTCACGCCAGCATTAGCCTCTTCTCTAGAAGAAAATTTCTCAATCATTTCCATTGCAGCTTCGTTAGCCCCTCCATGCAAAGGTCCTCTTAGAGTACCAATAGCGCCAGTAATGCATGAATGAAGATCGGATAAAGTTGAGGCACAAGTTCTTGCAGTAAAGGTCGAGGCATTGAAACCGTGTTCAGCGTAGAGAATTAAAGAAACATCTAAACATCTTGCGTCATCTTCACTTGGTTCTTTCCCCGTAAGCATTGAGAGAAAATGGCCTCCTATGGAGTCATGATCTGTAGCGGTTTCTATAGAAGCTCCATCGTGCGAATAGCGATACCAATAACAGACAACTGATGGAAATATAGATATTAATCTATCGGCAATATCGGTTTGATTTGAAAAGTCTCCTTCTGGTTCTATGTTTCCCAGAAAAGAACAACCTGTTCTAAGAACATCCATTGGATGAGCAGATGCTGGAATCAGTTCAAGTACTTTTTTTAATTCTGACGGAAGCCCTCTGTATTTTTTTAGTTTTTTCTTGTAATTGCTCAGCTCAGATTGGTTAGGCAAATTCCCATACAGAAGCATATAGGCAACCTCTTCAAATGAAGCTTTCTCAGAAAGTTCCTCAATTGCGAAACCTCTATAAGTAAGACCTTTTCCTTCTTTTCCTACGGTTGAGAGAGCTGTTTGTCCAGCTACCTGTCCACGAAGGCCAGCACCCTCTAGTTTCTTTTCAGCCATTGTTATTTATTTTTTTTCGAAAAGTTTATCAATTTTCTCTTCGTACATATGATAGTCCAGGACATCATACAATTCATCTCTTGTTTGCATTTTATCCAGCAAACCTTCATGGTCCCCACCAGAAGCAAGAGTAGCATATACTTTTTCTGCAGCTTTGGACATAGCTCTGAAAGCGGATAAGGGATGCAGAACAATCTTTACACCTGCATCAGCAAGATCATCATGTGAAAAAAGAGGAGTCATACCAAACTCAGTAATATTAGCCAATATGGGCTTGGAAATATTTTTTGAGATCTCCTCATAATCTTTGAGCGTTGAAATTGCCTCTGGAAATATAGCTCCCGCTCCCGCCTCGATAAAAGCGTTTGATCTATCAATAACTTCCTGTAATCCGCCCTTTGCAAATGCATCTGTTCTTGCCATAAGCAAAAAATTGTCATCTGTCTGCGCGTCCTTTGCTGCTTTGATTCTATCGACCATTTCTTCTGAACTAACTATTTCTTTATTAGGTCTGTGACCGCACCTTTTTTCACTAACTTGATCTTCAATGTGAACACCTGATGCTCCCGCGGATATCATCTCTTTGATAGTCCTAGAAATACTCAATGCAGAACCCCAACCTGTATCAATATCTACCAATAAGGGAAGTTCCGAGGCAGATCTTATTCTTCTGACATCTTCTAATACATCTTCTCTTGAGGTCATAGCCAAGTCAGGAAGTCCGTAACTGGCATTAGCAACTCCACCTCCTGAAAGATAAATAGCTTGAATGCCTGCCCTTTCAGCTAAAAGAGCGGAATAAGCATTTATTGTGCCTGTTATGACAAGAGGTTTGTTTTCTTTTATTAATTTCTCCCAGCTCATAAGAAGTTCTCTAACTTACTCTTAAGTTCGTTATGATCTTTTATAGTTTCTAAGTGTGGATATTTTTCTTTAATGTGTGAAGGAGCTTGAAAAAAGAAACCATGATCCGCAGTATTCAACATATTAATGTCGTTGTAAGAATCTCCTGCGGCAAAAACTTTGAATTTCATAGTTTCTTTAATTGCTTCAATGACCTTTTGTTTATTGTTATCTTGTTTCAGTTTATAGCCAGTAATTTTCGAACCATTGAGCTCTAGATGATGACAAATCACATGAGGATAGTTTAATTTTCTTACTAATGGCCAACATAACTCGTAGAAGGTATCAGAAATAATGGATACTTGAAAATTTTCTCTGGCCCAAGACAAAAAATCAGCAGCACCTTCCATAGGTTCCATCTCTTCAACAATTTCCATGATGTCATGAATAGTAATATTGTTATCTGAAACTAACTTTAGGCGAATGTCCATCAGTTCTTCGTAGCTTTCAAGATCTTGTGTAGTTAGCATAAGATCTTTAATGCCAGTTGCTTTTGAGACTTCTTGCCATATTTCAGGGATTAAAACTCCTTCAAAATCCAGGCACAAATAATCCAAATTATCTCCTGATGAGTTTTATGGATTCGAATATTTTGTCTAATTCCTTTTTTGATTTGGTTGCGCAAGCTTTTGCAATTAATTCTGTTTTAAGATGAGGAGCAAACATCTGAATAAACTCATATAAATGACTCCTGAGATACGTGCCCCTTCTAAAGCCAATATAAGTAGTCCCTGAATCAAACAGGTGATTAGCGTTAATTGCTACAAGGTCTTTGTCTTCTTGTTCGTTAAAAGCCATAGAGGCAATAATTCCAACTCCAATTCCTTGTTTGACGTATGTCTTAATTACATCGGCATCCGTAGCTGTAAAGACTACATTTGCTTTCAAACCTCTTTCAAAAAAAGCTCTGTCTAGATCATTACTACCTGTAAATCCAAAAACATATGTAACTATGGGAAATTCAGCTAAATGTTTAAGTTTTGGTTTGGTTACTTCAGCAAGAGGATGACCTTTAGGTACTATTAAGCTCCGAGACCATTTGTAGGCAGGGAGTTTAATTAATGTTTCACCTTTTTCAGATGTTTCTGTCCAAATTGCTAAATCTACTTCACCTTTGGCTGCCATCTCTACTGATTCATCTGGAGTACATTGATTCATTTGAAATGAGACATTGGGATATTTTTTAACAAATTTGTCAACCACAGGTGGCAGGGTAAATTTAGCTTGAGTATGCGTTGTTGCAATAGCCAAAGAACCATAATCCTCGTTAGAAAACTCTGTTGCAGCATGTTTTATTCCATCTACAAGAGCAAGGATTTCTTCGATCTGTTCCAGTATTCTTTTGCCAATGGGGGTTATTGCGACCAGATGCTTTCCGGATCTCTCAAATAACTCAATTCCTAATTCTTCCTCAAGCAGTTTTATTTGCTTACTTATTCCAGGTTGTGAGGTGTAGAGATTCTTTGAAGCCTGAGAAACATTTAAATTACTTCGAGCTACTTCACGCACATATAGTAATTGTTGAAATTTCATATTTTTATTATATAACCTAAAATTATAAAAAAAAGTAAATTCGTGAAAAAATTATATATAGTTTTTTTGATTTTTCCAATTTATACTGTATAAATAAACAGTATGAAGAACCTAACATCCAGACAAACTGAAATATTAACCTTTATCTCAGAAGTAATTTCTAATGAAGGTATGCCTCCAACAAGAAAAGAAATAGCTTTAAAATTTGGCTTTAAATCAGCCAATTCTGCTGAAGAGCATCTAAAAGCTCTTGATAAAAAGGGGTATATTGATCTTCACGGCGGTACTTCACGTGGGATATCTATAAATAAATCTTTTCTAGGAATTCCAATAGTTGGTTCTGTTGCGGCAGGCTCTCCTTTGTTGGCAGTTGAAAACGTTGAAGAAAGAATTGAATTTAACGGTAATATCTTTTCTGATTCTGTTGACTATTTTTTAAGAGTTAAAGGCGATAGCATGAATGAAGTAGGCATCGTTGAAGGCGATCTTATTGCGATAAATAAAAGGAAAGACGTTAAACCTGGCGATATTGTAGTTGCTAGGATAAATGATGATGTAACTGTTAAGACTCTCTTTCACTTAGACAAAAGAAAAGTTATTTTGAGGCCTGAAAATAAAAACTATAAAGATATTGAAATTAATCCTTCAATTGAAAATTTTGACATTGAAGGAAAGTGCCTTGGGGTTCTAAGAAATTATAATTAGATTTATTCTAGGAAAAATATTTTCTTAGGTTTAATAGCTTCTATAACCAATTGTCTTTGCTCATCCTCATCTAGCTTATAAAAGTTATCTGGACATTCAAATTCATCTTCTCCAAATTTGAAGACCTTTTTGAATTTAAATGCTTTTCCCAATTTTTTAATTTTAACTCCAATTGGTGTCTTAGATTCTTCTTCAAAACCCAAAATTCTCAGAGACTTCAAAACCTTGAGTCGATCACCTTCATCCTGATAATTGAAAACATCAGGGTCGTAAGTGACTCTTCCCTTGAGCTTGGTAGCCTTGTTAAACCCATCGAATTCTGTGTACTCCCCAAATCTTCCATTTTTCAGAGTTACAGGAATACCACTATTTGGTTCAATAAATAAAATATTTTCTTTATTTGATCTATCAATCAGCTCTAATGCTCTATTAAGTCCGATATCTAGAATATCTTCATCCTCATCAGGGGTGCCAAAAATCTTTTTCTCCTCTTTTAATGTCCATATACAAGGACCATTTATGCTTATGTCTGCATAAACAGACTCATTTGTATCTGGATGAGCACCAAGATCTTTTGGAAGCTGAGCATATGTCTCAAATCTGATTGATTTCTCAAATACTGGCTTTGTCCATTGACATTCTCCACATCCAACGAAAAAACCCCATCTGCCGTGTTTAATACTTATTTCACTAGAACATTTAGGACAATTATCTACAACCTCGCCTTTTACATTTTTTGGAAAAGCTCTATGACCAATTTGTCCGTTTAGCATATCTAAAACTTCTCTAGTCCTAAATTCTTCAATTCTGGATATATGTTCCAATAGTTTTGCAAAAAAATCATCTAAGACATCCGTCCAAAGCATTGAACCTGAGGATACCTGGTCCAGGCTTTTTTCCAATTCCGCTGTAAAATCTATCTCTATAAAAAATGACTCGTACGCTTTTGATAAATAAGACACCAAAATCCTACCTAAATCAGAGGGATTAATGCTTTTTGCTCCAAAAGTATATTTTCTGTCTCTAAGATTTTTTACAGTATTTGCATAAGTTGAAGGTCTTCCAATACCTTCATCTTCCATATTTTTAATTAAAGATGCCTCTGAAAATCTTCTTGGAGGAGAAGTAAATTTTTGCTCAGTTGTTACATCAGATATATATAGTTTTGAATCATCATAGATTCCTTTTAATTTTTGAGATTCTTCAGAATCGATATCATCTTTCAAAATCCTTTCAAATCCATCAAAAAGGAGTTCTCTTCCACTTGTTCTCAAAAGAAACTGCTCATCATTATCTTTGATTAAGATTGTTTTTCTTAGATATCTAGAGTTTTGTAATTGACTAGCAACTGTTCTCTGCCAAATCAATGAATAAAGATTGATTTGATCTTGATTTAATCCATTGATATTTTCTGGTTTATTTCCTATGTCAGTCGGTCTTATTGGTTCGTGTGCTTCTTGCGCATTCGCAGCCTTTGATTTGTATATTTTTGGGCTATCTGGAAGATAATCTTCCCCAAATTCAGAAGAAATTAAGCTTCTTATTTCATTTATAATTTCATTACTAATTCCTATCCCATCAGTTCTCATATAAGTAATCAAACCAGACTCATATAAGGATTGAGCTATCTGCATTGTTCTCTCTGGATTGAAGAATAATTTACTCGAAGCTGCCTGCTGGAGCGTGGAAGTTCTGAATGGTGCCTTTGGAGAATAAGAAACTTCTTTTTCTTTTATCTCTGATATAGAAAAATTTAAACTCTCAATATCATTTTTTATTTTTTTTGCTTCATCCTCAGTGCTGATAGGTGCTTTTTTTAAATCCTCTCCATTTTTTTTTATTAAGTCAGAGCTAAAAGTACAGTCTTTAGTCTTGAAATTAACCTTTAGTGGCCAAAACTCTTCAGGACAAAAAGCATCAATTTCATCTTCTCGAGCACAAATCATCCTTAAAGTAGGAGATTGGACTCTTCCTGCTGATTTTGCTCTAGGTACATGTCTCCACAAGAGAGGACTAACTTTAAATCCAATTAAATGATCTAAGACCCTTCTAGCCAAATATGCTTCCACAAGAAACTGATCGATATCTCTTGGATTTTCAATTGCATTTTTTATAGCAGACGGAGTTATTTCATTAAACGAAATTCTGTTAATTTGTCTTCCTTCAACCAATTTTTTTTCTTGTAAGTGATCTAAAATGTGCCATGCAATGGCTTCTCCTTCTCTATCTGGATCGGAGGCAAGATATATTCCATAAGAATCTTTTGTAAGCTCTCTAATTTCCTTAAGGGTTTTTTTTCCTTTTGAAGTTGATTCCCATTTAAGGTTGTTCCAATCGTTTGGATCAACAGCAGATTCATCATCCTTAAGATCTCTGACGTGGCCCAAGCAGGCATGAACTTTCCAAGAATTAGAAGGAAAACTTTTCTCTAAAAAGCTTTGTATTTTTTTTGCTTTTGCTTGAGATTCGACTATTACTAAATTCTGCATCTTTTTTAGTATTTATTAAAAAAGAATTTCTTGTCAATCTAATTCAATAATTTTTCAATAATTGGCGGTCCATCATAAACAAAACTAGTATAAATTTGAACAAGATCAGCTCCATAATCCATTCTTTCTTCGATGTCTTCCTTGGATGAAATTCCTCCGCTGGCAATTATTATTGATTTTTCATCTACGTAAGAACTCACTATTTTTTGAGTAACCAAAGATTTATCCTTCAGCAGATTACCGCTTATACCTCCCTGCATATCTTGATATGATCCATATTTGGTATTCGAAACTATAAAACCAGAAATTTCATTCTCTAGGCTCACCTCAATGATTTTTGATAAATTTGTATGATCTTCATCTGGAGAGATTTTTAGAATTAAAGGAACTTTTTTGTTCGTTTTTTTTAGGATTTTTTTATATTCTGCATGAATTTCTGAAAGCATATTTTTAAAGTAAACCTCAGTTGATAATTCTCTTAAACCTTCTGTATTAGGTGAGGATATATTAATAGCAATATAATCCGCATATTCATAGCACGCTTTCAAACAAAATACATAGTCTTCATAAGCTCTATCAAGAGGAGTAGATAGACTTTTACCAATACTAATTCCTAAGACGCCACTATATTTATGTCTGCTAAGCGAGATATTTTTAATGCCTTGTGATATGCCGGGATTATTAAAACCTAATCTATTAATTAAAGATTTTTCATAAGGTATCCTTTTTATCCTTGGCAAATCATTACCTTTTTGACGGTAAGGAGTAAAAGTCCCTACTTCTACAAATCCAAAACCCAGAGCACCTAAAGCAGAGAAATATTTGCCTTCTTTATCAAGTCCAGCTGCCAGCCCCAAATAATTATCAAATTTTAAGTTTCCAACATGGATAAATTTAGAGTTTGACTCTTGAACATGAAATTCTTTATTTGATTTTGCAAAAAATTCTTTAAATGTTTGAAGTTTTTTTAGGGCCTCCAAGCTTATATGACTTGCTAATTCAGGATTTAGAAAGCGCAAGAAGAATAGAGAAATCCAATAAAATATATTTTTCAATTTAGAACATTTTAAAGACTAAGATATTGATAATTTATCAAAAAAAAGTTCAAAAGGCTTTGCATATAGTTAAATTGATATATATCATTAGAAATATTATTCAACAGTATTTGAATACGAGGTATATTATGAAAACAATTAAAGTAATTTTTTTGGCTCTAATATTAGCTATTGCTCCAATTTCTTTCAGTCAAGCTGGAGGTTCTAGCGCGGCCGGATCAGCGGGAAGTCTTTCAAGCGGCGTAATTGCTGCTATCGCTGCTGCTGTTTTAGCTGTGGCTGCTATTGTTGATGCTCAAGATGGTGAGAAAGTTACAGCACCAGAACCTATTGAGGCAATTGCAGAAGAAGAAGAAGCTGCCGAAGAAGAAGCTGCCGAGGAAGAAACAGCTGCAGAGGAAGAAACTCCAACTACCACAGTTACTAATACAACAAACACCACAAATACTACAAATACTACAAATACAACAAACACTACTAATACCACAGCAACTACAAATACTGCTGGTACCTAATCTGTAGCTGGTTATTTAAATTTACTTCAAAATAAACAAAAGTCTGACTAGTTCAGACTTTTGTTTATTTTATTTTAAAATTTTTGAATAAAAGGCAGGATTTTTGGGAGTTATATTTTGAATCGATTTTATAATTTCATATGTATCAGGATGTACCCAGTAAGTATTCTTAAATTTCCATTTTATTAAGTTGTCTCCAGAAGAAAATTCTGTAAAAACTTTTGCATCGATCTCGCTTCCAAGTTTTGTGATCTTTTCATTTCCTTGATAGGAAAAATACGTTCTTACAGATAAATTAAATAAATTAGGATTTTTAAAGTTATAAAAAGAGTTAAGATAAAGTCCTTCATCTTCAGAAACTTTCTTTGTAATCAGCGGATGTTTGATATCTAAATCAAGGCTCTCTAGATCATTTTCTAACCCAGAGACTTTTATAACTAAACCACTATTAGTATAAATTTTTATAAAATTTGATGATGTCCATTTATAGATATTGTCTCTAATTTCTTCTAAGACAATAACAGTATTTGGTGCCTTTCCAAGTCTAGCCTGCATAGTTGAGTAGGGAATTTTTTCAATTATGTCAGCTGATATATCCTGAGGATCTTGGAAGAAATATCTTAGTGAATCAGATAATTCTTTATACATTGAATTACTTGAGCATGAAGATAGAAATATAGTGAAGCAAAAAAATATTCTATAAATTTTCATTATTTTTCATCTCTAAAAAAGTTTAGTAGCTTAGATGATGTAGAGTCTGTATAACCATCTAAATGTAAACCACCTCCAAGCATCGCCCCTCCATCTCTTGTTAAATTTCTCCAAACAAATCGAGCGTTGTTTTTTTGATAATTCTTAGAAACTAAATCGATCGGTATGGAGAAATAAATTCCCTTATCAAAGCTTCCCTCTCCAAATTCTTCAGCAGAAATATCAGTTTTTGTAGCAAAAAACCCAACTTTGAATCCGCTTCTAAATTGTTTTGATAAGTTCAATGTAATTCCCGAATCCCTGGCTAGATATCTTCCTCCTGAGAGAATTACTCTTACCCCTTCAAAAGGAGTATCCCAGATAAAATTTAAATGTCCTGTAAAAGTTTCGTATTCCCTAAAACTAAATCTTTGATTAAATTGTCTTTGCTTAACCCAGTAATAATTTACAGTTATGGTCCATGGCTTAGAAACATCTCTATATAAAACCTCTGCACCTATACCACCAAACATTTCCTCAAAAAGGCCAACCTTTAGGCCAGAAATCAAAATACCATTTTTTCTATATATCGGTTGAAAAATTTTTGAATACGTAAGTTTATTTATAGAGTACTTTCCTTGTCTTAAATATTCTCTTATATCTGACCTAACTTTTGGCAATCTTGAGTAAGCTCTTAACTTTAGTTGATCAACATTATTTGCTATGTTCAGCCCTAAGATTCCTTCAAAAAAGGAGTTTTTAGATAATGAAATATCTCCACTTGCAAGAATTCCAATCTGCCCAGAGTAAAAAGCTTCTGGTGCACCAATATGATTTTTTAGATTAGGAGAAATGCCCCAAGAATAGTTTGGAAAATTTATTTTTCCCAGAAAGATTTGATTTAATTCATTATTTTGATCAAAGAAATTTTCATTTTTTGAAAAATTATTGAGCTCTAATCTTGAATATGAATTCTCTAAATAACTTTTAAACTTATTTAATGAGAAACTGTAAGAGTTGGTGTTTATATCAGCAATTTGATAAGTGATTGTTACTTTTTCTATATTCCTTGTTACAAGAACTTCTTCAATGAGTTGGACTATCCTTTTTGTTGCAATATTTTGATTACGATATTTTGAATTATTTACTATTAAATTTATTGCGTTGTCCTTTAAAAATATTTCTTGAGTATAAATTCCATATGGTGCAAGAAGTGCATTGATTGTCCCAGAAAACACTTTGTCATTAAGGCTAAGCAGTGTTTTATCTTTTTCTGAAAAATTTACTATTGGAATAATTTCTTGTTTCTTTACTAAACTTTTTGAATAATTTGCTTTATAAGAAATCCCAAATCCGAAGTCTACTCCTCTATGCTTAAATAAATTTATATCAATTAAATTTGATGCGGGAATAGATAATCCAAAGCTATAGTCACTAGTTTTATAAAGATCAAATGAATTCGATGGATCATAATCAATTTTGAGTCTTAAGCCCGAATACTTATTTACATACTCCACCCCATAAAAAGCGGAAACTTTTTTGCCAGAAAACCATGAATCAAGTTCAAAATTTCCACCTCCGGTTGAAAAACGAGATCCTCTTTCTAAAAATCTTTCATCAACATCTATAAAAGGGTTTTTTATCCCATCTTTTGAGGATAGGGAACCCCATCCAACTCCTACAGTAAAGTCAAAATCACCAACTCTTTTAGAAGAAACTATATACTCTCCAGAGAATCTCCCTGTTCCAATAAAGTCTCTGAATCCAAAGCTAAGTTCTGGATAAATATCCGTTTCCTCAATCAACTTAATTTTTAAATTAAAGCTCTTGTCTTTTCTAGTTTGATCACCAGAAAAAGCCTTTATATCGCTGTATTTTTCAGTATTGATATCGGCATACCTTAAGGATACCTCCATCCAATTAAAAGGAACTGCTGTAATTAAGAGAGAATTTATTGGATCGGAATTTACTAAATGAAGTTTTAAATTACCCTCTTTTAAAATCCTAGATGATGGTATGTTAATTAAACCCAACTCACCATGAATATTCGAAGTTGGACCAACATCAGAGTATATGTAATCTTCCAAAGAAGAATTACTGATATTTGAAATCAGAAATAATGTAAAAAAAAATAATATTCTTTTTCTAATTGTTATTACCTAAAGCTGCTATTGCAGCAGCACTTGTAGCAAAGTTTGAAATAATTGGAAATAAAACCTGAGAAAATACTAACCAATCAAATGGATTTGGATCTCTTGGCACAACTAGTGTTGTTCCGGGAGCTAAATCAGGAGAATTTGGCCAAGTTCTCACTCTAGAAGCTCTTCCATTCGGATATATTATTAATGTTCTAGCCTTGTCTGCATCTTCCGAAAAGCCACCTGCCAAATTAATATAGTTAGCAACCTTTAAAGAGGGATCAAAGCTAAAACTAGTAGGAGACAACACTTGTCCTGAAACGGTTATTGTAGACATCCTCTCAGGAACAAAGACTCTATCCCCAGTTTCGAGTAACAGGTCCTTTTGAGGATCTCTTTCTAAAAGGTCTATGTCAAATTCGGTAACTACTCTACCTATAGGTTCAATTTCTTGAAGATTTTTTATGAGGCTTGAAATTGATGATAATGCCAGAGTAGGATCACCCCCTACTGAAGAAATTCTGCCGCTAGAAATAGCCGTAGCTATTGATTCCTCGAGCTGATCAGCTGACTTAAGAAAAGCGATCTTTTCTTTTTCTGCTACAGACTTTCTAGCCAAAATTCCTCCTAATGGATAAGCATTTTTCTTATAGCCTCCAGCTCTTCTGATAACATCAGACAATTTTTCTCCCTGCTTCACACCATAAATACCTGGGCTCACAAATGCACCTTCAAGACTTACTGAAAAAATCTCATCAGAGGTTTTAGAAGAAACATTCGCATAAAAACTTGAAAAAACGCCTAGATCATCAAAAGTTGTATCTTCTGAGAGATCATATTTGAAAGAAACTCCTTCATCAGTAAATATATCTATTTGTCCTGATGATTTATCTGTGAATCCACCTGCGTAAGAAAAAAGATCAATTGGGCTTGAAATTCTAAAAGACGGATATATACCTGGATTTCTAACTTCTCCTGAAATAACTGAAGAGTTTTCTAATGCAAATATTATTAAGTAAGGTTTTTGTTCAAAAATTGTTGGACATGAACTTATGAAATTTAACTGATCTAGGGGATCAACGTTAGGATTAGGCAAATATTTAGATTTCACAAATTTAATTGATGAGGAAGAAGATAATTTAGCAAGAAGTTTTAGTGACTTACATTGATATCTTTCAAAACCTCTGGAGGCAAAATAATTTGCAATTGATCTTGTGTCAGTATCATTTAAGATGCCTAAAGCGTCGGCAACTAAAACAGAATTAAGGAATTCAACATCTTCTACAGATAATATGTAAATCACATCATTTGGGTTTAAGGGTGTCGAAAATCCATCATTTTTGAGAATGTTAGTTCTCAAAAGAGACTTGGAACCAAATATATTTTCTCTTTCAATAATCGCAAAAGGTGTATAAGTTGAATCGATCAGCGATTCGGGGTTGATTAATTTTTCAAGAGTGATTCCATCTTCATAGGCATATAATCCTTCTGAGGTTGTTTCTCCAACTACCCTTATTTGGTTTCTTGGAGTGTTTGATAATTTATGAACAAAGATTTCATCTCCATCTTTCAAATCAATTTCTTTAATTGATGAAAAAGAATATGATTTAAAAATCCTCTCTCCATTTGGTGCAATCCTACTGAGCGTTATATTATTTTGATTTGCATTTGTTTTGAATCCTGAAGCGAATCTGATTAAATCTTCAAATCCTTCTTTATCTGTGAGTTCATACCTAGCCTGATTCTTTATTTCTCCTTCAATGGTTATTGTTTTACCTAAAGGATTTATAATGATGACATCATTAGATAGTAATTTAAAATCAGATGAAATATTTCCATCGATTAGTAAATTGTAGAAATCAAATTTTCCTAATGAAATTCCATTCCTTTTTACCTCTATATCTCTTAAAGATCCGTTATCGTTTGGCCCACCAGAAAAAAATAAAATATTAGATATATTCGATAAAGAGCTAACAGTATAGGCGCCTGGCTTGTATGAATTACCTAAAACAAACACTTGTATTGATCTTAGCTTGCCAAGAGAGATTTCTACGTTCACTCCAATTAAACTAGCTTCAACAATAGACTCGATTTTAGTTTTAACTTCAGAAAAAGTTAGACCAGAAACTTGAACGACACCTAGCTCTGGAATGACCAAATTTCCCTCCCTGTTTACTGCAATAGCTCGGCTTATGATCTTGTTACCAAAAAGTTGAATTTTTATTTCGTCTCCGGGGCCCATGACATATTCTAGAGGTGCTGGCGCAAGGTCAATTGGAGCAAACGTCGTTGGAGAATCTTTGAAAAGACTATATCCAAAGGTATTTGTTTCTTGTTCTATGGTGATTTCTTCTTTGGGTGTCATGCTGCTGAATCTTGGAGCATCTACTGATTCCATAACAATCTCTTCTCTGAGAGGTTTTCCCGTTGCAATTCCTAGTCTTTCTGCAATAGATTGAGCTTGATTCTCTGGGAGAAGATTAAGGAGCTCTAAGTCGTTTTGAGATTGAGCGAAAATGATCCCATTAAAAAACAAAATGTTAACTTTCAATAAATAAAAGAGATATTTAATCATTTTTTAGTTTGTCTATAGGAAGTGCCCAGCCTAGCTTGGTTCTACAAGCCTCGTAATAATTATAGTCTTTTGGATGTAAAAGATAAAAATATTTTTTTAAATTTGAGATCTCAAGTCCTGCTTTCGAGTAAGTTAGATTTTTCTTACCATCAACCACAACTTTTGGATCTGTTAATTTTCTACTTTTAATTTTTACATTTAGATTTTTATCATTAGGCATTACTAGGCTATGAGATGATGAACTATGAGAAAACATAGGTAAAAGAGACAATGCGTTCAATTCAGGAGAAACTATTGGGCCTCCACCTGAGTAGGAATATGCTGTGGAACCAGTACTGGTGGAAATTATCAGACCATCGGCATTAAGATTGTAAATTTTTTCATTTTCTGAGCTTAGCTCTAGATCAACCATTTTTGCTATAGAACCTGAATGAATAACTACCTCATTGATGAATATTTCTTGATTTTTATTTGAAAAAAAAGCTTTATAAATTGGCCTCTTTTCTTTGAGGAATTTTCCTTTTAGAACTTCCTTCAAAGCAAATAGTTTTTTTGGATAAATGTCTGTTAAAAAGCCTACTCTTCCTAAATTAATACCAACAAAAGGTATTCCAAAAGTGTATAACTCTCTGATCGATCCAATCATTGTTCCGTCGCCGCCGATTACAATGATAAGATCTGATGAAGAGAACTTATTTTTTATTTTTTTATTTTTAATCTTCCCCAAAGAAGTAATAGATTCAATTCTGGAACCAGCATTTTCTATTTCGATTAAAACTTCATCAAGTGTCTTATCAGTTGACCTGGTTGAGGAATATACAATTGATGCTTTATTAATTTTTTTCATAACTAGGTGTCCAATTTCTGACCACATATATAAATAAAGTGTCCATTATCGCAATAATCACTTTAAAAATATATTTAGTTAGAGCAATAGAAAGAGCAGCAATAAAGCTAAGTTCTCCAGCAATCACCCAAACGAATGTGTAAATAAAAGTATCTAATGCTTGAGATGAAATTGTCGATAAATTATTTCTTATCCAAAGGTACTTACCTTTTGTTAAATCTTTGATTTTATTAAATAGCCAAACATCAAAGGTTTGGCTAATTAAATATGCTGTTATTGATCCAATTACAAATATAGGAGAGTAAAATGCGAGAGTTTCTATTGCAACATGAACTGATTGTGATGATGTAGCAATTTGAGAAGGAAGGTAATAAGTGCTCAAAACTAAAGTAAACATAATCACAATATTAGAAATAGCTCCCAGAATCACTGCTGTATTTGCTTCTCTCCTCCCATACTTTTCGCTAATTAAGTCAGTAGCAAAATATATTCCTGAATACATTATAGCTCCCATGCTAACTGTAAAAGTCTGCCCAAAGAAATTTAGGTCGCTAACTTTGCCTCCCTGAAGATTTGCTAGCATTATTCCTAATGTTACAGCTATATATAAGCCCCTAAGTCCAAATAATTTAAACAAAATAACTGTAATAGTTAGGTCATAAAAAACAGTAAAAACCCATAGTAATTCTGGATTTTCTGAAAGGAATGAAAAAAAATTCATAAACTTATTATTGTTAGCTTGCGTAGCATAGATTATTCTAAGTGTTTGTACATATAAAAAGAGGAACTTATGTCAGATATTAATGCTTTTAGAGATGAAACAAGGGATTGGTTAGAAGCAAACTGTCCAGAATCAATGAGAACACCTATGTCTCAAGGAGATGTTGTTTGGGGTGGAAGAAAGGTTGAATTTAAGGACCCTGATCAAAAACTTTGGATGGATAGAATGGGTGAAAAAGGTTGGACTTGTCCTACCTGGCCCAAGGAATACGGTGGTGGTGGACTGAATTTTGAGGAAAATAAAGTTCTTCAGGAAGAATTGATGAGAATTAAAGCAAGACCGGCACTAAATAGTTTTGGTATTTGGATGTTAGGCCCTGCTCTTCTGGAATATGGAACAGAAGAACAAAAAATGGAACATATTCCAAAAATAGTCAAAGGCGAAATTAGATGGTGTCAAGGCTACAGCGAACCAGGCAGTGGATCTGATTTGGCCAGCCTCAAAACAAAGGCTGAAGATCAAGGCGAGGAATACTTAATTAATGGTCAAAAAGTATGGACTTCGTACGCTGATGAATGCGATATGATTTTTACTCTTGTCAGAACTGGCCCATTAGAGCCTAAACATGAAGGTATTAGCTTTCTTCTAATTGATATGGATCAAGAAGGTGTTACTACTAAACCAATAAAACTAATATCTGGAAAATCACCTTTTTGTGAAACTTTCTTTGATAATGCTACTGCTCCAAAAGATAACCTTGTTGGAGGTTTAAACAAAGGATGGTCTGTAGCTAAAAGATTACTCCAATTTGAAAGAAATATGATTGCAGGGATGGGTTTTGGTTCGGCAGCTTCTGGATCCTCTAAGAAATCAGATGCAAAACCAACTTCCGGCTTGGCGACAATGGCAAAAAGATACGTTGGTGAAAAAGAAGATAAACTCAATGATTCTGGTCTAAGAAACAAAATTATCAATCACGATATGAATTCTCAAGCGTTTGCACTTACTTTAAGAAGAGCAGCTGAAGAATCAAAAAAATCTAACCAGGGTCCGAGCGCTGCCTCATCGATCTTTAAATACTATGGAACAGAGCATAATAAGCTTAGATATGAAATTATGCTTGAAGCTATGGGAACTAAAGCCTTAGGTTGGGATGGTGCTGAATTTGGTCCTGAGGAACTTGCAATCACAAGAGAATGGCTAAGAACTAAGGCTAACTCCATAGAAGGCGGAACCTCAGAAGTACAACTAAACGTTATTTCTAAGAGAGTTTTAGAACTACCGCAATAAGATACTGTTTAAGGGGGAAAAATGTCACTTGTATTGAATGAGGAACAATCTTATCTGAAAGATACCGCTAGAGATTTTGCAAAAAACAAAACTCCGGTTAGTCACTTCAGAGGTGTCAGAGATTCAGAAAATCCTGAGTGCTTTGATCGTGAAATTTGGAAGGAAATGGCCAACCTAGGTTGGTCGGGAATACTTATTCCAGAAGAATACGGCGGTTCAGATTTTGGAGTTGCTGGAATTGGAGTTATTTTTGAAGAGCTCGGTAGAACTCTAACACCCTCTCCGATGTTCTCTACTGCTGTTGTTTGTGCAAGCCTAATCAAGGAAGCTGGGAATCAAGATCAAAAAAAAGAGTATCTAACTAAAATAGCATCTGGAGATATAACGCTTGCTTTTGCTCTTGAAGAGTCAAGTAGACACTCTCCTATTAATCTTGAAACAACTGCAAAAAAGGATGGTGATTCTTACATCATAAATGGAGAAAAAACATTTGTTCTTGATGGGGGTTTTGCTGATTTTCTAATAATTGCTGCTGATAGTGGAAAAGGAACTACTCTTTTTATTTCGCATAAAGATGCTAAGGGCATTGATATAAAAGTAACGCCCATGGTGGACTCAAGAAATGCTGCAAACATTACGTTCAAAGACCTAAAGCTCTCTTCATCTAATCTGATTGGCGAAGAAAATGGCTCAGATCAAATTATCGAAGAAGTATTAGATATCTC
>CACFKX010000012.1:0-28111 GCA_902566955.1 uncultured SAR86 cluster bacterium | reverse complement strand
GGCTTGGGAGATTATTTAAAAAAATCCCTTGATTCAGAATTATTACCAAGTGATCCAGTAGAAGGAGAATTCTCTGACGGAGAGCAAGGTCTTAGTTGGGCTGTTGCCTGGTCAAATAAAATTCTCACGGAAAGTTATGTCAATTTAATTCCGACCATTGAAGGAGGAACTCATGAAGCAGGACTGAGGTCTGGTATTGCTGAATCCATAAGAGAGTTTTGTTCGCTAAGAAACTTAATTCCGAAAGGAATCAAATTGACTCAGGAAGATGTCATGAAAGATTGTTCTTTTATTTTATCTGCAAAGATAAAGGATCCTCAGTTTACTGGGCAAACGAAAGAAAAGTTATCTTCCAAAGATTTTCAAGCTACTGCTACTTCAATAATCAAAGATGCTTTTTCATTATGGTTGAATCAGGAAACAGAGGCAGCAGAAAAAATTGCTCTGCTAAGTATCGATAACGCTCAAGAAAGGTCAAAGCAAGTAAAAAAAGTAGAAAGAAAGAAAATTACAAAAGGACCAACTTTGCCGGGAAAACTTACAGATTGTGTTTCCACAGATGATGATGAAACTGAGCTTTTCTTAGTTGAGGGAGAGTCAGCAGGAGGATCAGCCAAGCAAGCTAGAGATAGGAACTTTCAGGCAGTAATGTCTTTAAAAGGAAAAATATTAAATACTTGGGAGGTTGATACAGGTTCCATAACTCAGTCTCAGGAGGTGAAAGATATCTCTCTTGCTCTTGGTTTAGAGCCAGGATGTAGTGATTTAAATGGTCTTCGTTATGGGAAAGTTTGCATCCTTGCTGATGCTGATTCTGATGGTGCGCATATAGCAACATTATTGTGTGCTCTATTTTTGAGACACTTTAGACCTCTTGTAGAGGCTGGAAAAGTCTTTGTTGCGCAACCTCCCCTGTATCGTGTTGATCAAGGGAAAGAAGTTTTTTATGCCCTTGATGACGAAGAAAAAGATGATTTGGTGAAAGAGTTAGGCAAAAAAAATAAATCAAAGAAAATTGAAGTACAAAGATTCAAAGGTTTAGGAGAAATGAACCCAGGCCAGCTAAGAGAAACTACAATGATCAAAGACTCAAGAAAACTAGTAAAATTAACATTAGATCAGCCTACAAAATCAATATCAATGATGGATATGTTGCTCTCTAAAAAAAGAGCAGCAGATCGAAAGACCTGGTTAGAGGATAAAGGAAATCTAGCTACTTTAAGCAAAGGAGAATGAGCAAAGAAAGTGATCTGCCATTTTTCAATTACGCTGAAAAGGCGTACTTGGAATATTCGATGTATGTCATTCTTGATAGGGCATTACCTTTTATAGGCGATGGGTTAAAGCCTGTTCAAAGAAGGATTATTTATGCAATGTCTGAATTAGGACTTAAATCCAGCTCTAAGTTTAAAAAAAGTGCCAGGACTGTAGGAGATGTAATAGGAAAATTCCATCCGCACGGTGACTCTGCAGCTTACGAAGCAATGGTTTTGTTGGCTCAAAACTTTTCTACCAGATATCCATTGTTAGAAGGACAGGGAAATTGGGGATCGTTAGATGATCCAAAAAGTTTTGCTGCTATGAGGTATACGGAATGTAGGTTGTCTGCATACGCCCAATCACTTCTTGATGAGGCAGCACAAGGAACAGTTGACTGGATACCAAACTTTGATGGAACACTAATTGAACCAAAATTTCTTCCGGATAGACTTCCAAATGTTTTATTAAATGGTGCTTCTGGAATTGCAGTTGGGATGGCAACAGATATACCGCCGCATAATCTAAAAGAGATTGTTAAAGGTGTGATTTCCTTAATTGATAGTCCTAAACTTTCAAATAAAGAATTGATGAAAGATATTTCAGCGCCTGACTATCCTACTTCGGCTCAGATTATGAATTCCGAAGAAGAGGTTTTAGAAATATATGAAACTGGAAGAGGAGCCATTACTTTAAGGTCAACATTTGATGTAGAGGATGGAAATATCGTCATAAATTCTCTTCCGTATCAAGTCTCTTCCATGAAAGCAATTGAACAAATTGCTGCACAGATTGATTCTAAAAAGCTTTCAATGATCGAAGATATAAGAGATGAGGGAGACGAACATAATCCAGTACGAATCGTAATTGTTCCAAGATCAAATCGTGTTGATAAAGATGCGTTAATGTCTCATTTATTCGCAACAACTGAGCTACAAAAAAATACACGTGTAAACATGAATGCTATCGGCCTTGATGGTAAGCCCAAAGTATTTGACCTCAAAGGAATTCTCAAGGAATGGATTAAGTTCAGGACAGAGACTGTAAAGAGGCGAATACAACATAGGCTTGACTGGGTTGATGACAGACTGCACATCTTAAAAGGTCTTCTCATAGCGTATTTAAACCTTGATGAAATAATAAGTATCATCAGAAACGAAGACGATCCAAAAAAGACTTTAATGAAAAAATTTAAGCTTTCAGATCTGCAAGCTAATGCAATTCTGGATATACGTCTCAGACAACTAGCAAAACTTGAAGAGATATCTATAAAAACTGAACAAGAGGATCTAGCATCGGAAAAAAAAGAGTTGGAGGCATATCTAAAATCTTCGTCTAGGCTGAAAACTCTCATCAAAAAAGAACTTAAAGCTGACTCAGAGGAATATGGCGATGAACGAAAAAGTTTTTATGGAAAAGGAGTCTCTGCAAAAGCATTTGATGAGTTAGATCTTATTTCTAATGACCCTATGACGGTTGTACTATCAGAAAAAGGATGGATCAGAGCAGCTAAGGGGCACGACATTGATCCCGAAAGCCTGCAATACAGAGAAGGAGATAGTTTTCTTTCAGCAAGTAAAGGCAGAAACAGTGAATCTGTCGTGATCATTGATAACTCAGGAAAATCCTATTCTTTACCTATTCATAAATTACCATCCGTCAGAGGACAAGGAGAACCAGTTTCAGGAAAAATTAATGCACCTTCAGGCTCAAGTTTTAAAGGAGTTATTGCCGGTCCAGCTGATCAGAAGCTTCTTTTAATGTCCGATCTTGGATATGGCTTCTTAACTAAAATTGAAGATATCTTTACAAAAAACAGATCCGGTAAATCAGCTTTAAATGTTAAAGATGCAAACCCCATTAAACCTATAGAGGTAAGTGAAACTGATGAGAAAATAGCTCTTGTTACGGCGGCAGGAAAATTATTAGTAATTGATATAGGAGATATTCCTGTTTTAGCTAGAGGAAAAGGTAATAAATTAATTGGGATTGATAAAAAACTTTATGCGTCAGAAGAAGATAAAGTTATTTTTGCCAATGCTCTTGGCGAAAATGACTCCTTAAAAATATTTAGTGGCAAGCAACACTTTGAAATAAAATCAAAAGACTTAAATAACTTCGTTGGTGCAAGAGGGAGGAAGGGAAATTTTCTTCCAAAAGGCTTCAGAAAAATCAACAGGACCGAAACTATCCCAAAGGACTAGCAAAAAGATTTTGTAACTTTTTCTAGCTTTGAAAATCCTTCTTCTATCTCCTGGTCGCTTATAATCAATGAAGGTGCGAATCTTAAAGTGCTCTCACCATTTGCTGACACCAAAAGAAGACCTTCCTCATAACTTCTAGATAAGAATTCTTTTGAAGTTGCTTGCTTCATATCAGCAGCAATCCACAAACCAGCAGATCTAATATCAGTAAAAAAATCATACTTTATAGATAAGTTTTGCAAATGATCAATAAACTTAATTGTTTTTTCCATTACTCCAGATAATAATTTTTTGTCATCTACAATATCTATTAATTTTGAGGCAACTGCACAAGAGACTGGATTACCTCCAAATGTACTTCCGTGAGTTCCAGGTTGCATACATTTAGCTATATCAGTTGTGGTAATTGTTGCAGCAATAGGCAAGCCACCTCCAAGCCCTTTTGCTAATGTAAGGATGTCTGGTATCACTCCATAACCTTGATAAGCAAATAAAGTTCCTGTTCTGCCAATTCCACTTTGAACTTCGTCAAAAATAAGAAGAATATTATTTTTATTACAGATATTTCTGAGCGCCTCAACGAAGTCATTTTGTGCACTTATTACTCCTGCTTCACCTTGGATTAATTCAACTATTATTGCTGCAGTTTTGTTAGATATTTTCTTCTTTACATCTTCAATATTATTGAATTCAGCTTTTATAAATCCTTTTGGTAATGGACCAAAGCCCGTTTGATGGAATTCTGAATCTCCTAAAGTTATATTTGCGAGAGATCTTCCATGAAATGAATTCGTGAACGATAAGATCTCATATTTTTCTTCATCACCTTTTTCAAAGAAATATTTTCTAGCTAATTTGATTGCAGCTTCATTTGCTTCATTGCCTGAGTTGCTAAAAAGAACTTTATCGGCAAAACTTTTTGAAGCTATTTTTTGGCCTAATTCTTTAGCAGGTTTGCTTAGAAGATAATTACTTACATGCCAGAGTTTTTTGGATTGTTCTTCCATGGATTTCATGAGAACAGGATGACAGTGGCCCAAAGAAGTAACTGCGATACCACCACCAAAATCAATATATTCTTTTCCATTTTCATCCCAAAGTCTTGAACCCGAAGCTTTTTCTGGAACCAAGTCTGGAAAGGAATAATTCGGCATCATTGCCGATCTATCTTTAGAACTAATATCCATTTATAAATTTAATTTTATTAAAATTGGCATAATTGTAAGCTTATATAAGTATTATTCAATTTGTCTCTTATGATTGTTTCTGAAAAGATTGATGCTAATAACAGTTTTCAAATAACTCTTTCCCCAAATAATTCTTTGTCTTGGGGAGGTAATTTATTATTTTTGTTTTTTGTTTCATTTCCAATTTTAGTCATAGCCATAACTTTTGCCGTCGCGGGTGCGCCGATTATCTTGCCCTTCGCTGGGCTAGAAATTCTAGTGGTTACAATAGCAATTTGGTACATATCTAAAAGAAATAATAGACAAGAAGTTATTAAACTTTCTTTTGATAAATTAATAATTGAAAAAGGTATTAAAAAACCAGAAATATTTAAAGAGCTGATAAGACAGTGGTCTTATGTATTCATCGAAAGACCTTCACATCGTTGGTATCCTTTGCAGATTGTTATCTCCTCAAAAGGAGAAAAGATTCCAATTGGCGAATTTTTAACAGAGGAAGAAAAGGAAGAGTTAATCGAAATGCTTCAGTCGCATATTGAAGATCTTCGAGTGCACGAATTTAAGAATTAATTCCTTTGATTAAATCTTCTTCCGATCATTGCTGATGCAATGTTTATTTTTTGGATATCGATTGTTCCTCCAGCGATTCCCCAGCCAAAAGCATCTCGTACTCTTCTTTCCATACCATATTCTTTGTTATAACCGTAACCACCCATTAATTGCATAGCTGTTGTTGTTACTTCTCTAGACATCTCATTCGAAAAGCATTTTGCAGTACTTGATTCAAGAATATCGGGCAAACCATTTTGAGCGTTAAAAGCTGCTTTATGGATAAGAAGTCTTGCAGCTTCGACTTTCATTAACATATCAGCAAGCTTAATTTGCACTGCTTGAAAATCAACTAAAGGTTTCCCAAATTGTTCTCTTTCTTGAACGTAATTTGTTACGTATTCTAAAGCTGCAGATGCTTGAGCAAGAGCCATTGTGGCATTTCCACATCTCTCGAGATCAAAAGTTTCCATGAGCTTTTTAAATCCATCCTCGGGTTCAACTAATAGATTTTCAATGGGAACTTCAACGTTATCGAAATATATATCTGCAGAAGGAATGCCTCTGAATCCCATCAAAGACTCGCTATTTCCAAAGGTTAATCCATCTCTCTCAAGCTCAACATATACCGCACCTATTCCTTTTGCTGCAGGAGCATCAGACATTCTGGCATAAACAACATATCCATCAGAGTGACCCGCACCAGAACACCACCTTTTGGTTCCATTGATAACAATTTTATCGCCCCTAATTTCTGCTTTTGTTTTTAAATCTGACAATGCTGTTCCAGCCCCCGGTTCTGACATGCTCACAGCAACAACTTTTTCGCCTTTACACACCGCGGGAAGAATTTTTTCTTTCAGTTCAGGAGTTCCAAAGTGTTGAATTGATTTTATTGGGCCTGCATTAGCCTCAAAAACGGGCCATCCTATTGCAGACGAAATCTTTCCAAATTCTTCTAAAATTATTAGAGCTTCAAGATTGCCCAGTCCTTGCCCGCCGTATTCTTCGGGTGTGTTGATACCAAGAAATCCCATTTCACCAATTCTGGCTAAGACTTCTTTCGGTACAGGGCTGCCTGACTCTTCTAATTCAATAGCAAGATCAGTTAATTCATTCTGAGCAAAATTCCTTGCAGCTTCTTTTAGCTCAATTTGTTCTTCAGTTAAATTAAAATCCATTTAAATTTCCTCTAATTTTTAAGGTTAAAATAGTTTATATGAGTTCAAATAAAAATTCCTATCCTATTCCTGAAGGATATAAAGAAATTGAGTTTCAAACAGAACATCACATTGAACACATAGGCAAGGGGTTCCATAAAAAAGATGCTGAAGGAAATCTAATCATGGCTTTCTATGTAAAACCTGAAAATGGTAACTCTGGTGGAGTCGCTCACGGTGGAATGTTAATGAGTATTGCTGACTATTCTTTGTGCTCAGCAGCTATGGAATCAAGAGAGAAATATGTTGCAACTATTAGCTTTAGATCAGAATTCATGTCGGGAGCAAAAATAGGATCTCTATTAGAGGTAAATACTAAAATCTCTAAGCACACTAAATCATTAGTCTTTGGTGGAGGGGAAATTATTTCAGAGGGTAAGAAAATAATGAACTTTACTGGAGTTATTAAAAAGGTGTAGATTGTCTTTTATGAAGAGTTTGAGTGCATATTCTTTATTATTTATCTTTTTTTTGTTAATTACGTTTTCTATTCCTGCTTCAGATAATCTTGAAATAGCTGAAGATTTTCAAGAAGGAGACGTGATCTCTGCTGAAACTTTTAATCAGATATTCGATACTATAGAAAAAGTAAATAGAATTATTGTCAAAGATGATCTCTATGGAACTTGGACTTGCGATACCGTAAAACCATACGGAGGAACTGGCTACATTGAGGATGGGATACTCTATTTATTAGAAGGATCTACTTTTAAATTTGAGACTGGAATTGAAGGCACCACTCCTGTTTCAACTTTGAATACCTCTAATCTTAATCCTATATCTAACACAGCTTATTCGGGATACTTTGATGTAAGAAATAATGTACTTTTTCTCAAGTCTCTTGGAAGTGGCTCTTCTACATATGATTTAAATTTTGTCACTCTAGATAAATTTCATATGAATCAAAGCAACACTTTTATAACCTGTAATAGTTCTATTGCCATTCCAAATTCGCCAAGCTCGCCTTCTGTAAAATACGAAACATCTTTAAATTCTATAGAACTAACATGGACTGATCGAAGTAATGATGAAACAGGATTTAAGGTGTTTAGAAAAAATAGCAGTGAAGATGAATATTCTTTAGTTAGCACACAGACTGGTAATAAATATATCGATAGTGATTTTATTGAAGGAGAAACCTATTTTTATTATGTAGTGTCTTACAATGACAATGGAGATTCATCTAAGACAAAAGTTGTTTCATTGTATGTAGACACAACAAAACCAACTGTCATCGCTTCTTTACCCACTGAAGGACAAGAATGGGATATAAACAATAAAAATGTAACGATAAAATTCAGCGAAAGAGTTAATTATGTTGGAGCAATCAACTATCAAGATTGCTCTTCAGCGCCAATTATCATGGTCGGGACTGAGAAAAAAGCAGAGTGGGAAGATAACGAAAAAACATACTGTAGGTTCTTTTTACAAGAGAGTAATGCAATCTTCCAAGGTTTGCGCCATAGCTATAAAAAATATACTGTAACAGTTAATAAAGAATTTATTGTCGATTTTTCTGGTAACAAGATGGAAGAGGATTACACTTTTTCTTTTACGAGCGATTGATAAAAAATACTATGAAGATAATTTCAATATTCTTAATTTCCATATTAACTATTTCTTGCGGAGGAGGATCTGATAAAACTTTGCAAGATGAATCAAGTATTTCTTCTCTTAATGGTCCAGATGATAATTCGTCTCAAGAAAGCACAAATGATACTCAGATTTCTGACACCTCATCACTAGTCGAAGTTGAAATTGTAATTGAAAATAGATTTGGCGAATGCAACTTTGGTGAATGTAAATTTGAATAAGTTCTTTTTATTTTATTTATTACTTCCTTTTTTTATCTTTTCAGAAGATTTGAAAATTGCTGACGATTTTCAAGAGGGAGATTTGCTTTCAGCTGAGACCTTCAATCAGATTTTTGACACTATAGAAAAAATAAATAGAACGATAGTTACAGAAGATTTAATAGGAACATGGTCTTGCGATGCAATGACAACCAGACAAACTGACGGCTGGGCAGATAAAAGCCTCTATTACCTTTTAGAGGATGCACAAGTTAATTTTGCATTAGCGTCAGCAGGAACAACAGGTATAAACGCCCTTTCAACATCTAGCCCCAGTCCATTTAAAAGGCAAAGTTCATCTTTTTCTGGTGAGTTCTCAGTTCATAACAATAAATTATTTACAAAGAAAAATGGAGAAAATGAATCTAGGATATGGAGTATAAATTTTATAAGCGAATCAAGATTTGAACTTACCTTTTTAGAAACAAGCGCACAGAGTTTTCCTGCAAGCTATTCGAGTTTTATTACATGTGATACAGCAGTTGCAGTTCCAGCTGCACCAACGTCACCTAGTGCTGTAAATGCTAAGACTTCTATAAATTTAACTTGGGTTGATTCAAGCGTTGGCGAAACGGGCTTTAAAGTCTACCGAAAGCAAGGATCTAATGAATTTAGTTTAGTAAGTACCCAAACAACTACTTCATATACAGATTCTGACATCTCCGAAGGAGTAACTTATTCTTACTATATTTCTTCTTACAATGAAAATGGGGAGTCAAAGAAATCAAAAGTAGTTTCAGCTACTTCGGACAGTATAAAACCATTTGTTGTATCGACCTTACCTGTGGATGGAGAAAATTATTCAGGCACTACGGTCACCATAACTTTTAATGAAGTTATAGAAATTAAATGTCCAGAAGGTCAAAGTGGTGTAGCCGGAAGTTGTTTTGCAGGTCCTGCAGTTGAGTTAGTAGGTACAGGCGGTTCAGGAAATACTTATGGTATGGGTCAAATAGGATTTAAAGGAATTTCTATATCTGGACAACCATTTTCAGATGGTGCAAATCCTAATTATTCTGTAACTGTTAGTAAAGATTTGATTTTTGATTTAAATGGCAATCAAATGGAGGAAGATTTTACTTTCTCTTTTACAGATGGGTAAGAAATTAGGTAATTTTTTTAACTAAAATATTTTTCAAATTAGCAACAACTGGAATTCCATCTTTATAGCTTATGGGGGTTTCACCTTGAATAAGGGGCCTTAGATAATCCAACCCTTTTCTTGTAACTCCAAAACCATCTTTCGAGATATAGCCTTTGGGGAGTGTTTTCTCTACATTAGCTACTTTGCTAAGTGAGGCCGATTCTATTTTCCATTTGTATGGTTTATCGCTTAATCTCCTGATGACAGGCATAACTGCATTTTTTCCACCTAAAGCAAATTCAACTGCCTTTTTACCTACTGCATAAGCTTGATCAAGGTCTGTTTTAGATGATATGTGTCTCGCAGATCTTTGTAGGTAATCTGAGACTGCCCAATGATTTTTAAGGCCAATCGAAGAAATCATTTGTGCTAGCACAGGAGCAACTCCTCCCAACTGTTTGTGACCAAATGCATCCTTAAGGCCTGAATCGGCTAAAAACATTCCGTTCTTATATCTTGTCCCTTCAGAAGCCACCACAACACAGAAGCCTTCACTTGCAACTGTTTGTTTAACTTTATCGATAAATTTCTTCTTCGCAAAAGGAACTTCTGGCATAAGAATGATATGAGGAGGTTCGGTTTCGTTTGTTGAAGCTAAGGATGATGCTGCAGCAATCCAACCCGCATGCCTTCCCATAACCTCTAGAATAAATACCTTTGTGGAAGTTTCTGACATGCTTTTAACATCTAAGCCTGCCTCCAGAGTTGATGTGGCAACGTATTTTGCAACAGAACCAAAACCTGGAGAACAATCAGTTATCGGAAGGTCGTTATCGACAGTTTTAGGAATGCCAATGCATGTTAAAGGTAGTTTAAGTTCCTTGGCCATCTTTGAAACCTTAAAAGTTGTGTCCTGGCTATCTCCGCCACCGTTATAAAAAAAGTACTCAATGTTGTGGGCTTTAAAAACCTCAAATAACCTGAGGTATTCTTTCTTTTGTTTAATTGGATCTTGAAGTTTGAAGCGACAAGAACCGAAAGCTCCCCCAGGGGTTTGCCTGAGTTTGGCAATCTCAGACTTCTTTTCCTTAGATGTATCGAATAATTCTTCGTTCAATGCTCCTAGGATTCCATTTTTTCCGCAAAGAACTTTATTTATTTTGGAGGATTTATTTGCTGTTTCAATTACTCCACAGGCCGAGGCATTGATAACTGACGTTACTCCACCTGATTGAGCATAGAAGGCATTTGCGGGCTTATTCATAGAAATATGTTACTGAAAAACTATTGATTTGGGAAAGGGTATAATTTCTCAATGAAGATTTATATCCTTGGTATAGGCGGCACCTTCATGTCTGGCCTAGCTCAGTTAGCTAAAGAGAAAGGTTATGAAGTTCAAGGATGCGACCAAAAACTTTATCATCCCATGGATAAAGTTTTGCAAAGAGCAGCAATAAAAGTAGACGAGGGATACGACAAAAAGAATCTTTCTTCAAATATTGATATTTTTGTCATCGGTAACGTCATCTCCAGAGGTAATCCTTTAATGGAGTATATTTTAACCAAAGGCTACAGATATTGTTCAGGGCCTGATTTTCTTTATGAATACATTTTAAGAAATAAACATGTGATTGCGGTAAGTGGCACGCACGGCAAAACATCAGTTTCTGCAATGACCTCAAAAATATTTTTAGATCAACAGCCAGAGACTGGATACTTGATTGCCGGCGAAACAAAAGATTTTCCAAGTTCTTCAAGATTGGGCTCTGGGGATTTTTTTGTTCTTGAAGCAGATGAATATGATTCAGCCTTTTTTGATAAAAGATCCAAATTTATTCATTACAGGCCAAAAACCTTACTCATTAATAACCTAGAGTTCGATCATGCTGACATTTTTAATGACCTTTCTGATATTCAAAAACAATATTCACAATTATTGAGAACCTTAGCTTCAGATGCTTGTGTGATTTATCCCAATTCTGACTTAAATATAGAGGCACTTTTTGAGAAGGATTTTTTCAGCAAATCCAGAACCTTTTCTTTTGGACAGGATGACTTAAAGCTTTCTCAATTAAATAATTATGGTTCAAAATTTGAAGTCTTTAGTTCAGATGAGTCTGTTGGCGAGGTAAATTGGAAGTTAATAGGAGAGCATAACTTAAACAATGCTTTAGCATCTTTAACGATAGCCGACGAATTGGGTCTTGATCTATCGAAAGCGGTGAAATCTCTTTCATCTTTCAAAGGAGTTTCAAGAAGAATGGAGCTTTTGTTTTCCAATGATGAAATTCATATATATGACGATTTCGCTCATCATCCGACGGCAATAAAAAAGACCATAGAAGGCTTGAGGAATAAAGTTGGCTCAGACTTGGTTCATTGTTTGTTAGAAATGAGATCGAACACAATGTCAGGCGGTTTTCATGATCAAGAAATACCCAGCGCAGTGGAGAAAGCTGATTTTGTTCATATTTTTTCTAAGAATAAATCTCAAGCATTGGGCATAGCTAAAAAGGCTAAAAATATAGTCGCAGAAGAAAGCGTAGAAAGTTTTTTGAGCAAGTGGAAGAAAACGCCAGGACACTACGTCTGTTTCTCAAACGGCTCCTTTGATGAGGTGCATCAAAAATTAATTAAATTAGTTTAGTCTAAATTAATCCAACTTCCGTGAAAGCCAAAAGGAACTCTCTGTGGAAGGGAGACAGTAGCTAGCGGTTCATCTGAAAAATTATTTGCATCAATGATTACGAATTCACTCGAGTCAGAAGTTTTATCGTAGACGAAACCTACAACAAAACCATCATCTTCACTAACAGCATTTTTCTTTGGAATAAAAACAGGCTCAGCAGCTTGTTTGTTTCCTCCTAAAAAATGCTCCTTAGTCTGATCTTTAAAAAAGTCTCTTTTAAAAAATCTATTTAAACTGCCATCATTAAGCATGTACCCAAACTGATGCTCTTGACCATCAAGATCAGGATGTACTCTAGAGAATTCCATGGATCTATCATCTAGCATAGTTTCTTCACATGACTTCTTTTCAATGTCTATGACCCATCTAGTTAGAAAAGGCTTATGACCCATGGGCAAAGGGTTTTCAAAATCAAATAGTTTATCGTACCGACAAAAATCAAGAATCACCTCGCCAGCTTCATTTTCATAAGAATTAACGATGTGAAATAAAAAACCTTTCGGAACATCTATCCAAGTTATCTCATCTGAATGTCTGGACTGCAAACCGACTCTTGAATTATGATCTTCATCCCAAATCACCGGATAGTCACCAGAAGTTACTTTGTTTTGTCCGTCTCTTCTGCCTAAATTAAAGGTTGCAGGCAGATCAAAAACCAAAATATAGTTTTCCGTGATTGCGCAATCATGAACCATTGGACGGCTTGAAAGTTCTATAATTTGATCTTTTGTTTGTTTTCCATTTTTGTCAATCACTACATAGTGAACTTGTTCTTTTCCTTTTAAATATTCATTAAAGTCATAACTGATGGCATGCATCTCTCCAGATTTACTGTCAACTTTTGGGTGTGCAGTGAATCTCTTGTTCTGCGCAGAAGGAAAGGGCTCATCATCTAGGAAATTCATTTCTTCATCGATGATAACTGGAGCAAGTCCGCCTTCCACAAGAGCGTATATTTTATTTCCATGTTTCATGACGTGAGTATTTGGACCAAATCCATTAGGTGAGGACACAAATTTATTTTGATACCAGAGTGCATGACCGTTTTCAAGCCTTAGACCATGAATCATGCCATCGCCAAAAAAAGGATGATAATTAGCCTCATCAAATTTTTTTGGATTTGGACCGTTTCTGAGAAACAATCCAGCTAATTCCTTTGGAATTTCTCCCGAGACTTCTAAGTTTTCAGCCGAAGTTTCTTCAACAGGATGCCAATTACCATCTAAGAATTTATTTTTACTTTTCATCGTTTTCTCTTGCTTGTTTCATTACTCCAAACGGGTCTTTCCATATTGAATACACAAAGATAATAACAAAAATTATACCCATACCAATTAAGAAATTTTCTATAAATACTTCTCCCAAGAAATATCCTGATAAAACATATAAGCCTGTCCAAAGAGGTGCAGATAATATTTCAACTGGAGCGAAAATGGTAAATCTCATACCCAGAGAGCCTGCAGTCATTGGTACAAGACATCTTAAAGGTCCTAAAAACCGACCTAAAGCAACAGACAATATTCCGTACTTGTTCATAAATTGCTTAGCTTGATGAAGTTGTTTCTGATATTGATTTGGAACCCAGGTCTCAATTCTTGTGCCAATCATTAGTCCTATTGCATAGCTAACGGTATCGCCAATAATCATTCCTAAACTAGCATAAAACATAATCTCAACTGGGCCTATACCAACTGCTGCGGCTAAGGCACCAATTCCTGGCATGACCAAACTTGCTGGAATGAATAAACCTAGAATGACTATGGACTCTCCAAAAGTAAGCAGGAACATAGCCGAAGTAATCCAAGCAGGATTAGCTTGAAGAAATTCCATAATGTTACTTAGATCAAACAAAATATCTTTCTGGAAATAATAAAATCCATAGCATAATAACCTATATGACGAATCAAAAGTTTAAGAAAGAGCTAAATTTTTTAGGAGCTAAAGCAAAAGAAGCAAAGGAATTCTTGCTTAATTCGTCTGTGGACACCCGAAATGATGCTTTAAAATTTGCCTGCGAGGAAATACATAAAAACAGATCTGATCTTTTTAAAGAAAATGAAAAAGATTTAGAAGAGGCAAAAAAGTTGGACTTGCAAAATAGTTTCATTGACAGACTTGAGCTAAATGAAAAGAGAGTAGACTCAATGATAGATGGCTTAAATAAGGTCATAAACCTAAACGATCCTATTGGAGAGTTAGAAGAAATGAATCCTTCACCATCAGGATTCAAAGTTAGTAAGATGAGAGTGCCGTTAGGCATTATAGGAATTATCTATGAATCAAGACCAAATGTAACAGCTGATGCTTCGGCTTTATGCATTAAATCGGGAAACGCATCAATCTTAAGGGGGGGGTCTGAGGCCGTTCGTTCAAATAATCATATTGTTACACAAGTAAGAAAAGGCCTTACAAAAGCTAATTTACCTGAAGACAGTGTTCAATTAATTCAAAATCAAGATCGAGAATTGGTTAAAGAATTCATCAAATTTGATGACTGCATTGATTTAATTATTCCGCGAGGAGGATCTAGTTTGGTGAGGCTAATTGCTGCAGAATCAAAAGTTCCAATACTTAAGCATTTTGAGGGATTGTGTCATGTATTCGTTGACTCTGAAGCTGATGTAGAGCTTGCTCAAAAAGTTGTCAGCAATGCAAAATCTTATAGATATGGCATTTGCGGAGCTATGGAAACCCTTCTAGTCTCTGAAGATATTGCCCAAAAATTCTTACCAAATATAGTTAATGAATTTAATGAGCAAGGAGTTGAAGTGAGAGCATGCAGTAAGACTCTCAATACTATCTCAGCGAACAAAGCTACTGAAGAAGATTGGTCAAAAGAATATTTAGAACCAATTATTTCAATTAAGATCGTCAAAGGCTTAGATGAAGCAATAAAGCACATTAATGATTATGGCTCCGGTCATACGGATAGCATCATCACTGAAAACCAAGACAAAAAGGAAAAATTTTTTAAGTTAGTGGACTCAAGCTCTGTCATGCACAATTTACCAACTTGTTATGCAGATGGATTCGAATATGGTCTGGGAGCTGAGGTAGGAATATCAACAGATAAACTGCATGCCAGAGGCCCTGTAGGACTGAATGGTTTAACAACTCAAAAATTTATTTTGGAAGGAAGAGGCCAAATTAGATCTTGAGTAAAAAAGATTACATCGGGATCTTTGGAGGATCTTTTGATCCTATTCATAAAGGACATATAGAGTCCTTAAAAAGCGTCACCGAGCAATTAAATTTATCTAAGGTATTAGTTATACCAAACAAGGTTTCTCCTTTAAAAGATCTGTCAGTTGCAAGCTCATTGGAAAAAATCAAAATGCTTGAAATAGCTTTCAAAGAATTCAAAGAGATTGAAATTGAAGATTATGAATTAAAGAAGGAAGGCCCATCTTTTATGATTGAAACCCTGCAATACTTGGATAATAAATTAGGAAAGAAAAAACATTTTTTATTGATTATCGGGGAGGATTCATTTCAAAGTTTTCATCGTTGGAAAAACTACCAACACATCATAAAAATGACGTCATTATTAGTAATGAATCGACCTGGCTTAAAAAATGATCTAACTGCAAAGGCTACTGCACTCCATAAGGATAGTATTGAAGATACCTATGGAGATAACAATTTTAAAAAAGGAAAAATTTATTTTATTAAAATTAAACCAAACCCAGCTTCGTCAACTCATATTAGAGAGAATATAGATGATCAAAATGTTTTGTCGGAGGGTCTTGACGATGATGTGTTGAAGTATTTAAAAGAGCAAAAGATCTATAATAAACATGACTAAAACTTCTCATAATTTAATCATGAACTCTTTGGAAGAATTAAAGGCAGTAGATACCAAAATATTGTCTTTAAAAGATATAAGTAGTTTCACTGATATCATGATCATAACTTCTGGCACTTCCTCCAGACACATGTCTGCCATTTCAGACAAAATTCAAGAGAACCTCAAGGAAAAATCCATCCCAATTATCTCAGTGGAAGGAAAAGGTTCAAGCGAATGGGTGTTATTAGATTTAGGAGATATTGTAGTCAACATAATGTCCAAGTCTGCAAGAGAACTTTATGATCTAGAGAGTCTTTGGGACCCTGATTTACTGTAGCAATGAAAATAAAAAAGTTTTTTTCGGGTAAACGAGACTCAGAGTCCCGCAAGCTCGTACTGTATTTAATTTTTCCTATTTTTATTATGTTTGTAGTTTTGCTACAAACTATTAATTTGACAGTTATAAATGGAAAAAAATATGAGACTCAGTCAGAGAACAATAGAATCGTATCGAGAACAATCTATCCTACGAGAGGACTAATTTACGATACCAACGATAAGTTATTAGTTGAAAATATTGCCTCATCACAGTTGAATCTAGTTCCTGAAAGATCAACAGATACCTTAAAAAAAATTAAAGAGATTGCTGACCTTTTGAACTTAGAAAAGTCTTTTTTGTTAGATATCTATGAAAGACAAATAAAAAAACCTAGGTATCCTTTTCAACCAGTTACTCTAGCTAAATCATTGAATGATGAGCAGATAGCTTTATTTAGCGTTTCAAGTGAGAAATTTAAGGGATTTAGCGTACAAACCGGCTTAGTTAGATCCGTAGTAAATAAGAAATCATTAGCACACGTTCTTGGTTATATGGGATATTCCGAGTCAAATGATGTTAGTAAAAGTTCAAATTTTATTTCAGGTAATCAAATTGGAATTTCTGGGATAGAGAAAACTTATCATGATCAATTAAGTGGCAAAGTAGGCACGAGAATTGAGGAAAAAGATGTGTCTGGTAAGTTTGTCCGGGTTCTATCTGAAAATAATGCTGAAAGCGGGAAAGATTTAAAACTTTCTATTGACCTTGATCTACAAAACTTCTTAATTCCTTTTTTTGAGGGACAAAAAGGTGCGCTGGTAGCTTTAGAGCCTAAGTCAGGGCTGATTAAGGCATTAATAAGTTCGCCCTCTTACGATCCTAATATTTTTAACTCAAGTAGTTCTTTAGCTGAAATCCAATCAATCTTCAGTGATGATGAAGGGCCTTTATTCAACAGGGCAACTATGGGTAATTATCCGCCTGCATCAACTATAAAACCAATACTTGGTTTGGCAGCTCTTGAAGAGGGAATAGTTGATTGGAATACTATTATTCAAGATGATGGAGAATTTTATGTTGAAGGCGATCCTCGACCCTATAGAGGTTGGAAGGAAGATGGTCATGGCAAGGTTGATCTAGAAAAAGCGATCGTGGAATCTTCAGATGTTTATTTTTATTCCACAGCCTACGATCTTACGATAAAAAAGTTAGAACCTTTTCTGAATAAATTTGGTTTTGGTGCTAAGACCAATATTGATGCGGAAGAATCAAATGGACTTGTCCCTAACGAGAAATGGAAGTTAGGCTACATAGGAGATTTTTGGTTCAAGGGAGACAGCATCAACTTAGGCATTGGTCAGGGTTATATGCTTTCCACCCCCATACAAATTTCACAGGCTATAGCGGTAATAGCCAATAGAGGAGAGATAATTAAACCTCGTCTGGTTGAAGAAATTAATGAATCACCTACAGAATTAGAGTCTTTAGGAAAAATTAACCTTAAAGATGAAACTAATTGGAAAAAAATTGAAAAATCAATGATCGAAGTCATTAACGCTCCAAATGGTACTGCCAATAACATAAAGGATACGAGATATGTGATTGCAGGTAAGACCGGTACAGCTCAAATCAAAAGTTATGAAGATCAGGAATATGAAGATATTAGAGAAAATCCATTCTTCAGAGATCATGCTTTATTCGTTGGTTATGCTCCTATCCCTGATCCAGAACTCCTTATCTTGGTAATAATTGAAAATGGAGAATCTGGAAGCAGGGTAGCGGCACCAATCGCGAAAGCAGGATTTGATTATTATTTAACTAAGAATGAGTAGAAACCCTTTAGAATTTTCTTTATCTTCTAGAATGATCAAGCCAAATAGGTGGCTTAATCAAGACTGGTTAGTTCTTTTCTTAATCATTTCTTTGGTTAGTTTTGGATTAATGATGATCTACAGTGCTTCTGGTTCTGTAGAGATGGTTTTGAGACAAGGTATTTTTGCAGTAATCGGCATTGTCTTTATGATCTATTTATCATTCAGCGATTATCAGAGGTTATTACCCATTTACCTGAATGTATTTTGGATAGGAATATTTTTTTTGTTGGTAGTTCTTGTAATCCCTTCTGATGCAGCTACTAGAAGATGGATTGATCTGGGAATTTTTGGTTTTCAGCCTTCTGAGCTCATGCGTTGTGTTTTGACAATCAGTGCAGCAGCTTTTCTTTCAAGAAATCCAAGAATAGTCTTTAAAGATTGGATGATAGTTATCGGAGTAAGTTTTTTCTCCTTTTATCTAGTTTTTATTCAACCTGATTTGGGAACTGCAATTATGGTTTTGATTTCGGGGATTCTTCCAGTTTTAATATCCGGATTTCCAGTCAGTTATCAAATAATTGGAATAGTTATTATCTTATTATCGACACCTTTTATTTGGATAAATTTATTGGATTATCAAAAACAAAGAGTACTCACTTTTTTTGATCCTAGTTCAGATCCATTAGGCACTGGATGGAACATTATCCAATCACAAATAGCTGTTGGCTCAGGAAGTCTTTTTGGTAAAGGATTTTTACAAGGAACTCAAAGCCAATTAAATTTTGTACCTGAAAGTCATACAGATTTTATTTTCGCTGTTGTGGCTGAAGAATTTGGATTATTCGGAGTAATGGGGCTGTTCTTGGTATACTTATTATTAGCTTTTAGATTAGTTATGATTGCAAAGAACTCAAATTTTCTTTTCGTAAAACTAGTAGCCGGCACATTTATCTTTCTTCTTTTAACTTATGTCGCATTCAATACTGCAATGGTTGTTGGAATTTTACCAGTCGTCGGCATGCCACTTCCTTTCTTAAGCCAGGGTGGAACAGCATTAATCATTAACATGATCATGATTGGAATTATTTTGTCTTTCAGGAGGACAGTATGAGAAGAAGCATATTTTTGATTATGTTTCTCGCACCGCTATGCTTTGCTGATTATTCTTCTCATGACGATGTAAAAAGTTTTATTAAAGAGATGCATCAAAAACATGATTTTGATCAAAACTATCTAATTTCAATTTTTTCAAGTGCCAACAAGCAGCAAAAGATCATAGATCTTATGAATAGGCCTGCAGAAAAAACTTTTTCTTGGGACAAATATCGAAAAAGACTCGTTTCGCCAATGAGGATTGAAAATGGTCAAAAATTCTTAAGTAAATACATGACAGATTTTATTGCCGCAGAAAAAGAATTTGGTGTTCCAAAAGAAATCATAGCTTCGATAATTGGCATTGAATCGAGTTATGGTTCCATAAAAGGAAGCACCAGAGTGATTGATTCTCTCGCTACTTTAAGTTTTGATTATCCTAGGAGATCGAAATTCTTTAAGATCCAGTTAGAGAATTTTTTATTACTTTCAAGGGAAGAAAATTTTGATCCTCTTAAATTAAATGGTTCCTACGCTGGAGCCATGGGCTATGGACAATTTTTACCTGATTCTTATAGGAGACTTGCTATAGATTTTGATGATGATGGTGTAAGAGATATCATCAATAACCCAGTAGATGCCATTGGAAGTGTTGCAAATTACTTAAAGAGAAATGGTTGGCAAAAGGATGCAAATATTGCTGTAGAAGCAAACCTAGTTGACAAGCAAAATCCTATTTCAACAATTTGGAAAATGAAAGAGAACGAATACCTTGAATTAAAGCCTAAAAATCAGGTCGAATTTGAAGATCTGAAAAGTGAAACATACTTACAAGTCTCCGTTAGTGACAAGTCTTATTGGATAGGTGGCGAGAACCTGAAGGTCTTATCAAGATATAATAAAAGTTCTTTTTACATTATTGCGGTATTTTTATTAAGCAAAGAGTTAGCTTTCACTATAAATGAGGTTTGATTTGAGAATATTACTTATCTTCTTTCTACTTTCAATTTCAAATATATCATCCCAGACTTTGATACCAGATCCTCCTGAGGTGAATGCAAAAAGTTATATTTTAGTTGAGGCTCATACCAATGAAATTATTTCAGAGCAAAATGCAGACCTGCCATCTGGTTTAGCCAGCTTAACAAAAATTATGACAGGCTATGTGGTCGCTGATCAGATTGAGAAAGGCTTCATATCAAAAGAAGATCAAGTTTTGATTTCCGAAGTTTGTTGGCGAATGGAGGGCTCAAGAATGTTTATCCAGGAAGGAAAAAGAGTTTCTGTTGATGATTTACTTAAAGGAATGATTATTCAATCTGGTAATGATGCGAGCTGTGCTTTAGCTGAACATATTGCTGGTACCCAAGGGGATTTTGCTGTCTTAATGAATGAGTATGCTTCTGAATTGGGTATGCTAGATTCAAATTTTGTAAATCCAACAGGATTACCTGATGTAAACCATTACTCAACTGCAAGAGATTTAGCAAAATTAAGTATCGGCATGATAAATGATTTTCCAGAGCACTATTCCTTATATAAAGAAAAAGAATTTACTTTTGATGAAATAAGACAACTGAACAGAAATAGCCTACTTTGGCAAGACGATTCCGTTGATGGGATTAAAACTGGCCATACAAATGACTCAGGTTACTGTCTAGCCGGCTCTGCCATAAGAGGAGAAACAAGATTTGTGAGCATTGTTTTGAACAGTGCATCTGAAAAGACAAGAATAAGAGATACGAGACGATTGCTGGACTATGCATTTAGGTTTTACCAGACAAAAACAATCGTGAAAGCTTACGAGCCATTAACAACCATTGATGTTTGGGCTGGGATCGATGAAAAAGTCTCGCTAGGCTTAGAATCGGATTTAAAAATTACCCTACAAAGAAATAAATTTAAAAATCTTGAATTAGACTTGCCTAGCAGCTTGGGTGTAAGGGCACCTATATCCAAAGACCAAAAACTCGATGAGTTAATTTTGTTATCTAATGGTGAAAGAGTTCAGTCTTTTGATTTAGTAGCCATAACAGATGTAAAGAAAAAAAGTTTTATTTCAGCTTTGTGGGATAACTTAATTTTCTCGATTTATAGTTTTTTCATGCAAGATGAAACTACTTAATGTCTTTCTCTTCTTTAAATTTTGAGATAAAAGAATCTCATAAACTTTTTATATCGCCCTTTGATAGGGGCTTTATATTCGGGGATGCTGTTTATGAAATGATCCTTTGTATAGACGGAAGATGTATCTTTCTTGAGGATCATCTGGCTAGGTTAAAGCAGAGCTTAGCTTCTATAAAACTAATTCCAGATTTTAAAGAAAAAAAATTAGAAGATGAAATTAATAGAATTGCAGATGTAAATGATGCTCCTTTTCAAGCAATATATGTTCAAATTTCCAGAGGTGTTCAATTAATTAGAAATCATCTTCCTGAAGAAAATTTAAGTCCAACAGTCTTTATAACATCCATTAAAATTGATGATCCATTAGATCGACACAAAGGAATTTCTGCTTTACTGAAAGACGATGAGAGGTGGTTAAAAACAGATATCAAATCTACATCTTTACTAGCAAACGTTTTAAGTAAAATTGATGCTGATTCTGAAGGCCATGACGAAGTAATCTTACATAAAGATGGTTTTTTAAATGAAGGCTCAGTATCAAACTTATTTCTATTCATAAATGATGATCTTCATACACCATCTCTTGATGCAAACATATTGCCTGGCGTCACAAGGGCAAAAATCATTAATTTAGCGGAAGCTAATAACATAAATGTTATACAAAGGATTATTCCTTTATCGGAAATTGATAATGCTCAAGAGGTCTTTATGTCATCAACTACCAAAGGAGTGATTCCTGTATTAAGAATAGTAGGGTCTGAGTTTGATACAGGTAAACCAGGCGATCTCACATCGAGACTAACTGAAATATATTTACAAGAAATTTATCAAACATAGGACATTAAGGCATTTAAATGAACCTTTATTAACTTTTCATTATTTTCTGATTTAATCAGCCTATCTAATCTAGCAATTTCAATTTTAATTTCATTAATTGAATCTTCTGATATTGTCTTAGCCTTATTTTTTAAATCAGATACATAATCGAAAGGCCCTGGCACTTTCATTGTTGGATTATTTTGCAATGCTTCGATAAAAGACAATTCTCTATTTAAGCTCCAAAGCATTAAAGTTAACGGTACTTTCTCAATGAGGAGTTGATTAAGAAGTTTATTAAAAAGTTGTGCATTTGAATTGATGAAACTCCTTGAAAAAGAAAATATATCTTTGCTTGAACTATCGATCAATGAATCTTTGATTGTGATCATTTTTAAATCTTCATTTTTTGATATGAGTTTGAGACATTTTAGCTCTTGATCGGCAGCCAAGAGATTTCCATTTGTCAGTTCAGTTAAATAATCAGTCATTTGAGCATCTAAATTCAAACCTCTTCTTTTAGCTCTGGACTTAAGCCATGCAGAAAATTGATTTGGATAAATCTTTTCTATGTATGACGATTTCGTGATGGAGGAAATTTTTTTAAACCATGCACTACCTTTAACTTTGGTTACGTTTTCAATTGATAAGATAATTGTTTTGGAACTTTCTGCTTTAGCTGAGAAGTCCTCTAAATAATTGAGACAATCTTTCGTTGGAGCAAATCCATTAATTCTAATATCTAAAAGCTCTTTATCCTCGAACAAAGATAAACTTTCGTTGCTATCAAATGTATCCCAGTTAAACTTTTTGTCCGCAAAAAAAATTTTTCTGTTTAGATATCCTTCTTTTTTTAATTTATTTATCTTGATCAATCTATTTTCTTGAAGTAGAAAGGGCTCATCACTAATAAAGCAATATATGTTAGCCATTGGAGATTTTTATCAGATTAAACTTAATATCATTTAGAGCTTTATCAAGAAAAGAATTTTTAATTTCATCTGTAATTTTGTCATTCGAAAGAATATTCGAAGTATTGTAAGGGTAAAGTTCCGAGTCATAGAAACTTTGTGAAATGATTTTGTCATCTAAGATAAATTCATACTCTAAAGAATACTCAATGCTTCCCACGGCAGGTGTAAGATTTTTATCCGTTGCAGAAAGAAATTTTCCAATTCTTTGTGAAATAATTCTAATTTTTAAATCAACTTGATCTGTTTTAGATAAGTTCAATCCAACATATCCCTGATTAGATTTAATTTTCTTGACAATTAATTTATTAAGGGGAGTGCTTTCGTAAATCAACACAGCATCAAGCTTTGATGGATTATTTGAAACTAAACTATACCCACAGGAATAAATAAACAGACATAAAAGGGATAAACAGACATAACGCATCACACAACAAAGTTTATCAATTTACCTTTAACAAATATTATTTTTTTTACTTCTTTCCCTTCTAAATACTTTGCAACATTTTCAATTTTCATCGACATAGATTTGACGTCATCTTCACCTGCTTCAATATCAATGATTAACTTGCCTCTGGATTTCCCATTAACTTGAACAATGAAATCAACTTCATTAGATTCTAAGAAATTTTCATTTGGGACTGGCCAACTTTCATTGTAAAGAAAATGACCTCCAGCATCCTTCCACAGTTGTTCTGTAACATGGGGAATGATTGGATTGAGAAGACTTATAGCAACCCTTAAAGTTTCATTAACTAATGTTTTTTGATCTTCAGAAGAATTATCATCAAGGAATTTATGAGGTATTGCATTTATCATTTCCATGACTGAAGAAATCGCGGTATTGAAAGAAAATCTTCTTGAGAAATCATCATTAACTTTTTTGATGGTCTGATTAACTTTGATGTAAAGTTTTTCCATTTCAGAATCTTCAGAATTATGTTCATAGTGCCCAACAGTTGAAAAATGTTTTTGGGACATTGTCCAAAGTTTATTGATAAATTTAAATGAGCCTCTAATGCCACTATCGGACCACTCCAAAGACTGCTCAGGAGGGGCTGCGAACATCATAAACAATCTTAAAGAGTCAGCACCGTATTCTTCAATTAAATCATCTGGATTCACTACATTACCTTTTGACTTAGACATTTTTGCGCCATCCATAAGAACCATTCCCTGACAGAGAAGATTCGTAAACGGCTCCCTTGTATCCAAATATCCTAATTCGTTAAGAACTTTGCAGAAAAATCTTGAGTAGAGCAGATGAAGTATTGCATGTTCAATTCCTCCTATGTACTGATCGACTGGCAACCAATAATTTGCTTCATCATCCAAGATATCTTTATCTGATTTAAAAGATGCATACCTTGCGTAATACCAAGAGGATTCAAAAAAAGTATCAAGCGTATCTTTTTCTTTAACGTATTTTTTTCCATTTCTCTCTATTGACTCTGCCTTCAGCTCATCATCGGATAGATCTGAAAAAGGAATAGCATCGTTATCATCTTCATTCTCAGGAATCATCATCGGAATAGGAGCGCCCCAAGATCTCTGTCTGGAAACACCCCAATTTCTGAGTCTGAAATTTTCTTCAAATCTTCCAAAATTATTTTGCTCTGCAAATTTTTGTATTTTTATGAATGCATCTTCAAAACTTAAACCATCGAATTGACCCGAATTAATCAATTTCCCTTTCTCTGTAGATGCTTGATCAGAATCTTCGTTCTCGGAAGAAATTACTCTAACGATAGGCAGTGAATATTTTGTGGCAAATTCAAAATCTCTTTGATCATGACCAGGTACACCCATCAATGCGCCTGATCCATAATCTGAAAGCACGAAGTTTGCTACCCAAATAGGTATCTTTTCTTTTGTGACTGGGTGATAGGCAAATTCGTTAAGAAAAAAACCTTTTTTTTCTTGTAGTGCTTGATCTTTTTCTGCACTTTTAACTTTACTCATTTCTTCTATCCAGAGTTGTAAATCTTTATTCTCGGATAGTTTTCTCTTCGTGATTTCATGTTCCGATGAAAGTGCAATAAAGCTGACACCCATGATGGTATCTGGCCTTGTAGTAAAAACTTCAATTGGCTTATCTATCACTGAGTTTTCAAATTGGAATACCATTCCCTTTGATTTACCGATCCAATTCTCTTGCATTAGCTTTACCTGTTCAGGCCAGCCAGAAAGATTCCTTAATTCTGAAAGAAGTTCATCAGCATAGTCGGTTATCTTTAGAGACCACTGATTAAGGAATTTTTTTTCTACCGGAGCCCCAGATCTCCAGCCTCGACCGTCGATGACTTGTTCGTTTGCTAAAACTGTTTTATCAACTGGATCCCAATTTACTTCAGCTTTTTCTCTTATAACCAAACCCTTTTCAAACATTTTACAAAACAGATCTTGCTCCCATTTATAGTAGCTCTCATCACAAGTAGAAAATTCTCTACGCCAGTCATAGGCAAATCCTAACTGTTTAAGCTGACTTCTCATTGTTTCTATATTCTGATAGGTCCAGTCTTTTGGAGAAACTTTGTTTTCTATTGCTGCGTTTTCTGCAGGTAACCCAAAAGCATCCCAACCCATTGGTTGCATGACGCATTTTCCTAATCTGATATTGAATCTAGAGATTAAATCACCAATCGTATAATTCCTAACGTGACCCATATGGATTTTTCCAGACGGGTAGGGCAGCATGCTTAAGCAGTAAAATTTATCTTTATCAGTATCTGGATCTACCTCGAAAGCATTATTTGAATCCCAGTAATCTTGAATAGATTGATCAATGACTTTTGGATCATACTCTTTCATGAAAATATTTACTTTATGTTAAGAATATCTCTTAAGTAATTTATTGAGATTTTTTCTTCAACAAAGTTTGGCTCAATAAGAATTCTTTGATGAAGAGGAGCATTTGTATTTATTCCCTCTATATAAGTTTCTTCGAGCGCTACTCGCATCTTTCTTATTGCAGAAATTCTATCGCTTGAATGTGCACATATTTTCGCTATCAAAGCATCATAATATTGGGGAACTGTGTAACCAGAATAGAGATGAGAATCGGTCCTAATCCTAAATCCACCTGGAGGATGGAATTCAGTTACCTTGCCAGGAGATGGAATGAAAGTTTCATGATGTTCAGCATTTATCCTACATTCAATTGCATGACCGCGGCAGTTAATATCTTCTTGAGACAAAGGAATTTCCTGACCTGCTGCAATCATAATTTGTAGTTTTACAAGATCAATCCCAGTTATCATTTCTGTGATTGTGTGTTCTACCTGCAATCTTGTATTCATTTCAATAAAGTAAAAATTTCCATCCTCATAAAGAAATTCAAAAGTACCTAAACCTTTGTAATTAATCTTTTTGCAGGTGTTCACTGCTATCTTTCTTATTTCATCTAATTTTTCTTGAGGAATATCAAAAGCAGGAGCTTCTTCAATGATTTTTTGATTTCTTCTTTGGATTGAACAGTCTCTTTCAAAAAAATGAACAACATTACCGTGATCATCAGCGGCCACTTGTATCTCTACGTGCCTTGGAGTTTGGAGATATTTCTCTATATAAACTTCGTCACTTCCAAAGCTATTTAAGGCTTCAATTTGAGTGAGACTTAGTTTCGACAAAAATTCTTCTTTTTTCTCACAGATTTGTATTCCTTTACCTCCGCCTCCTGCAGCAGCTTTTATTATTACTGGATAGCCAATTTCATCAGCCATCTTCAATGCTTCTTCCTCCGAGTTAATTCTGCCTGTGCCAGGGACGGGCTGCATTCCAGCTGATAAAACTGCTTCTTTGGCAGTGATTTTATTTCCCATCACTTTTATGGTTTCAGAATCTGGCCCTATGAATTTGTATCCGCTAGATGTTACTTGTTGAGCAAAATGGTCGTTTTCTGAGAGAAAACCTACGCCTGGATGAATAGCATCAATCCCCGTCAGTTCTGATGCGCTTATAATAGCAGCGACATTGAGATAACTTTTTGCTGATTCTGCAGGTCCAATACAAATGGATTCATCCGCCATCTTTACATGTTTTAAATCTTTATCTGCTGACGAATAAACGGCAACAGTCTTTATATCAAGTTCTTCACATGCTCTTAAGATTCTTAAGGCGATTTCTCCTCTATTGGCTATAAGGATTTTTTTAAACATTGGACTTTAAGAAATAACAAATAAGGTTTGATCGAACTCAACAGGCTCAGCATTCTCAACTAAGATTTGTTTAACTGTTCCGGAAAACTCTGACTTTACCTCATTCATCATTTTCATGGCTTCAATTATGCAAAGTACATCACCTTCATTAATCTGATCACCAACTTTTACAAAAGGTTCTGACTCTGGATTTGGTGCAGAATAAAAAGTTCCTACCATTGGAGAATTCATTTTATTTCCACTTTCAAGAACATCTGATGTTTGGCTTATTTCTTGAGTAACTGTTGCTTCAGACGAAGGTGCCGATGGCTTAGCAATCGGAGCCTGTTGAGTAGGTTCTGAAATAATAGCAGGAGCAGAAGAAATAAAATTACCTGGAATAGGGTTACTCTTTACAAGTTTTACAGCTTCTTCACCTTCTTTAATTTCTATTTCATTGAGATTAGATTCTTCTAACATTTCAATTAATTTTTTTACTTTACGAATATCCATTAATCCTCCCTTAGTAGATAATTTTTTGCTGCTTGAAAGGCCATTAAATAACTTTGCTTTCCAAATCCTGAAACCACTCCCAAAGCAATGTCTGAAAAATATGACTTTTCTCTGAATTCTTCTCTGCCATAAATGTTAGACAAATGTATTTCAATCAAAGGAATATTTACACCAAGTATCGCATCCCTCAAAGATATGCTTGAGTGGGTGAAGGCGCCTGGGTTGAATAGAATAATGTTTACTCCATTAGATTTAGCATCATGAATCTTGTCAACTAACTCATGCTCAGCATTACTTTGAAAGCATTCGGTATCAATATTGTTCTCTTTGCCTAGCTTTTTTATTGTTTTTTCAATATCTTCAAGAGAAAAATCTCCATAAATATCTGGCTCTCTTTCACCTAAAAGATTCAAATTTGGCCCATTTAAAAGCAAGATCGAAGACATTGAGCGAATTTTAAAGTATTTTTTTAGAAATTAAACGATTTTCTTTA
>CACFKX010000011.1:0-29945 GCA_902566955.1 uncultured SAR86 cluster bacterium | reverse complement strand
CTCTCGCGATCATACCGTGAAAGATGGCTTGGAATACAATGCCCTTTGGAGTGGAGCTATGTTGAGTTCCAAAGACATGGGCGAAGCCATGCAAGCGAAAATGGAAAAAAGAGAAACCTCTTTTGACAAGATGGTTGCTGTCAAAAAATACGACGAAACAGGAAGTTAAGAAGTTTTTCGAGTAAAAGTTGGCGCGTTGTTTTGTGAAAGCTTCGCGTTGAACTTATAACCACCGTAATTAAAGGTAGCTAATCCATCGGGATTGGTAACTTTATTATCAATGATATACCTTGCCATCATGCCTCTGGCTTTTTTGGCAAAGAAACTAATGATCTTGTAATCACCGTTTTTGAAATCTTTGAAAACTGGGCTGACGATGTCACCAGCGATGTCTTTTTTATTCAAGGCATTGAAGTATTCGTTGGAAGCTAGGTTAATTAGTGTTGAATCTTTTTGCTTCGCTAATTGTTCATTGATATCCGCAGTGAGAGTGTCTTTCCAGAAACCATACAAGTCATCGTGCTTTTTCGTAGCCAGCTTGGTACCCATTTCTAAACGATACGGCGCCATTAAATCTAGAGGTTTCAGCACTCCGTAAAGACCGGAGAGAATTCTTAAATGTTTTTGGGCAAATTTAAGATCGCCTTTTTTCATGGTTGCAGCTTCTAAACCTTGATAAACATCCCCTTGGAAAGCAAACACTGCTTGACGGGCATCCGCACTTGGCTTGGTTGGCTTTTTCCAGCTTTGATAACGCTCAAAATTCAAAAACGCCAAATTGCTGCTTAACCCCATTAATTTGGATATATCCTCGGTTTCATAGGACTTTAAAGTCTTGATAAGTTCAGCAGACTTACTTAAATGATTGGCAACGGTATAATCAATACCGTTCATTGGAGTTTCGTAATCCAATGTTTTAGCTGGAGAAAGAACAATAATCACAAAAAAATTCTAATCAAAATTACCTAAATGAGCAAAAAAATAATCCATTTATCTCAATCGGTACTAACCTTTTTACCCACAGCTATAGGCAAATTTGCCGCTTGGTTTGTCGTTGCAATGATTTTTTTGACCGGAATCGTGGTTTTTTGTCGTTACGTTTTGAACATTGGAATCATTTCTTTACAAGAAATGACTATCTACCTGCACGGATCTCTCTTTTTATTATGTGCGGCTTACGCACTAGGTGAAGACGAGCACGTTCGGGTGGATATCTTTTATCGCAATTGGAGTAAAGCGCGCAAAGCGTTCATAAATTTTTTGGGTCAGGTTTTGTTTGTGCAACCGATGGCATGGCTAACCCTGCTTATTTCAATCGATTACGTTAGTTTTTCTTGGTCAATTGGAGAAGTTTCGCCTGAACCGGGAGGTTTGCCCATTGTCTACGTTTTGAAATCCATGTTGTTGGTTTTTGCAATTCTTTTGATTATGCAAAGCTTTGCCATGATATTGAAATATTTTGAGGATCGATAAGTGTTGCCCTTGTTGTTATTCGCACTCGTTTGCTTAATTCTTTTGGCTGGGTTTCCGGTTGCTTTTACTTTGGCAGGTGTTTCTCTAATTTTTGCTGCCATCGTTTCCTTGTTTGGGGGTTTTGATTTATACCTCTTAGAAACCATCCCAAATCGTTTGTACGGAGTCATGACCAACGCAACCTTAATTGCGGTGCCGCTCTTTATCTTCATGGGAGTCATCATGGAGAAATCAAAAGTTGCTGAAGATCTATTAACTTCAATGGCGAAGCTCTTCGGTCGAATGAAAAGCGGATTGGGTCTGTCGGTGGTCATCGTTGGAGCTCTGCTTGCTGCGAGCACCGGTATCGTCGGCGCTACAGTCATTGCCATGGGGTTGATTTCTTTGCCTGCCATGTTGAAGCGCGGTTACCCACAAGAAATATCCACTGGCTTGATTTGTGCGACCGGCACTTTGGGACAAATCATTCCGCCGTCCATTGCTTTGGTCATTTTAGGAGACGTGCTGTCGAGCGCCTACCAACAATCGCAATTAAGTCTTGGGAATTTTGCTGCGAAGACAATCTCGGTAGGTGATCTCTTCATCGCAGCCATCGTACCCGGACTAATGCTCGTTGTGGCTTATGCAATTTACTTTGTGCTTTTCGTTAAGGTCAGTTCCAAAGGACAATCCCAAGATCAAGATGACCTAGAAGTTCCTAAACTCATAAGATCTTTGTTACCGCCTTTTGCTCTGATCTTTATTGTTCTGGGGTCCATCATTTCCGGGGTTGCCTCGCCAACGGAAGCAGCCGGCATTGGGGCTTTAGGTGCGATGTTGATCGCTTGGAGCGGCGGTAAGCTCTCTGGCGGTGTGCTTAAGGAAGCAACTCGTCAAACCGCTTTTATTACCACCATGGTTTTTCTCATTCTTATCGGGGCGTCAATTTTTTCTCTCGTGTTTAGAGGTTTGGGCGGCGAAGAAATCATCAATGAAATTTTTAATGCCATACCTGGAGGTCTTTTTGGCGCAATGCTCTTGGTCATGGTGATGGTCTTCCTGCTTGGTTTTATTTTAGACTTCATCGAAATCAGCTTTGTGGTGGTGCCGATTGTTGGACCGGTGTTGATGGCAATGGGCGCTGATCCGCTGTGGCTTGGTATTATGCTGGCAGTTAATCTGCAAACGTCATTTTTAACGCCGCCGTTTGGGTTTGCACTCTTTTATTTGCGTGGCATTGCGCCTGAGAGTATTGCAACAGAATCGATCTACAAGGGAGTGATTCCTTTCATTGCCATCCAAATTGGTTTGTTGATCCTGATGGCTATCTTCCCAGACATCGTGACTAAGTTGCCGTCTATCATTTATAGTTAAAAGTATGAAAGTAAAAAGTCTTATCGCACTAACCGGCTTTATCTTATTAATAGGTTGTGACCGATCGCTTGAAAGAAAGGCGATTGAAATGAGCTTAGAAAATGCGATTATCGATACGCACATCGATACGCCCTACCGTTTGTACAAACAACAAATGGATACCGGCTCGTTTGAAGATATCACCCGAAGAACCAGCATACACTTTGATTTACCGAGAGCACTTGAAGGCGGATTGAACGTGCCCTTCTTTGCTATTTACGTCCCAGCAGTCGATGAAACCAACGGCGTAGCTTTCGATACCGCCAATAAGGTGATTGATTTTATGAATGCCATTATCGAAGAAAACGAGCGCTTTTTTTATTTTGTTAGATCTCCTGAGGATATTGATAAAAGTACCTTTAACAAAAAAGTCGGTATCGCTTACGGTATGGAAAACGGCGGCCCCTTGGAAGGAAAACTTGAACGACTTCAGTATTTTGCCGATAAAGGCATCAGTTACATCACCCTAACGCATTCAAAAAGTAATCACATTTCTGATTCCTCTTACGATGAAACTCGTCAATGGGATGGACTAAGTCCTTTTGGGGTTGAAGTTGTAAAAGAAATGAACCGTTTGGGTATGATGATCGATATTTCTCACGTTTCCGACGAAGCTTTCTTTCAAGTCCTTGAATTATCGAGTGCGCCGACGGTAGCCACGCATTCCTCATTAAGACACTTTGTACCAGACTTCGAACGTAACGTTTCCGATGAAATGATGATTGCTCTGGCTAAAAACGGTGGCGTGTTGCAACTGAATTTTGGTGACTATTTTATTCGTGATGTTAGAAATAATCCTGACTTAAAAGTCACCATTGCCGACGTCGTTGACCACGTTGACCGAGTCGTTGATTTGGTTGGAATCGACCACATTGGCATAGGCTCAGACTACGACGGCATCCCAAGATTGCCAGTCGGTCTTGAAGACGTATCTACTTATCCGCAATTCATCAAGGAGCTCTTAGTCCGCGGCTATTCCGATGAAGACATCAAAAAAATAATGAACGGCAATATTCTAAGAGTTTGGAAAGAAGTCAGACGTTTGGCTGATGACTAATTTTTTAAAAGGTTTGGGGTATTTTTTAATTTGGGGTGATTTTTATCTGTTGTTTTTTGCACTGCATGCCTTCGTCGTTGGACCTATTAATTTTGAGCTACATCTGCAGGCTTATCTAAACGTTTTCTTTTCTGTGATCGAATGGTTTAAAAACTTAAACGGTCTTTTTCAGGCATACATTGAATTCATCTATACCTTACCGGCGATATTTATTTATCTATTGAGGTTTACGGTATCGACGTCGATTGGGATTTGGTTGGTTAAAAAATACGCTTAGTCTAAATCGCGCATTTCATAAACGGCTTTTTCAGAAATCTCGTGATAATTGCTCACGTTTTTTTGAAACTCAGTGAAGGAATCACGAATTTCTCGAAAGAGCGGGTCTTCTGCGGCTATCTCATCCACCAGCTCGTCGGTGATTTCTCGGAATTTTTTTAAAACATCATCCGGTAGTTTACGCAGTTGCACGTCGTGGTCGTTAACTAAAGTTTCTAGGGCTTGATTGTTTCTGGCCGTGTACTCATCGAGCATATCTTGATTCACAGCTCGGGCAGCGACTTTCAAAATACTCTGTAAGTCTGCCGGCAGCGACTCAAATGCTTCCTTGTTCACAATGGTTTCAAGCACCGCACCGGGTTCATGCCAGCCAGGGTAATAGTAATATTTAGCTGCCTGATGGAGGCCAAAAGTAAAATCGTTGTACGGTCCTATCCATTCCGCGGCATCGATGACTCCGGTTTGTAAATTGGTAAAAATTTCGCTGCCCGGCATCAATACCGATTCACCGCCAGCTCGAGTAAAGACTTTTCCTGCCAACCCAGGAATACGCATGCGTACACCTTTAATGTCTTCCAGAGAATTAATTTCCTTGTTAAACCACCCTGCCATCTGCACGCCGGTGTTGCCGCCAGTCAATGGCAGCAAGTTATAAGGTGCGTAGGCTTTTTGCCACAGCTCAAGGCCACCGCCGTAATGCAACCAAGCATTCATCTCTTGGGCATTCATACCGAAAGGGAGAGCGGTAAAAAATTGCGCCGAAGGTACTTTTCCAACCCAATAATAAGAGGCACCGTGTCCCAGTTGTACGCTGCCTCGAGAGACAGCATCGAATACCTCTAAAGCTGGCACCAGCTCACCGTTACCGTAAACTTGAATCTGTAAGCGCCCGTTGCTCATCTCATCCACGTAACGCGATAAATTTTCTGCAGCTAAACCAACGCCGGGATAATTTTTCGGCCAAGTCGTCACCATGCGCCATTTGTAGATCTTATTATCGGTAGCGCCAGCAGATTCGGTGCCTGAGTCAGTGCAAGCAAAAAGCGTCATCGCAACAATGACGATTAAACTTTTTCCAAATTTGCGTAACTGACTACCAGCCATTTACTGCCTCCCGAATCAAAATTGACTTCCACTCTAGCATTATCCCCTTGGCCTTCATAATTCAAAATGATGCCTTCACCGAACATGTTATGCGTCACTCTATCCCCTAAAGCAAAAGGGGTATCGGCCACATCGGTGCCGCCAACAATTCTGGGTTTAAAGCCCTGGTCTGGATGTTCTTTTTCTGCTGCTAAACGAATTTCGTACTTTAATTCTTCCGGTATTTCTTTGATGAATCTTGAGACCGGACTGAATGAGTCGCTCCCATACAAACTTCTTACTTCAGCGTGAGTCATATACAAGCGCTGCATCGCGCGCGTCATGCCCACGTAACAAAGGCGACGCTCTTCGGCGAGCTGTCCGGCATCGTCCATGGAGCGTTGATGCGGGAACAACCCTTCCTCGCAACCGGCAATGAAGACCAACGGAAATTCCAATCCTTTGGATGAATGCAAGGTCATCAGCTGAATGGCTTTTTCGTTTTCATCGGCTTGGGTTTCGCCGGCATCCAAAGCAGCTTGGTCGAGAAATAACTCCAATGTGGTTCTCTCGTCGGTATCGTCTTCACCGATACCAAAATAGTTTGAGGTGGCAGTGATGAGCTCTTCTAAGTTTTCGACCCGCGATCGACCTTTTTCTCCGGGTTCTTTGCCGTGAAATTCTTTTAACTCAGATGCCTCAATCAAGTCAGTGAAAAAAGACCCTAATTCTTCGGTGTCTTTATGAGTAGCAATCTTATTGATGAGATCGATAAACGTTTGAAAGGATGAAACTGCTCGACCGGAGCTATTAGCTTTAGCCATTTCTTCAGCAGCTTCCCATAAAGACGAGCCTGCTTGTCTGGCTGCCTCGCGTAAATTGTCCATCGTTTTGGCACCGATCCCTCTGGTCGGCACGTTGATCACTCGCTCAAAGGCAGCGTCGTTATTTCGATCCACAGCTAAGCGAGCGTATGCAAGAGCGTTTTTAATTTCCGCTCTCTCGTAGAAGCGCACGCCGCCGTATATTCGATACGGTAATTCGGCGCGCAAGATGGAATCTTCGAGCGAACGAGATTGTGCGTTCGAGCGATAGATGATGGCACATTCTGATAGACAGCCGCCCTCTTTGACCCAGTCTTTAATAATATCAACGATGAACTTTGCTTCGTCTCTTTCGTTGAAGGCACGGTAAACCTTCACCATCTCACCTTCTTCGTTGTTGCTCCATAATTCTTTAGCCATTCTGCTGGGGTTATTTTTAATAACAGAATTAGCGGCAGATAAAATGTTTTTGGTTGAACGGTAGTTCTGCTCAAGCTTGATGACATCGGCTTTGGGAAAATCTTTGGTGTAGCGTTTAATGTTCCCGCTTTTGGCTCCCCGCCATGAATAAATACTTTGATCGTCATCGCCAACCACCATGATGCAGCCATCGGGACCGACTATTTGTCTTAATAATAAGTACTGAATTTCGTTGGTATCTTGAAACTCATCGACCAAAACGTATTCAAACCGGCTTTGATAATGATCGCGCAGGCCTTCGTTGTTATTAAGAAGCTCGTAGGAACGCAACAAAATCTCAGCAAAATCCACCAGCCCTTCTGCTTCGCAAACGGCTTGATAACTTTCATAGATCTCCGCCATTTTCTCTTCGAGGTATGAATTATTTGAACTGATTTTAGCTTTGCGTCGCCCTTCCTCTTTTTGTTTATTGATAAACCATTGCACTTGACTGGGCGGCCATTGATCCAGATCGATGTTCATTTCTTTCATGACACGTTTGATAACGCGCAATTGATCGTCGCCGTCTAAAATGGCAAAACTTTTGATGAGTCCTGCTTCTTGCCAGTGCATCTTCAGCATGCGATGGAACAAACCATGAAACGTACCGCACCACATGGTTTGCAGTTGTTCACCTAAAATCCCTTCGATTCGGCCGCGCATCTCGCGTGCAGCTTTGTTGGTGAATGTCACCGTCATAATCGACATGGGATTGATATCAAGAATGCTCGATAGCCATGCAACTTTATGGGTGATAACCCGAGTTTTACCCGAACCAGCTCCCGCTAAAATCAACGACTGCTTGGCGTCAGACTTAATCGCCTGTTGTTGGGCTTCGTTTAAACTTTCAAGTATATGATTAGCATCCATTTTTTTTGATGTTGGGCTACACTACCACCATTATGCAGGACTTACCTTCGCACTACGATTCGCTTGAGCAGACGTTGCAATCTGCTGAGTCTATTTTAGAAGATGCCATCCGGAACGCCAAAAATTTGTTTCACACGCCGGTGATCTCCAGTCATTCTGCCGAAGGCATTCAAACCCGTACCGTCGTGTTGCGTGATTTTATAAAAGATTCCAGAATCATTCGGTTTCATACCGATTTGCGCTCACCCAAAGTTGCTGAGTTACAAGCCAATCCAGCGGCAACGATGCAAGGCTACGACCCCAGCATAAAAATTCAATTAAGGATGCTTGGTTCAGCTGAAGTGCATCATCAAGATGCAGTCACCGAAGCTGCTTGGGCTGAAACCAGAGAAATGTCCAAAGAGTGTTACTCGGTTGCCGATGCGCCAGGATTATCGATAGACGATCCAAATGCGTTTGATATCGATGCGAAAAATTTAGATTTGGAATTGGGCTACGATAATTTTTGCGTAGTACTCTTTCAATTTGATTCCCTTGAATTTCTGCATTTAAAAGGAAGCGGTCACAGGAGGGCGAAACACGTGTGGCTTAACAATGATTTATCATCAAGCTGGCTAATTCCCTAGTCGATTAAATACACTCCTTCCGCAACATAAAAATCGTTTGCATTACTGCCGTAAAGATTGCTATTCGATTTATATAGCTGGACATTAACTTGACCTCCGCTTTCATCCACGCTGCTACCGCCGTATAGTGCACCAACCAAACTTGCTCCTCCAGACCAACCGTTTGATATTGAAGTTGTGGAATTACCGGAATAGGTATTACCCGAGCCGCTTATGGCTATATTGAAAGACGCGAAACCAGCATTGCTTACAATTTCATTGGAATGGTCAAAACCGCTAAAGGCGATATTTCCGGTATACGAACCCGAACCCCAACTGAAAGATGCATCAACGTTGGCTGTGGTTACGTATTTTTGTGTTCTATCTAGTACAGTTTCGCCGTATCTGGAAGCTACCCTAAAAACCGCAGCGCCTTTCATAGAAGCAGTGCCTGAAGATGGTATTTCACTTTGATCAACTAATTCTCCTGCAACCCAAGTTCCTAGATGAACTTGTGCCTGGTTATCTGCAGACTGCGTATTATCATCGATGATATCGTTAGCCCCCATGGCCCATAACCCCCAGGTTGAATAATCAGTGTTTGGCATTTCTCTGGCAGTTAAAGCTCCACTGCCGAGCGAGCTGTCCTCGCTGCCGTCATCAAAAAGATTTCTTTGTTTTTCTTCTAAAGTATTATACGAAACCATTACCCCAGCTAGATTACCAAGACCGCCTGATGATCCATCAATTTGAGCTCCGTCATCTTGAATCTCCGCACCAAAAACCTCATGGGAAAGGTACGCAGATTTTGAAGCAGTGTTATCTGCGTCCCCAAACTTGAGCGTGATCGTTTTGTCGTTAAGATTTGATATAGCGTAGCCATTTTGTTCCCAGTCTGAAGTATGGTAATTGGTTGGAAAAGCTGCGACTTTCATTGGCGCTACAATCTGAACATCATCGTTGGTGCTGTCAAAAGTAAAAGTAGCTAATGTGCTGCTGGACCTTAGGGAACTCATCGGAATTATATTGGTCCCGGTTCCGGTCTGGGATCCGGATACATAGAATTCTAAGATGCCTGAAAAAAATCCGCTGTAACTGCTTGCCGTCGAGGCATAAAAATCTGAACTTCGAAAATCCGATAAACTTTTGTAGTCTGATTTAGTAATGGCGCTGGTGTTAGCAACCAGATTATTCTTTCTGGAGTAATCCATTCCATCTCGATCGTAAGCTGAATTTGTTAAGCTGGTTCTTGTGTCGGGTTCTTGATCGTAAAAGAGACGTACATAATTGTGTACCCTCAGGCCGTCTCTGACATTGGCATTATTGAGCCAATCAACTTTTTCGGGGTCGCCCGAACCCATCAGCCAAACTTGGGTTGCATAGGAAGATTCCAAGGCGCTTGTATCATCGCCACAGGCTAGTTCATGGCAAAGAGTGAAATTACTGAGTGTCTGATTAGTTGTTGAGAGATAACTTTGACCTACTTTATAAGTTTCAAGCCAAGTCACCGGATCTCTGACCATCATTGCTAGCTCGGTATCGTTGGGTTGCGCTGATGTATCAAAAGTTGTAACGACGGCTCCGTACATTCTGCAATCGGTCTCATCGCTGCAGCTAAGAAAATATAAATCTCCAGAACCGCTTAACACGCTAGAGCCTAAGTTATTGTGTTGAGTGTAACTCCACGATCCATTTGGGGTAGAGACCGCCCCGGTAGACATATTGACGACTTTTACTGTGAAAAGGCTGCTTGCATCGCAATTATTACTGCAAGAACCGCCAACGTATTCAAAGATAAATCCATAATCGGTATCTACTGATAGTTGATTGTCAGAAGCGGTGAACGTGAAGCCTTTATTGTGTGATCCATGCCATGCGGTTAAATCTAGGTAACCGGAAGAATTGACTTTCATGGTCCATTGATAGGAAGTCCCTGTATGATACCAAATGGTTGTATTGAGACTCGGCACTCTAGCAGAAACAGCAATAATATGAGGGATGCTACTCATAGCAGGAGAATAAGTAGAAACTGCTTCATCATGATACAAAGACCAACCCTGGTTGTTCCATGGACCGTAATAAGAATCCGTGATCGGAGCACCGCTGATAACGTTTGAAGTGGATGAAGCTATGCGCTGCGAAATCATCATTTGATTCATTGGCGGCGCTGTCATAAAAGGTGAAGTATCTCTGTATCCATCCATGAGGACGCCTAAGGTCATATCGGATTTTTTATACGGATCGGAATTGGTCATCATCATCCCTATCGGGCGATTGGAAGCACTTGAATCCCATTGCGCTTCTGAGGCAAACAAACAACCTGAATTAAATGAACTGACACATTCCATAGGGATGTAACCGCTCAATAATTTATTTTTTTCGTCATGATCAGTATCAGCAGTACCCCATTCGTGCGAAAAGTAAGTTCCGCCGGAGAATGCATAGCCGGTATCGCCAGCGGAATATCTCGTGGTATCGGAACTTCTCTTATCCAGTGTGCCAATCGATACACTAAAAAAAGTTTGTTGATATTCTCTTTTTCCAGTGGAAGCCATGCCTTCATATCCACCGCAAGTATTTGTTCTTCCATTGTTACAATCTTGAAGAATAAATTGAGCGTGTATGCCAACACCCTTACCGTTGGGATTCAACACTTGATACCAAAGCGAGCTGCCAAGATGAAGGTCGTCTTGCACCCACCTATCCTCATTATAAAAAGCTTGAAAACGCCCACCTTTGATATCGGCGCCGTTGCCTGAAGAATCTGGATCCTCTAAAGCTTGCTCCATCCATTTGTAATCACCGTAACCACATTCACTTTCAGAAAGACCTAATGCTTCACAATAATTTGTAGTTGTATAAAAACGCATACCACTTCCTCTTCGATACTGGCGCTCCAAAGTAGTATCTACGGTAGTGTTTATAACCGGCACAAAATTTGGGTAGAAATAATTAGAATAAGTGACATTAGCAGATTGCTGATCGGTTACCTCTATGGGGATGGGCACAAAAGCAACCACGCGTTTGGTTGTGCCGTTATTGGTGAAGGCATTGAATTGTGAGTCGGTGTAGGCTTCCGTGCCAATATTAATTTGGTCTTCGAAAGTGGTGTATGTAGTTTGGGTTCGATCCAAAGCACCGAAGATCAGCTTTTTAACTATTGTTTCGTTATCTTGTCCAGTATGAGACGAATTGCTGACGCCAAAAATACTGTGGCTGTCGCCTATTATAAAGAGGTCCGCTTTAACTCCAGAATCCAGATCGTCGTTATTAAAATAAGCTGTTATGCAAGGCTCTGAAAAACCGGAGCCAGTAATCGTGTTTGAATTGCAAAACATCGGTATTCCGTTGGTAATCGATGTGATTCCTTTCCCGGGAGTGTTAACTCCTAGTTTAATGTCGTTGAAAGAACGATGAAGTTGATCGTTCGCGAGAGTTCCGCCCATCGATCGCCAACCACCAGACCCAGTATGATTGGAACTACTCACCGTGAAATCGCCACCGATAGCTTGCACCCAAGATTTTGTGCCGGTAGTCACATCGCTACTGCTGGCATATATATTCTCGGAATAAATTTTTATGTAAAGGATTGAGGAATCAAGCTTCATCCAATTTACAAAATCATCTTTATCCTCTTCGTGTTCTGCAGCAGAGCGATAATAATAATCGGTATCAACGATAATGTTGTATTGCGAGAGATTACTGATGTCCTCAAGTTGATCGTAGCTAGTTGGTGCTAACGAAGTAACGGAAATATCCTCTAATCCATTCCCTGCCTGAGTGAGTTGGTTGGAGCAATACTGATAAGCTATTCCGATGCATAAAAGTTTGATGGAGCTCCAATCGTGGATTTCTGGCTCAGTTAAGGGCCAATGTGTCGTGGAAACTGCTGCTTTATCCGTCATCATCCACCAAAAAGGATATTTAGCGCTACCAACGCTATCTCGAGAAAAATAGGCTCCAGCATTGATAACCTCGTTCTCATCGTAATTAATATCGTTCGGCGTGCCCATATCAAAGTCGTACCATACAAATTTAGCTTCGTTGTTGCTGGTTTCGTAATTATCCTGACTTGGCGTATAAAATTGTTTTCCGTAAGTGCATGTGCTGCAAATTGGAATTTTGTAATTAAAATCAAGCCTGTCGTAAGTGATTGATGCACCGTACTGGCCATCGCCATCTACGAGAGATACGAAATAGCCAGAAGTATTAGCTAAAAGCCCTTCCTTATTATTAGCCGCAGCTTGATCTGCTTTCAACCCCTGCTCTTCCTGCATATTGGTATTCGAAGAAGCAGTTTGTAGCCATGCTCCAGTGGTCGAAACACTGCCGCTGTGATTTGGGTTGTATCTAATTCCTAAAGATTCAAAATCTTCCACGTTTTGCACCGGCACCGTTACGGTGGTGGACGTAGTTTGGCCGCCTAGGCTGGCTGTCAAAGTCAAATCGTAAGATTTCGCAGTTTCGAAATCTAAAGCAGCTGCAGTGGTAATGGCGCCTGTTGAAGAATTAACTGTAAATTTACTTGCTTCGTTGCCGGCAGTAATGCTGTAAGTCGGTGAGCCGTCTGCTTCGATGCTCGAGACGCTCGAGACAGCAGTGCCAACGCTAGCCGATTCTGAAAATGAAGAGCTTGCTAAAGCAGCCACCAAGGAACCAAAGCTGACATCGCTTAAAGATAACGAAAAGGTGTTAGACGTTGTGCTCGATCCGTCGGTAACACTCACCGTGAATGAGTGCGAGGTTTTAACTTCGTAGTCCAAGGCATTTGCCAAGGTGACTTCCCCGGTTGATGAATTGATAGCAAATTTATTATCTGGATCGGAGAGTGAATAACTCAAGGTTCCCTCTGCACCGCTGACGCTGGAATTAAGAATGACCGTGCCAGTGCTGATGTTTTCGGCTTGTGTGCCAGAGACCAAGCTCCCCGAATAAGTAAACTCAGCGACATTGCCCACGTTTATATTCAAGACATCGGTTACTGAATTGGTGCCGTCCGAAACATTCAAATTAATTGCATAAGAAGTAGCCGTTTCATAATCTAACGGGCTCGCTAAAGTCACGTTTCCGTTAGAATCAACGCTAAATTTATCGCTTCCTGTGCCCGATAATGAGTAAGACAGAGTGTTATTTTCTGGATCAGTTGCCGTTGCAGTCGCGATGGTCGTGCCCACTGAGGTGTTCTCTAGAAACGAATTGAATGCGACTGAGGAAGATAGAGAGGGTGCATCGTTGCTATCGGTAACGGTCACGGTGATTATTTTAGGCACCGAGAAAAGCCCGTCACTGGCGAAAATAGTTAACTCATAGCTCGTCTTTGTTTCGTAATCCAAACTATCCGTTAAAGTGATCTTTCCAGTACTATCGATGGAAAACTTATCGCCGCCCCCAGATAAAGAATAATTGATCGATGAGTTCTCTGGATCAACACCCACCGCAGTCCATAGAATAGAATTTAATACAGTTCCTTCGCTGATAGAAAAGTCTTCGGTATCCAGCGTCAAGGAGGGGGCTTCATTATCGTTGATAACATAAATGGTGACTTGCTCAGTCATCTCATTGATACCATCGCTTGAGGAAACCTCTAAGGTAAATAAACTTTCTGACTCAAAATCAAGCGCTGCAGCTAAAGTTATTTCACCAGTGGCAGATATGGCAAAATTCTCACTGCCAGCTCCAGACAAAGTGTATTGGATAGCATCGCCATCCTGATCGGTGACGGCTATAGAAGCAACGATAGAACCAACTTCTGTAGTCTCACTAATATTTGAACCGTTAGCTTGTACGTCGTTGATCGAAGCATTAACGGATAACAAATTGTTATGCTCCATTGATGATAAGACCGGAGCTTCGTTTTGATCGGTTACCGAAACCACAAGATCTTGTGTTTGATCGTTGCCGAAAGCATCGCTTATTATCACTGTGATATCGAGCGTATCATCGTCTTCGAAATCCAAACCAGACACAAGTAAAATTTCCTGAGTTGCCTCGTTGTAGGTGACTTTGTCGCTATCTTCTCCTTGAATTTCTACCGAAATTTGATTGTTACCAGTGCCCTCAACATCGATAGTCGCAATTGAGACGTTGGTTGTATTTTCCAATAACGTAGGGGCAACCGTGATGTCTGCGGCTAACGATGTTGGCGTCTCGCCTGCTAAAGCATCGGCAATTGGTGTGCCTTCTGCAGCTTCAGCGGTTTCTTCTTGTTGCGAAGTATCTTGAACCGTTTCTTGCGCGACTTCGCTGACATCCTCGACAACTTCGGTTTCCTCAGGCGACTCGGTTTCTGTTTCGGTGACAACATCGATGTCTGTGCCGGTTTCGATATCGGTTGCAGTGGTCAGCTCATCCGGCTCAACGTCAGAAGAATTATCGGAAATACCGCTAGAGTCCAGAGCGCTTTCATCTATTTCTGGCTCACTGTCGGTTTCGCTATCTGTCTCTACTGTATCTTGATCAGCATCGGAATCAGAAGCGCCATCGGTTTGTTGTTCCTCGGTTCCAGAAGATTCATCGGAGGAACTACCCTCACTGTCTGAGCTATCTTCCGATTCTGAATCAGATTCAGAGCTATCAGATTCCTCTGATGATTCCTCTGAGCTATCCTCGCTTTCTTCGGATTCGGACTCCTCTTCCGATTCTGATTCTTCTTCATTGCTTTCTTCTTCGGCTTCGCTCTCTTCTTCAGATTCCTCGTCTTCGCTTTCGCCTTCTTCCTCTGATTCTTCTTCAGCCTCGTCTTCGCTTTCGCCCTCTTCGCTGGCCTCCTCTTCGGATTCTTCCTCCTCTTCCGGTGATCCCTGGAGACTTTCTTGCATAGATAAAAGTTGCTCTGCTGTTAGGAGAGAGACGTCTTCTACGTCTTCTAACGGATCGTCGACCACAACGACAAAACCGTTTCGGGTTAACACGTACGTGCCGTCTTGATTTAAAGTTGGCGTGACCGTCATCTCATCGCCGTAAATAAAGGAGGCTTCGGTGGTCTCACCCTCACTATCGACAAAAACGATGCCGCCTCTGATACCAACTGTCGCGGCGTTGGTTCGAATAATCGCAGGGTTATTTTTGGTGACTTTTCCACCCACCAGTCGCATCAAACCTTTGCTGGTGACGGTCAGTGAACCTTCGGCGGTTTCTGGGTTATAGATAAAGGAATCTAGAGTGACCGACGAGTTAGGTCCAACGGTAAACGCAGTTCCATCAACCAGAAGCATCTGCGCTTTGCCGTTCTCGTCGGTCTCAATCGTATGGTTTTGGATGATTTTATAACCTTCATCAACGAGTTTTTTTTCTTGTTCTAAAGTTAAATCGGTGGTGACGGTATCGACAGCGGCAGCAACTCCAATTCTCTCTTGTGACCATAAAGAGATGCTTCCAATTAGAATAAAAATATAAAAAATAGATTGTTTTAAGGTCCTTCTAAAATTCTTCATTAATCAATCAAGTATACTCCTTCGGCAAAATAAAAATCATTGGCTCCCGAGGTGCCCAAAGCGCCTGATTTACTCAGTCCAACTCCTAATCGCCCGCCACTTTCATCAGGTGAGGAGTCTCCGTAGAGCGCGCCCGCTATCACTGCCTCACGGGTCCAGCCGTTGTTGGTATCGGCTAAGGAACCTGTGTATGTTGCACCGGAACCAGAAATGTTGACCGCAAAAGAGGTAAACCCAGCGTTGGCCACAATGGCATTGTTATCGTCAAAATTAGTGAAATTAAACTGTCCGGTGTACCCGCTCGCACCCCAATTGAAACTGGCCGCTACATCGGCGGTTGTCGTGTACTTATGCACGTCGTAGTCAGTGCCCGATTTATTGTATCGGTAGGCAACGCTCATTACCGCTGCACCGCTCATGGAAGCCGAACCGGAAGTCGGCACTTCGCTTGGGTCTAGAACTTCTCCGCCGACCCAGGTGCCTAAGTGCACTGAGGCGTTTTGCGTGCCCGAATTAGGTGAAATATCCGCCGCGCTCATGGCCCAAAAACCCCAACTGGAATAAGTAGTGTCCGGAATGGCATCGTTGCCGCCGGAATGAAACAAATCGGAATCAGGCGTGTCGAGTGTATTAAAGGAAACCATCACACCGGCTAAATTGTTTGATCCGCCTGAGGTGCCGTCGATCTGGGTGCCGTCGTCTTGAATCTCCGCCGCAAGCACATCCCAAGAAAAATAAGCCGACTTAGCCTCGTCGTTATCGGCATCACCAAACTTCAATGTCATTGATCCGGTATCCACAGCTGACCAAGTCGCGGTGTAATTGTTAGTAGGGGCTGCGCTAACCGTGACCGGCGCTACAACCTGCACATCGTGGTAATTGCTATCAAAAGTGAAAGTTGCCAAGGTAGAACTCGAACGCAACGAAGCCAGTTGGGAATTACCCGTCCCGCTGACGTCAAACTCTAAGATACCGCTGAAAAATCCGCTAAAGCCAGACGGATCATATCCAAGGCCACTGATCCCTCCTCTGGTTTTAAAATCATCAAAAGTATAATTATTCTTACCAGTACTCGCATTAGGATTTGCATACTCTTTAAGCATAGCTTGGTCAAAGGAGCCGGTCGAAAAAGTATCGGCATTACCGTCGTAACTCACACTCAACGTCATATCTCCGGACTTGTAAGGATCGGAAGATGTCAGCATCGCAGCTTTAGTATTGATTGCAGAGCCGCCGTAAAAACAACCGGCATCGTTTGCCGTGGCGCACTCTATGACAGAGGTACCGTAAACGATTGCGCTGCTGTTATCGTTAGCATTGGTGGGTTGCTGATAAGACCAATAATGATAACCGTCTAACCCAATGTTGGTATCACCAACCGAGTACCTAGTGGTGTCATTCTTTCGGGCATCCATTTGAGAAATAACCACGTTCAGTAGACTTTCCTGATCGTCTCGGGTGGTTGATCCTGAAGCTCCGTCGTAGGAATCTTTAAAGGAAATTTGTGCCCACAACCCAGGGAGTACGCCCTGGTTATTAAGTCCAGTAAACACATCATCGTCGATGTGTTGATACCAAAGAGACATGCCTTCTGGCACATTGTTAGTGCCCCAACCAAATCGGCTAGTATGGATAATAGAACTACTACCGGTTCTAAAAGCCAATTCGTGCCATTGGTAAACATTTGAATAGTCACTGTTGCAATTGCTTTGAGTGTCTACTGCCAAGCAATAATCAACGCCAACGTCCCCGTAGCTCCAAATCGATGTCGGTATGAAGTTTGGATAAAAATAATCGTTGCTGGTTCCGCTAGGAGAAAAGTGCTCTCGCGGGATAACCGCAAATGCGTAGATATGCCTTGCCGTATTCGACGTGAAGCCCTCATCAACTCTTCCTGCTATGGTGACTTGATCTTCAAAGAGGTTGTAGGTGGATGTGGTTGCAGAGCCACCACTATTTAGACCCGCAAACCATTGCATGATTGAAAAGTTATCATCATTTATATGGCTAGAAAAAGCATTGGTATCTGCAACTCCCATAACAGCACCTGTCGAACCTGTTCTGCCTGGATCACAAATCATAAGGTGATTATTAGCCAATGAATTACAAACCGAGGGGATGTTCATATATCCAGTGGTAGCTGGATTCCATACATCGTTTAAAATACCACTGTAATCTAAAGTCCCTCCATTGTTGGTGATACCATCAAGGATTGATTGCGTTATAGTTACATTACTTTCGGTAGAGCCAGATGCTCCACTCAAACCACTCCATCCAAGCTCGCTAAAAATACCTTGGGCTTGAGCCATATTCTGAGTAGATGAACAACATCCGCCGCTGTGCTCCCACATGGTGTGGAAAAAATTGCCTCCACCCTCAATCCAATCTGCTAAATCACTATTTGAATAACCAAAAGTGTATGTACCCAAATTGTTAACAACAATAATACCTACATCCTCTATATCAATACTCGCGTTACTTAAGCAAGTAGATAAATTTACATCGTAGCAACTTTGAAATGTATAACCTGCTCCGGTGATAGCAGTTTGCCATGTATTACCCGAGGCTCCTAGACCTGAGTATCCAGTGTAGTTAGCGTTAGAACCACCAATAACCCCATAAGTGCGTTGTCCATTGCTGGATTGATAACTTATGCTAGCACCTGCCTTGTCGGTGGTCATAAACCAGAAATTACCGCCTTTCATTCTGCCTGCTGAAATAACTTCTGAGTTGCTGATGGTTGTTTGTACCGACGTGCCCAAAAGGCTTTTGTATTTACCGTCGACCGAAGCGGAGTTAGGTGCAAATGCGAATTGTCCGTTGCCGCCGGTATCGGTTGGAAAGAAGTAGCGCCAATTGAGTGATGTGCCTCCGGCAATTTCGACCGGAACGGAATTATTTGAAGTGTTATCAACGTTCGTAATGTCATCGGTTGGCGCTGTCCCGATTTGCTCTAAATAATAATTCGGCAAACTGGATCCAGACGGTCCTCTGGTTGCTGTAGCAGCAAAGCCCGATCTAGAAACCGCATGATAATCAGCAGAATATCTCAACACCACCGAATTAATTTCATTTTGGTTGGTAACCGGCACGACGATGTTGGTTGATGTGGTGTCGCTGCCTTGCGTTGCCGTTAAGGTAAGGGTGTGCGATTTAGCGGTTTCAAAATCAAGCGCGGTTGCGGTGGCTGAAATGGCTCCGGTGCTTGAATTGACAGCGAACAAACCTGCGTCATTACCGGCGGTAATGCTATAGGTTGGTGAACCGCCATCACTTTCTATGCTGCTCACGGTGTATAGCCCGGTCCCGCTGGAGCTATTTTCAAATGCTGGAGTGCTTTGACTGGTGACCAAGCCACCTAAATCAACGTCGCCAATGTTGAGAGTAAAAGTCTCGGATGTAGTCGTTATTCCGTCGGTTGCCGTTACCGTAAAGGTGTGGGACGTTTTAGTTTCGTAGTCCAAGGCATTGGCTAAAGTCACTTGACCAGTCGATGAATTGATTGCGAATTTATTATCGGCATCGGTCAGTGAGTATGTGACCGTGCCTTCTGCTTCGCTAGCACTAGAGGATAAGATAGTCGATCCGGTGCTGATAGTCTCAAGTTGGCTCGCACTAGCCAAACTAGCAGAAAGAGAAATATCTACATCGTTAATTTGTAAGGTAAAAGTTTGCGACTCGCTGTTGCTGCCGTCGCTGGCGGTGACGGTAAACGAGTGCGATGTTTTCGTCTCGTGATCAAGTGCATTAGCTAGGGTCACTTCTCCAGTGGAGGAGTTGATAGCAAATTTATTATCCGGATCGGAAATGGAATACGTGACGGCACCTTCCTCGCCGCTGGTGCTTGAACTTAAAATGACCGATCCGGTGGCAATCGATTCATTTTGAGAGCTGGCTGCCAGAGTTCCTGAATAAGATAATTCAGCGACGTTACCGACGTTAACGGTGAGGACTTTTGTGGTGGTGTTAGTGCCGTCGCTCGCATTTAAATTGATTGAATAAGAGGTAGCCGTCTCGTAGTCCAAAGCATTGGCTAAGGTCACCTTCCCGTCAGCGTCCACGCTGAATTTATCGCTGCCGGTACCCGAGAGCGAGTAAGTAATTGTATCGTTTTCTGGATCCGAGCCAGTGGAGGTAGCAATGGTGGTGCCTACTGCGGTGTTCTCTAGAAATGAATTAAAAGCAACTGATGAGGTAACCGACGGTGCTTCGTTGCTATCGGTTATAGAAACGGTAATTACTTTCGGAACCGAAAACAAACCGTCGCTGGCAAAAATAGTTAACTCATAACTTTGTGTAGTTTCGTAATCCAAAGAATCGATTAAAGTAATGTTTCCGTTGCTGTCGATTTGAAAGTTTTCACTGCCCGTGCCCGCGATGGTATAAGTGACGTCCACTCCTTCAGGATCTAGACCGGTTGCCGTAGAAAGTATTGTTCCAGCAGCAGTGTTTTCAGCGACCGTGAAATTATCAAGGCTCAAGCTCGGGGCTTCGTTATCGTTGACTACGTAAATGACTACGTCTTGAACAATTTCATTGATTCCATCCGAGCTGACCACTTGAATTGTGAATTGGCTTTGAGATTCAAAATTCAACTCTGAGGTCAGAGTGATTTCTCCGGAATTTGAGATAGCGAAGTTATCGCTGCCTGCTCCGGTTAGAGTGTATTGCACGGCGTCGCCGTCTGGATCGGCAACCGTAATGTCGGCAACCACGGCGCCTATTTCGGTGGTTTCACTGATATTCGAGCCGTTGACTTGCACGTCGTTTATCGACGCGTTGACCGAGAGTAAGTTATTGTGGGTCATCGAAAGCATGCTCGGCGCTTCGTTGACGTCGTCTACCTCAATCGTTAAATCGTTGATTTGAATGTTCCCGAGATCATCGGTAACCACCAAGGTAATGTCTAAAGTTTCATTGGTTTCATGATCCAAACCATCGATAAGCTGGATGGAATTTGTCTCTGGATCAAAGACGACCTTGTCGCTGTCTTCTCCGGTAATCTCAAAGTTAATTTCATTTTCTCCAGGATTGGTGATCGATAGCGTTGCAACGGTGGTGTTGCTTTCGTTTTCTGTAACTGATGTAGTGGCGACAACATCGACCTCTGGCGCACCGACCGACTCATCGGCAGCAGTTTCTTGTGCAACTTCGGTTACCTCTTCAACTACTTCCGTTTCTTCTTGTGTTTCGGTTTCAGTTTCGGTGGCTACTTCGATATCTGTTCCTGTATCGATGTCTGTTGCAGTGGTTAATTGATCCGGAGCAACTGCTGAAGAGTTATCGGATATACCGCTTGAGTCTAAAGCACTCTCGTCTATTTCGGGTTCGGTATCAGTATCCGGTCCGGCATCCAAGGCATCGGTATCGGGGCTGGCATCGGCCTCGCTGCCACCAGCTTCAGTTTCAGTTGTTACAGCTTCATCTGATGATCCGGTATCTGAACTAACGTCGCTTTCGCTTTCACTTTCTGTAGTTTCCGAATCTGAGCCTGCATCAGATCCTTCCTCACCTGAACTATCTGAAGAATCGTCTTCAGTCCCAGCATCATCATTGCTCTCAGACTCCTCGCTGCCTGAATCTTCAGATTCAGATTCTGAATCTGAGTCCTCAGAACTTTCTTCGTTTGAATCTTCGCTTGATTCTTCTTCACTTGACTCTTCTTCGCTGGATTCTTCTTCTGATTCTTCTTCGCTGGATTCTTCCTCTGATTCTTCTTCGCTGGATTCCTCTTCTGATTCTTCCTCTGACTCTTCTTCTTCTGATTCCTCTTCTTCGGATTCCTCTTCTTCGGATTCCTCTTCCTCAGACTCTTCTTCTTCTGATTCCTCTTCTTCGGATTCCTCTTCCTCAGATTCTCCTTCTTCGCTGGATTCTTCCTCCGATTCCTCTTCCTCTTCTTCAGGCGAGCCTTGAAGGCTTTGTTGCATAGAAAGTAACTGATCTGCGGTTAAAAGTGACACGTCTTCAACATCTTCCAACGGATCATCAACTACGACCACGAAGCCGTTACGGGTCAGTACGTATGTGCCATCTTGATTCAAATTAGGCGTGACGCTCATCTCATCGCCATAAATGAACGATGCTTCGGTCGTATCGCCTTCACTGTCGACAAAGACAATACCCCCTCTGATACCAACGGTTGCTGCGTTGGTTCTGATGATGGCTGGATTACTTTTGGTGACCTTACCCCCGACTAAACGCATCAAGCCTTTACTGGTAACGGTCAACGAACCTTCAGCGGTTTCCGGATTGTAGATAAAAGAGTCAAGGGTAACCGAAGAATTAGGCCCAACGGTAAATGCCGTACCGTCGATCAGCAGCATTTGCGCTTTGCCGTTCTCGTCGGTTTCAATCGTGTGGTTTTGGATGATTTTATAGCCTTCATCCACCAGCCTGCGCTCTTGCTCCAGAGTTAAATCAGTGGTGGTGGTGTCGACTGCGGCGGCGACTCCGATTCGTTCTTGCGCTCCGATTACTCCCGTGATTAAAAGTAACGCACTAAACAATATGGTTGATGGTTTAGAGGGCGCAAGAAAATGTAGAACTTTCTTGCTCATAATCTTTCTATTATGACATTTTGTCATATTTTGACCCAAAACTCTAATCGCCCCATTCATAAAGCTTTCTCAAGCTAACCAAGACAACTATTTTCAGGAATTTTTTTAATTAATCAACACCCGTATTAAAATTAACGAGAACGACGCCCAAGATGATAAAAGCCATCCCCAGGGTGGTGATCGAATTGGGCATTTGACCGTATTTGATGGCGGCAAAGATATTGATCAAAACCAGCCCTACTCCGGACCAAATGGCATAGGTCACGGCAACTGGAATTTGTTTCAGAGTTAAGGAAATAAAGTAAAAAGATGCTGCGTAACTGACCGCGGTGATCACGCTGGGTGTCAAGCGCGTAAACCCTTCGGTATCGCGCAAATATATAGTCCCGATCACTTCGGTGACGATTGCTATTGATAAAAATAAATAAGCAACAATAATACTCATACAGGCATAATATTACACAAATACGGAGTATGCATGACAAAACATAACGCTTTAAGAATGCTCGGCAGATCGGGAAATCCAACGCTCAGCGATGCGACCTTCGCTGGGTTTGAAACATCCGGCGCAAAAACCATGTCTTTACAAGGCACGGTGAATAAAGTCGGTATTTTACTCGCCCTAGTGATTGGCGGAGCTTTGTTCACTTGGAATCAATTCTATTCCACTGGCAGCGCTGGCTTTTTGATGCCCGTTGGTTTGTTTGGCGGCATGATCTTTGCAGTGATCACTATGTTTAGACCGACCCTGGCCATGTACACAGCTCCTATTTATGCGATTTTACAAGGCCTTTTCTTAGGTGGAATTTCAGCGGCGTTTGAAAGTATGTACCCGGGCATTGTTATCCAAGCTACGGGCCTTACCTTTGGTACGCTGGCTTCTTTATTGGTGCTTTATAAAACAGGCGTCATCAAACCCACGGAAAATTTCCGTCTAATGATCGTCTCGGCCACCATGGGGATTGCCGTCTTGTACGCCATCAGTTTTGTCATGAGTCTCTTTGGTTCCGGCATTGGGTTCATTCACTCCAACGGTTTATTCGGCATCGGTTTTAGTTTGTTCGTTGTCGGTATTGCAGCGATGAATTTGGTGTTGGACTTTGACTTCATTGAGGATGGCGCAGAACGCGGTGCGCCGAAATACATGGAATGGTTCGGTGCGTTCGCCTTAATGGTTACTTTGATCTGGCTGTATCTTGAAATGCTTAGATTGCTTGCGAAAATACGCAGCCGTTAATGGATCTCAATACGTTATTTTTCGGCGGTCTTATCGTCGTTTCTTTGGCTGTGTTTTTTTACTTGAGTCGTTTTCGAGCCTCGGCCAGTCAACGCAATCGTGAGAATATAATAGATTGGACAAGTCGCCGTTACTGGTGGTATCGCTGGGTCTTCCTTGGTTTGGTGACCTTGGTGAGCGTTGCAGCGTTGGTTCGCATGCTTAGTTAATTGTCTATGCTTAGTTGCCTTTTGTGTGGCTTTTTAGCCTACCTTATTTGAGTGAACATAAAATCTGACGTCTTGATCGTTGGCAGCGGTGCAGCGGGTCTAACTTTAGCGCTGAATCTTGCCGATCATCGAAAAGTTACGTTGATCTCCAAAGAAACCCTCGTTGATAGCTCAACTTGGTACGCGCAAGGCGGCATTGCTGCGGTGTTAGCCAAAGAGGATACCGTTGAAAGTCACATTCAAGATACTTTAAAGGTGGGCGACGGCATTTGCGATGAGCAAGCGGTTCGCTTTACGATTGAAAACAGCAAAGCTGCAATCGAATGGTTGATCAACATGGGCGTTGAATTTACCCGCACGGCTGACGGGACCGATTACCATTTGGCTCAAGAAGGCGGTCACAGTCAACGCCGGGTGATTCATTCCGATGACACCACAGGCCGAGAAATCTCTGATTCGTTGGCGCAACGAGTCAGACAACATCAAAACATTACCGTTTACGAAAAACACCTCGCTGTCGATTTGATTAAAGACGGGGAGCGTTGTCTGGGGGCGTATATTCTTGAAAGAGCAACGGGTTTGATTAAAACTTTTTCTGCCAGCCATACCGTTCTGGCTACTGGTGGAGCCAGTAAAGTCTATTTTTATACCAGCAACCCGGACGGAGCGAGCGGTGACGGTTATGCTTTAGCAGCACGCGCAGGGTGTCGTCTGGCAAACATGGAGTTCAACCAATTTCATCCCACCTGTCTTTATCATCCGAAGGCAAAATCTTTTTTACTCAGCGAAGCGCTTCGCGGTGAAGGGGCTATTTTGCGCCTCCCGGACGGTGAGGCTTTTATGGAGCGCTTTGATGTGCGGGGAGATTTGGCTTCCAGAGACATTGTCGCCCGGTCGATTGATTTTGAGATGAAGCGTTCTGGCTTAAACCACGTCATGCTGGATATGACCCATGCTGAGAAATCGGTGATCCAACAAAAGTTTCCGAGCATCTTTGAGACGTGCTTGTCTTTTGGTTACGACATGAGCAAAGTTCCTATTCCGGTGGTACCAGCAGCTCACTACACTTGCGGCGGGGTTATGGTGGATCTCTCCGGTAAAACCGATATTGACCGGCTCTACGCCATAGGCGAAGTTTCCTACACAGGTTTGCACGGAGCTAATCGCATGGCGTCTAATTCCCTGCTGGAATGCATTGTCTTTGGTAAAGCAGCAGCTGAAGTGATTTTAAACGATGATCCCATCGACCAGCCGGAACTGCCCTTGTGGGATAGCTCAATGGTGGTGGAATCGGACGAGAAAATTATTGTCAACCACAATTGGAACTTGGTCAGACGTTTGATGTGGGACTACGTTGGGATCGTGCGTTCCAATAAACGTTTAGCCAAAGCAGCTGCTGAACTAGCAGCTATCCAAGCAGAAGTGGAGGATTATTATTGGAACTTTTCAGTTACCTCAGATTTGATTGAGTTGCGAAACCTTACTCAAGTTGCCGAACATATAATTAAAAGCGCGCAGCTAAGAAAAGAGAGTCGCGGCTTGCACTTCTCTGTAGATCATCCAAAAAAGATGAATCTCACTGAACCAACGGTAATTAAACCCTAAGTTAATCTTTGCTTCTTGATTCGTTGACCACTAATGGTCTGCCTTCGAAGTCTTTGTCATTCAATGCAGCAATTGCCTGCTCGCCACCGTCAGCCATTTCAACAAACCCAAAGCCTCTAGAGCGTTTTGAGAATTTATCGACAATGATTTTTGCTGAAGTGACGGTACCGAATTGTGCAAAGAGCTCTTCGAGCTGATTATCCGTGACCGACCAAGGGATATTCCCTACGTAAATATTCATAAAATCCTAAAAAAGAATAGTGTACAGATGTTTCCGTAACACGTCTTAATTAAATTGCGACAATTCTTAAAAATTTAAGCAAGGGAACAGGTCATATCCATGCCGCAGCACAAAGGCGATTTAATTTTGCCTTCGCAACTGATGCATTTTGAAATCTGTACTTCCCTACCATCGTCTGTAATCAGCACATCGTCCATCAAAGCCAAGTCACATTTTGCCCAGGAAGCATTGACTGCCATCCCGCATTTAGAGCATTCATAAGTAGCCATGCCGCGTATTATATTAGTAATGAGTGCAACTAAGAAAGCTAGAGAGCAATTAAATAATTAATAAATTAAAAGCCTGTTTTTCATATTAGATATAAAAAACTAACTTATTTCCATCTAGGTCTCTTACGTAAGCACCGTAAAAGTTTTTTGTACGTCTACCCGGCGCACCTTCATCAGTTGCTCCAAGTGACATGGCTTTGGAATAAATTTCGTCAACCTCCTGCTCAGAATTCATAAGAAATCCCGTCATGCTTCCATTACCTGTTGAAGCTTCTTCTCCATCGTAAGGGATGAAAACAGCAAACATGGAGTCATCTCCTTTGATAACCCAAAACCAACTTCTGTCATTGGGCGAGAAACTCATAGTCTCAATATCCTCAAATAAACCGTCATAAAAGGATTTGGCAGATTCTAAATTATTGGTTCCAAGCGTCCTGTAAGTTGCAATTTTTTTCATTGGTATCTCCCCTTTTTCTCGATTAAAAAGTATAGAAGATAGTTTTTGTAAAATGTATTTTTTTTAGCTATATTTTTGGGAATAAAAAAATCAGAGGTAAAAAAATGGCAACAGTTTATATAACGTTTGAGATAGCAAAAGATTTTGAGGACTGGAAAGAGGTTTTTGACGATGATCAGGAAAATCTCAATGAGAATGGTATTGAGACATTGGCTGTTGGATATGAATTAGACAATCCGTCTAAAGTGAGAATAGCTCTATCGGCAGAATCCTTGGAAGCGGTTCAAGAATTTATGCAAGGAAATAACGAGACTATAGAGGATTCAGGACACATTATTGAAACGACGGTTTTTGAAGAATTTAGCGACTGATTAGTCCATGCCTCTAGAAATTTTGTCTGTTGGCCTTTTAGGCATTTTGATATTAGGAACATTTGTACCTTACTGGCTAAAAACAAAAGATTTAAAAAAAATCAGCTCAAAAAATCTCCCATCTGATGGCCACTGGGCACAGCTATCAAAAGGAAATATTTATTATAGATGGCATCACCCTGAACAAAAAAACGGCCAAACCATTGTCATGGTCCATGGTTTTTCAACTCCTAGCTTTGTCTGGAATGGTCTTCTTGATGGACTCTTAAATAAAGGTTACTCCATCTTAGTTTATGATCATTACGGTAGAGGATTTTCTGAAAGACCGAGAACTAAATACTCTCTAGATTTTTATGTTGAAACTCTAAGAGAACTTATTTCTCATCAAAATATTGATAGAAAAATTCATTTAGTTGGATATTCCATGGGCGGCCCCATCATTGGTGGATTTGCAGACAAATACTCAGCCCAAGTAAAAAGTTTATCTTTTATTGCGCCAGCTGGATTTGGAAAAGTACAAACATCTATTCCTTTTTTCATGAAGATTCCTGGGGTGATTGAGTGGGCCATGCATGTATTAGCAGATAGATTTTATGGCTCTGCGATCAGTTCTGAAACCGCTCATAGCAACGATCCTTTATCTATCAACGAGGAAGAATTTCAACAGCTTTTTTCTTTTCAGATGCAATTTAAGGGATTTCGTGAATCTTTGGCTTCTACGATGAGAAATTTTAATCTTTTCGATGCACGAGAGATGTTCGAAAAGGTTGCGGCAAAAAATATTCCCTCTATCGCTATTTGGGGCGACAACGATGGAATAGTTTCTTACAAGGGTGCTGAAACTTACTCAGAAATTTTTCATGAAGGAAAAGTCATAACAATTGAAGATGGCACTCATGATATTACTTATCGACAACCGTCGGATGTTTTAGAAGCTATAAAAATTTTCTTAGCTTCGCATATATCTTAATTTGGGGCCTTACCTAGGCAGCATACCTTTAACTTTAATTAATTGAGTTGTTGTGGCTTCTCTTCTAAATTTTGAAATCTCTTGATATTCAGGATCGTTGTACCACTTATCAGCAGCTTCTTCATTAGGAAAAGAAAAAATAATGACTCTCCCTTTAACATCGTTATCCCCTTCCACGTTTATTATGTTGTCATCATAAGTAATAAATTCTCCGCCGTGTTTTTTGAGAATCGGAAAAAACCCCTTTTCATAATTCCTGTAGTTATCTGCATCGTGTATTTGGAGATTGGCAATCATATATACTTTTACATCGCTCATTTCTTTACCTCTTTCGTTACTAATTTATGAATCTAAATATTCTATAAGTGTCTTGACCTTTTTGGCACCACCAAAATAGTTTATTTCATCTTTGTCCATGGCGTTCAAGCTTTTTAGCATGCCTGCTTTTGCATCTTCATAAGCATGTATTTCATTGAGAGGGGCAAAGCTAACCCTGATGGTAAACAAAGAATAGTCATCGTGGATTTTACAAATTGTTTCCCTCTCGCTCCTTACAAACCAATTATCTGGATTGCCAACTATTTCTGGCTCTTCTGCTAAATGCAATCTTTTTGTGTCTGCATGGATAAGCCAATTTTCTCTTTCAAAAGGTTGTAGCAAGGGAGCCCTTTCAATGAATCTTCCTATATTGAAACCAATTTTCTCATTAAGGCTTTTGACAGGAGCATGAACATCGTAAAGAGATTTGCCTATTTTTTCTTGGACGTTCCAATAACTCGGAGAGCATATAGATGCCGCCAACATTCTCTGCTTTCCATTTGCTTCAATCAGGCAAAGGTCGTCAGGTACTAATAAAGATGTATCCGCGATAGGGTCTGGATAATCGCATTTTTGGGTAGGAATATGTTTCGCTAATATTTGTTGAGCCTGCAGAGAATCTTCTGTGCAAGCCACAACTTTGTTGTAACTGTTGTTTAAAAGATTAAATTTATGTTCGAAAAGTTCTTTTGAAATGGATTTATTAAACCAATTTTCTTCATGGATTGGATTAAGACCAAGTCTGTACTTAGTGTAACCGTGGCCCCAAGGAGGAGCGAGAAATAAGTTATTTCCAGCCAAGAGGTTTCAATTTTTCTTCGACAAACGTATTTGGTACATCCTCTAGATGCGAACCAAGCGTATCATTCCATCTATTTAAAAAGCCAAATAAGGCAATAACAGCGACAATATCGACAATTTGTTCGTTGCTAAAATACTTTAATAAGTTATCAAAGTGCTCTTGCTTTGCTTGATTTGGCGTCTTACCTGCTGCAAAAGCTAGATCAAGAACTGCCTTTTCTGATGCGTCGTAATGCGCACTTTCTTGGTATCTTAAAATATCGTTTATTTTTTCCTCATTGACACCGGCTTGGTGAGCTCCGTGAGATGTATGTGCCTGACAATACTTACACCCAGAAGAGAGGCTTGAAGCCAAAGCAATGAGTTGCATTAAGCCTTGATCAATTTTTTGTGAAGAGAATATTGTTCCTGCTAAAGCCGCAAAACTTTGATTCAATTGTGGATTTACTGCCATGGACAGATGAGAATTGGGTAAATATCCCATGAAGCCTTCAATCACTTTGAATAAATCTTCTTGATCAGAAAAATTTTCTCTGGAATCTCCTCCTAAGAATGAGTAACTCATAAAACCTCCAATGATGATGTTTATAAAATATCTTATTCGATGTGTTCGCTCAAGAAATCTACAATAGCTTCTGCGAAGATATCGTTCTTGTCGCCAACAACCATATGAGTGGCTTGCTGAATTTCAGCAAACTTGGAATGAGGCACGGCATTAAGAAATTCCTCTTTTTCCTTATTAGTTAAAATATCGCTCAAGGCACCTTGGACAAGCAGAGTAGGAACGGTAATCCTCTTGGCAGAATTTTCTAATTGCCTAAAACGTTCTTCTCTAACTTCACCCATCCCAGTTCTATCTGTCAAAAAAAGAGGATCCCAATGCCAATAGTAACGACCGTCTTCTTTGAGTCGTAAATTTTTTTTGAGTCCAGATATATCTTTTGGTCTTTCTCTGTGAGGTAAATAACCTGAAACAGCGTCTGCTGCCTCTTCCACTGAAGCAAAACCTTTTGCGCCAGAGCGCATGAATTCAACTATTCTGTCTGAACCCACGTCGTTAGGTCGCATTCCTATGTCTACCATGATGAGACCTGAACAGTATTTGCTTTCTTCTTCGTGGCCGGCCAAAGATAAAGAAATCATGCCGCCTAGGGAGGCGCCGACTAAATTAGCCTTTTTTCCAAGTTGCTGAATTATCCTTACAAGATCATCTCTATGAGCATCAAAAGTATAATTGCCATCATGATCCCAAAAACTTTCGCCGTGACCTCTTAAATCATGTGCAATTACGTGAAAACCTAAATGAGCAATTTTTGCAGCAACGCCTTTCCAAGAATGCCTTGTTTGCCCTCCTCCGTGTAGCATGATTACAAGCGGATTATCGTTATCTCCCCACTCAGAGGCTGAAATTTCTCTATCTTCAGAAACCTTAAAT
>CACFKX010000010.1:0-31047 GCA_902566955.1 uncultured SAR86 cluster bacterium | reverse complement strand
TATCGATTTGATTATCTTCGCTTGTATCGACAACTATTGTTTTTGAACATAGGTCTTTTTGATTTGTTTCAAACAACAAAGGAGATACCAAAATCGCATATTTTGAACTCGCTGTTGCTAAATCATCGATGAGTATTTGATGAATTAATGGATGAAGTAGATTTTCTAACCAGTCTTTTGCAGAACTCTCTTTAAATATAATTTCTCTGAGCTTTCTTCTATCTAATTCTCCCTCAGAGTTAAGAATATTTGATCCAAATTTTTCAGCGATTTTTTTTAAAGCTGGTTGTCCTTTCATCACAGGTTGTCTAGAAGCTACATCTGCGTCCACAACTTTCACTCCTAAGCCCTCAAAGATTTCTGAGACGGATGATTTTCCTGATCCAATTCCTCCTGTTAAACCTACTACTATCATTAAAATTATTTTTCTGGATAATTATTATATTCCATGAACGGATAAATAATTCAACTGGGGGAATATGAATCCATATAGGTTACTTTTCTTTTTGACGCTTCTGAATCTTTTAAATTTTGTGGACCGTCAACTTATTGCAAGCTTTGCAAACTTTATTGTTCCTGACCTAGGCTTAACTGATTGGCAGTACGGTATTTTAACTGGATTAGCTTTTGTCTTTTTTTATTCAATTATGGGATTGTTCATGGGAACGCTTGCAGATAAGTACAACAGACCAAGATTAATTGGTTTTGGGGTTCTACTGTGGAGTATTTTTACTGCATTTACAGGTGCCGCCAAAGGATTTATAAGCATGGCTATTCCTAGAGCCTTCATTGGAGTTGGAGAATCAATCTTGACGCCAACATCCATGTCCATGCTTTCAGATAGCTTTCCAGCAAATAGGATGGGTTTTGCTGCTGGAGTCTATTATATGGGGGTTCCTATTGGAGTTGGGATAAGTCTTCTTATAGTAGGGTTTCTTGGTGAGCCTCTAGGATGGAGAAACTGTTTTTACATTTTGGGAGGTATCGGAGCAGTTTTAGGGATCATTGCATTTTTCTTTAAAGATCGCCCTAGAAAACATCTTATCAATAATCCAGATGAGGTTAATCTCTCTTTTTCAGAGATAGTTTCTACTTTAAGGCAAGCCTTGACCTCTTCTAATGCATTAATCTTAACCATAGCTGGAGGAGTTCTTTATCACGTAGCGCTTGGAGCGGCAGTTTTTGAACAACTTTGGTATGCCCAAGAAAGAGGTTTCGAAAGATCAGAAATTGCTCAACTAACTGGGATCATTGGTGTGGTTGCGGGTCTTGCTGGAAACTTGTTTGGTGGTTTAATGAGCGACTGGTGGTTGAGAACTTTTAATCAAGGTCGCCCAATGTTCCTTTTTTGGCTCACTCTGTTGCTATTACCTATTGGAATAATTTATAGATTCGTAGAACCAAATACTTTTATTTTTTGGCTGGGAGTTGTTATCGGTTATTTCCAACTAGGGTGTTTTTACGGCCCAACCTTCTCAACCGTTCAGGAGCTTGTTCCGCCTAAAATAAGAGCAACTGTTGTAGCATTTTATATTTTATGCCTAAACCTGATAGGTCTTACATTTGGCTCTTTAGGAGGCGGAATCTTCACTGATCTTTTAAGATCCTTTGATGTGGCTGAACCATATACAATAATGCTAGTTTCTTTTTCTTTGATCGCAGGATTAGCTATACCTTGCTATTATTTTGGTGGCAAAATCTATGAATCAGATAGAAAAAGACTTTTGGAAAAATTTAACAATTGAAATTAAAAGATTGTCATAACATTAGCGATTTAAGAAAAGCTGCAGAAAAAAGATTGCCAGCAGCAATGTTCCATTACATTGATGGCGCCGCGGGTGATGAATGGACAATAAAACACAATACGAATTCCTTTGAACAGTATGAAGTGATTCCGAACTATTTAGTTGATGTAGATAAAATTGATACTTCAACAAAAGTTCTTGGAACACAGATTGATTGGCCATACATATGCTCGCCTACCGGATATCACAGATTATTCCATCATGAGGGAGAGGTAGCAGCAGCAAATGCTGCGAGTGATATGGGTATTATTTTTTGTCTATCTACCCTTTCAACAACTACTATTGAAGAGGTTGCAGAAAAATCTAAAGGTCCTAAAGTTTTTCAAATTTATGTTCTCAAGGATAGAAGTATCTCTGTCGAATACATTGAAAGATGTAAAGCTGCTAATTACGATGCTCTCTGCTTAACTATCGATGTTCCTGTTAACGGAAGACGAGAAAGAGATCTGCGAACGGGCATGACCGTGCCGCCAAAATTAACTTTAAAGTCTTACCTAAATATTGCCAGTAAGTTTGATTGGACATTGAACTATCTTACTCATCCCCCCACTCCTTCCATGGTCAATATTGAGCATAGGTTGAAAGATGCTGCTAATGATATTTCTGTAATGGATTTTATGAACAGTCAGTTTGATAGGACCGTTACTTGGAAAGATGCAGAGTGGATGATAGGTCAATGGGATAAGGCTTTTGCGGTCAAAGGAATTTTATCTGTAGAAGATGCTAAACGGGCAAAGGATATTGGTGCTTCAGCAATAATGATTTCAAATCATGGAGGAAGACAACTGGATGGATGTCCTGCGCCATTTGAAATGTTGAAAGAAATTAGAGATGCTGTTGGAGACTCTATTGAGATTATAGTTGATGGTGGTATTAGAAGAGGGATTCATGTCATAAAAGCCCTCGCCATGGGAGCTAATGCCTGCATGGGAGGTAGACCTTACCTTTATGGACTATCAGTAGAAGGCTACAAAGGTGCTAAATATGCATTACAACTTTTAAAAGATGAAGTTGAACAAAGTATGATTCTCACAGGAGTCAAAAACGTTAGTGAATTAAATAGATCTTTTTTAAGAAGGCCTGGAGAATGAAGATTAAATTACTGATTGTTTTAGCTGTATTTAATCTTAATGTGTTTGCGGTTGAGGGTATGTGGGAACCTTCTCAAATGGGCAATTTAAAAAAGGATTTAGAAAGTACAGGGTATTCTGGAGACGCAGATAATCTAACAGATTTATTTTCTTTCCCGCTTAATGCAATAGTGAGTCTTGGTGGATGCTCTGCATCGTTTGTCTCTCCAGAAGGTCTTATTGCAACGAATTACCATTGTATCGAAGGGTCATATTTGCAATTTAACTCATCTGAAAAGGAAAATTTATTCGAAACCGGGTTTGTTGCTAGAAGAAAATCAGAGGAAAAACCGTCTGCGCCTGGGTCAAGTGCTTATGTCACTCAAAGCATTACCAATGTTACCGAGGCTGTGTTGAGACAAGCGGAAAACCTTAAAGATGACCTTGATAGATACAATAAAATTGAAAGTAATAAAAAAAGCATCATTGAACAATGCGAGACAAGTGATGAAATAAGATGCAATGTCAGGTCATTTTTCAGTGGAGAGACTTATCAATTAGAAAAAAGATTAAAAATAAGAGATGTTCGATTGGTCTACGCTCCTCCTGCTTCAATAGGTGAGTACGGTGGCGAGATAGATAATTGGATGTTCCCGAGGCATACAGGGGATTTTGCCTTGTTGCGAGCTTATGTGGCTCCTGATGGAAGCAGTAAAGAGTTTGCTTCACAAAATGAACCATATAAATCCAAAAACTATTTAAAGATATCAGCAAAAGGAGTTCAAGAAGGAGATTTTGTTATGGTTGCCGGGTATCCAGGCACAACCAACAGGTTGCTTACATATAACGAAGTGGAATTTGATATAGAGGAGGGATTTAAAGGTTTCGTTAATTTTTTAAAGTCTGGGATAGACATAATGAGATCTTCTACGAAAGATGACGATGGTTCTTCTTTAAAATACAGAGGATTAATTAGTGGTTATGAGAATTATTATAAAAAAATATCAGGACAAATAGATGGTGCAGAGTCATTCAAAGTTCAAGACAAAGCTAATTCTGATTGGTTAGGTTTCATAGATTATTTAAATGAAAAAGGCTCTAAACAAGAAAAGGAGTCCTTAGATTCGCTTATTTCTTTGATTGATGATCAAAAGGCAAAAGAGTTACCTAATTATTATTATGGGAATTCAAGAATGATTTCTACTGCTCAAAGAATTTACAGATACGCCTATGAAAGAACCAAACCAAATGATCAGCGAGAAATTGGCTTCCAAGAGAGAGATCATGAAAATATTGTGAATGGAATTAAATCTCTTGATTATCGTCTTGATAAAAGAGTTGATAAAGAAATTTTTATTAACCGACTTGAAAAATATAAAACTTTTGACGGAAATTTAAGAAGGCCACAATTTAGCAATTATTTTCAACTAGATGCAGACTTTAAAAAGTCTAAAAAAATTGTTGAAGATATCTACTCACAAAAATCATTAATGGATTCTGCTGAAGATAGACTTTCCTTGATTGACTTATCTCTAGATGAACTCAATTCAATTAAAGATCCTTTCATTAACATTGCAAGGATTCTTTTTGATGAGCAAATGGAGTATGAAAACATTGCTAAGTCTGAAGCTAGCGAAAAACAAAGACTCAAATCAACTTTCATAAAATCGTTAAGAAAATATTATAAAAGTATTGGAAAGTCATTGTACTCAGATGCTAACGGAACCCTCAGAATTACCTTTGGTAACGTTAAGGGAGTATCTCTAGAAGATGGCATTACCTATGGTCCATTTACACGTTTAGAAGGTATTAATAAAAAACATATCGGAGAGGAGCCTTTTGATGCTCCAGATAAGCTAATGGATTTAATCTCTCAAAAAAATTATGGAAGATATGAGTTGGAATCCTTAGGTTCTGTTCCGGTGAATTTTTTGTGCGATCTTGATATTACAAATGGAAATTCAGGGTCAGCCACGCTAAACGCTAAAGGTGAGTTGGTAGGTCTTGCTTTTGATGGGATGCTTCAGACGATTATCGCTGACTATAAATACATTCCAGAAGCGAGAACTATATCTGTAGATTCAAGGTACTTTCTTTGGACTTTAGAGAAGTTTGATGAAGCTAGAAATATTCTTGAAGAATTATCGCTTGAATACTAAGAAATAACTGTGCTTTTAACAGGCTTGTTTCTTGCAGCCCAAATAAGTCTTAGGAATTTGATAATAAATAACCTAACAGTTCGATCATAAAAAGATATCTTTTCTTTAGTATCTTTGGCCTCTGATGTTTGCTTCCCTCTTATGACTTGACCTGGAAGAGTACCGGTCGCTTGACCATTCTCATAAACAACCTCACCACTTTTAATAGTTGCTAAATAACCAAAGGATTCCTGAACAAGCCTTTTCCCTCCTTTAGGTAGATCAAAGATCATTTTTGGAAGAGAGACATTTAATTTTTCAAAATCAATAATATTGATATCTGCAATCATTCCAGTTTTGATTTCTCCCCTATCAAACAGTCCATAAGTTTCAGCAGTATCTTTTGTCTGCTTTCTAATGATTAGCTCTAAAGGAATTTTATTGCCTGCTGATCTATCTCTTGCCCAATGAGATAAATTTGTTGTGGGCATGCTTGCGTCACAAATGAGGCCGCAATGCGCTCCTCCATCACTCCCGCCAGCTACAGATGATTTAAGTTTATAAAATGTTTCGACAAACTCAAGCTTATGATTTTCATAAGAAGTGAAACATGCGTAAATCAAGCTTTTTCCGTTATCTTTAATCAATTCGTCATAAATAACTTCTTCTTCTGACTGATTTCTCTGTTCAGCTATATAAGCAATGCTATCTTCTCTTGTTGGTTCGTAATTTGGAGGATCACTTAAAATGAATTGAGTTTCATAGTTAGAGATTAGTTTTTTACCTATTTCTGCTTCAGCTTTAATTTCTTCTTTAGTCTTATTAGATTTTTGTTCTTTAGCAGCTTTTTGTAAATCTTCTCTAAAGCTTGGCGACTCATTTAAGATTTTTTGCTTAAAGGCAGGATCTCTCATGATTGAGAGTCTCTCGTTAAGGGGAAGATGAGAAATTTCTTTATAGGAAGGATGACCTATAAATGGGTGCAAAGAACTTTCTAGTCCAAACATAAGTCCCACATTTCTTCCAGGGAATTGAGGTCGAACATTTTTACCTTTAAGAAATTGTTCTTCACAGTAAAGAATTGTTTTAACGGAGTCGCCATTTGTTTGAAGCACAGTTAAACCGCAATCAGACTTTTCAACGTATTCTTTCATCCATGACATTTCTATTTCTTGGTCCAACCAATCAGATACAATTTCTAAAGTACCTTCACCTGCGCGGTCCACTGCGAAAGCAAGTTCTTTCATTTCTTCTGAGCTTGCTTCTGTGCCAGGCACATAAACACCATGAACGTCCCTGTGTAAGATAGTTCTTGATGTGCTAAATCCTAATGCGCCAGCATTGATAGCTTTTTCTACTATATCTGACATTTGGTTGATTTCATCTTTAGATGCATCAACTTGGTTTTGGCATCTGTCGTAGCCCATCACATAACTTCTTACCGGTCCATGCCCAATCATAAATCCTAAATCCATTACAAATTCTTTTTTTTCAATTGCATCCAGAAATTCAGGAAAAGTTTCCCATTCCCAATCAATGCCTTCATGCAGTGCGGTACCTGGTATATCCTCAACACCTTCCATAAGTTGAATAAGGAAATTTTGATCTCCGGGTTTAACGGGAGCGAACCCAACTCCACAATTACCCATTACAACTGTGGTTACTCCATGCCAGCTCGAAGGAGTTAAATAAGGATCCCAACAAACCTGACCATCGTAGTGAGTATGAATATCTACCCATCCAGGAGAAACAAGGTTTCCATCAGCATCAATTTCTTTTTTACCGGAGTTAATGACTTCACCAACTTTGGTGATTTTTCCCTCATCAATTGCAATATCGCCAAGAAAAGGTTTTTTCCCTGATCCATCAACTATACTGCCGTTTCTAATGACTAAATCATGTATGTGCATCTCTCTCATAAACTTATTATGTATCTGTAATGAGGAAAATTGAAGTATTTTTGGTGGAGCCAGGCGGGATCGAACCGCCGACCTCCTGCGTGCAAAGCAGGCGCTCTCCCAGCTGAGCTATGGCCCCAAAAGAAGGGAGTAGATTAGAGAAAGATGCAAGAAATGTCTAACTTTTTTAAGCAGGCAGTGCATTTGAGATAGCCTTTAAGAGAGGTCTCTGATGTGCTTGCTTAGTTTTTGCATAATGAGGATGACCTAAACTAGCTAAATCTTCTGCTTTCTCCATTATTCTTTTTTCAAAATCTGAAGATGATGCTATTTCATCGAGAAGTCCGGCCTCAATACACTTATCAAAAGGATAAGGATCAGCATGATAAAGCACAGAATAAACATGCTTTTTATCGATTCTACTTTCAGCAACCTCCATAATAGGAGAAGGAATATCCATGTTGTTTCTAACTTCGTTTGCTTGAGCAACAAACTCTCCTTCTAGTGCTATGCGGTAGTCACCGCAACAAACAATAAAAATTCCCATGGCAATAGCGTGCCCTGTTACAGCCATAATAACTGGTCTAGGAAAAGTATAAAGATCATGCATAGTTTTCATTCCTAAGGCAGTCATTTTTTGCGCCTTTTCCGCATCTCCACTTTGAAATGTCTTGAGATCAAATCCTGCAGAAAATATGCCTTCTCTTCCTCTTATAATTAATGCACCGCTATCTTTGGAAACTTGATCTAGACAGTTCTGTATAGATTCAAGCATTTCTAATGAAAAGACATTAACCTTCCCATCATCCAATGTAATAGTTGAGATATCTCCTTCTTTGCTAAGGGTTGCTGGTTCACTCATTTTTTCCTCCTGAAAATTATATTAAATCACAAGCTGCGGGCGGCATCCAATGGGCATCTTTACCATCCCACTTTATATTACATCCAATTGGGTTGGTAACTGGAACTGCAATGTCACTTCCTCTTAGATAATCATCAATTGCATTTTCCAAATCATTTATTGTTGATTCAGAGCCATTTCTTGGATTGTCAATTCCTCTTCCTGTATAAATCAATGATCTTTCTGAATCAAAGACAAAAAAATGCGGAGTTTTTAGAGCTCCATAATTAGAAGCAATCTCCTGAGATTCATCGTGAAGATAGTCCCAGGGGAATTTATGCTCTTTCATGCGAGCTTGCATATTTTCAAAGCTGTCTTCTTCATAGGTATTTTTACTGTTCGAATTGATGCATACCAACTTAATACTCTCTTGACTGTACTTTTCGACAGTTTTCCGAGTGGTTTCATCCGATCCAATTACATAAGGACAATGATTGCAGGTAAAAGATATTATTAATATTTCATGTTTGCGATAACTTGATAGATCATGAAATACATCATCAGTTCCCAAAAGATTGAAATCTGGAGCTCTTTCTCCTATTTTTAATGTATATGCCAATGTAATTTCAGTTTAAGGAATTCTTAGTAAATTGCTAAGTTTTTCAATTATTTTACTCATCGAACTAACATAAATATATATTTTAACTCTCAAAATCAAATTGAAATTTAGGTCTGTGAGTTAAATAAAATCTTAGTTAGACCAATAAATATAATCATCTCCCTCTTCGTACTCCTGTCCATCATATTTATCAATTAATATTGGAACTTCAAATGCAGATGGTACAACAGGGTCAGCTTGCTCTGAATTAAATTTATCTAATAGCTGCTCGAGAAGTTGTGCTTTTTCAGGATAAACTTCGATAAGATTATTCTTTTCTGTGGGGTCTTCTGCGGTATTGAAGAGCCACCGAAAATTTTCTTTTTTGCTAGTTATATATTTCCAGTTTTTATGTAAGACCGATTGATGATTACCTGAACGCCAAAAAAGCGTTTCGTGCGGTTCAGTGGATATTTCTTTATTTATAAAAGGTAGAAGGTTAACACCATCTAAATCGTTTAATTCTGATGATTTAATGCCCGCAGCAGATGCAATCGTAGAAAAAATATCAAAGTGATGCACCGCGCTATTTGATTCTTGTGCAGGGCTTATTTCATCAGGCCAACTGACTATATAAGGAACTCTTATTCCACCTTCAAAGAAGCTTATTTTCCACCCCCTGTAAGGCTTATTTATATCCTCTAACTCAATATAATCAGCTCCACCGTTATCGCTAGTAAAAATAATCAAAGTTTTGCCATATATTTCGAGCTCTTTGAGTTTTGCAATAACTCTTCCTACGCTTCGATCAAGCGCGGCAATCATTCCAGAATAAACCTGTAAATTATGTCCTTGCATGTGGCTCATGTGCTGTACATCACTTCTCAATGCCTGCAAGGGATTATGAACTGCCCAATGACTTAAATATAAAAAGAAAGGTCTGTTTTTATTTTTTTCAATAACCTTCAAAGCTTCGTCGGTATAGTAATCGGTAACATATTTATCTGGAGCAAAAAAATCGCCTCCGTTAAACATTGCTGAATACTGCCCAATACCCCAAATCATTCTGTCGATTCCAGTATCGAACTTTGCATTTACTATATCTGGATCATCTTCTGGGGCATACAAAGGTCCCACCAAAGATAAAGAATCTTTAAATCCTTGGCTTTGCGCATCCATGCCATTGGCTTGACCAAGATGCCATTTTCCTATGTGGGCTGTGTAATATCCTGCATCACGAAGAACCTCTGCAATTGTTACTTGCTCAGTTGGCATTCCTTGCTCCCATAAAGGAGGTAACCGAGTCGCTATTTCTCTATCAACTCTGGCTCTCAGTTCTGAGTCATCCTCTTCAGCAAGCCAGCGCATAATTAATCTTCCGGTTGCCGGTACGGGAGTAAATTCATATCCAAATTTTGTGGGATATTTTCCTGTCATGATGGATGCCCTTGAAGGTGCACAAGTAGCATTGGCAGCATATCCTCTTGAAAAGAGAATGCCGTTTTCTGCTAGCGAATCTATGTGGGGTGTTTTCAAAGATCCGTCTGCTGCTCCGCCATTATGAGCAGAGATATCGTTGTATCCCAAATCATCAGCCAAAATTAAAATAATATTAGGACGATCATCTTGTGTAGGAATTTCAGGTCCCTCCGTCCAAGTGGTTGGAATATTATCTTGTATTGGCATAAAAATAGCCGACAGTTTCGGTATAGACCAAATAAGTATATTTATTTTAAATTCCCAGGCTGTAATGCCTAATATGGCAAGAAGACCAAAAGTAATTAAAGTTTTCCTAAGCATTATAGAATGATGATGTCAGGAAAATATAAATTATGACAGTTATTGTGTCAAAAGATTCTAAGGAATTTGGTGGGTCTGGCAGAACTCGAATCTGCGACCTCACCCTTATCAGGGGTGCGCTCTAACCAGCTGAGCTACAGACCCATATGAAATGGAATGCAACCTTAGCAAGCTATTATCAATAAATAAAGTTAAATTAATTCTCAGAATCCCTTCTTATCACATAAGGACGGTTTTTATTCGAAAAGTAAATTCTTACGACAACTTCAGCCAATAAACCGGTCGTTAAAAGTTGGGTTCCAAACACAACAGAAAGTATTCCGCCGTAAAAAAGAGGTCTGTCGCCTAAGTCTATGCCAAGCATAATTTTTTGGGCGCTTAATATAAATAAGATAATTATTCCAAGAACCAAAAAAACTAAACCAGGAAAACCAAAAAAGTGTGCTGGTTTAGATAAAAATCTTTGGAAAAATATAATTGAAAATAAATCTAAAGGTACCCTAGCAATTCTTCCAAACCCATACTTACTCTCACCAGCAATTCTGGGTCTATGATTTACTACCTCTTCGCTTATCCTTGCCTTATCGGTATAAAGACTCATCCAAGCAGGAATTAACCGGTGCATTTCACCGTACAGTTGAACTGCTTTGAGAGTTTTATTTCTGTAGACCTTTAAGCTACATCCGTAATCATGGAGCTTTATATCAGTCGACCAGCCAATTAAAGAATTTGCCATCTTTGATATGAGACTTCTAAGAAAAGGATCTTTTCTGTCTTTTCTCCATCCAACAATTAAATCCAATTTTTCTTCTTTCAGCCTATTTAAGAGTCTTAAAATATCCTTCGGATCGTTTTGAAGATCACCGTCCAAAGTTGCTATGTATTTTCCTTGTACGTGATCAAAACCTGCTTGCATAGCAGCTGTTTGACCTGAGTTCCTTCCTAATTGTAGGTACCTGACTTCTTTTTTTACTTTGGCAATTGATTCACATATATCTCCAGTATTATCTTTGCTTGAATCATCAACAATTAGTAATTCCCATTCTTTGTCTAGAGATTCCATCGATTGATAAATTTCATCGACGAGAGGTTTTATATTTTCTTCCTCGTTGTAAACAGGAACAACAATGCTTAAATAAGTTTTCATGTCTTCTTAATGAATGTTGAAACAATTGCAAGGATAAGACTATATAAAAGAACAGTAAAGTGGACCAATAAAGAAGCACTGATCATTAAATCGATATTAATATTTTTATCAAAAGAATTTAGTCCAAATATTATGCCTCCCTCATATGTTCCCGTTCCTGCAAAGCCATGGATGGGAAGGATTGATGTTAATTCACCAAAAATAACGGCAACGAAAGAACTTTCTAAGCTTGCTGAAATCAAAGATAACAGAAGATAAGAGAGTGCAAATATTTTTATGAACCAAGCTAACAAAGACAAAATTAAAATTTCAATTTTTTCAAAAAGATTTTTTTTAATATCTCTTTCTTGCAATAAATAGCTTACTCCCAAGTACCAAGCAACTAAAATAAAAAAATTGAACATTAAAGAATAGTAGAAACTAAGAAAGACAAATAAAGACAAAAAAATGATTGATAGAAGATCTGTGATCCTGAAAATAAAAAGTGCCCTGAGGGATATCTTATTATCGATCCCATAAGATTCTCTCAAAAGCAAAGGAAAAGAAAATTCTCCAATTCGCATAGGTAAGAAATTATTTAAAAAGTTATGCAAGAAAGTGATTCGCATAACTCCTAGACTCTTTGTTTCCTTTTTAAAAAATCTTCTAATTCGAGCAGCCCTTATCAATAGGCTTAAAACCAAAAGACCTAATGCAACGGATACTAGGAGAAAATCCAAATTTTCTGTCATGAAAAGAAAGGAACTTAAAGATCCATATTGATAGATTAAATATATGAATGTGGAAGAAATAAGCAAAGGTATAAAGATTTTAAAAAAATTACTCTGAGATACCTTTATTTTGGTGAAATAGTCTAAAGCAATACTAAAAATGTTCTCTATCTTCAGTAAATTAAGAAATAAAAGGGAACTCAAGAAAATAAGGATGTATAACCAACCGATTTCATTTGCAAAATCATAGGTAGAAAAATTGCCAATGAGAATTGCGTAAAGTGCAATGCTTAATAAAATAATGAAAAATACCGAATATAAAATGTCTAAAATTTTTGACGATCTATCTGCCAATGAAGCTAAGAGTAAAGGCAAGCTAAAACCCAAAGAAGCCCCGATCAGAATATCCATTGGCCAGTGAGCCCCAACTAATATCCTTGTAAAAGCAATAAGTGAAAAGACGAAAATTAACAGGACAAAATAATTTTTTTTAATCATGCTTGAGACAAACAAACAAGAGAAAAATAAAAAGAGACTAAATGCGTGTCCAGAAGGCACGGATTGAGAGGTCAAAAGAGGCTCAACAATAAAAAATTCTTCTCTTGGCAGGATCGCTCCTGGTCTTGGAATATCCAGTAAAATTTTTAATCCCCTCGAAAGCAAGATTCCAATCAGTGTAGATGAGATCATTAACCTGAAAAATTTTCTTGAGTAATATATTGGGATTACAGATGCAATCATCAGTACGGCTGCATTACCAAATTCGGTAAGAAAAGTGAGAGCTGATTGATTTATAAAAGCTCCCGCACTATTTAATCCAATAAAAATAAAGTTATTTAGAACAATTATAGGATCTAAATAATTCAAACCAATCAGAACCAGCGCCAAAGCAAAGACAATAAAACCTGTTTTGTGCTGAGGATTCACTCTTTTATCACCACAGAAATACCCGACCTATTATAAATTTCTGTCACTGAACCCAGCTCATCAATTTGATTGCTCCTTAAAAGAATTATTTTTCCATCATTATGATTTCTATAGGCAGTGTCTCTTGCGTATACTCCAAATGAGGGAAAGTTCATCTTGTGCATGGCTAAAGGCTTATTCATTTCTTTTACCTTTAATCCAGCCTGTTTGAATCGATCTTGGAATAGTCCTATGGCACTTGGAAGGAAAATTAAATGGATACTAATCAAAAATAATAAAGACGAGATTATAAATTGGTTAAATTTAGAAAAGACCATAAAGGAGACAATTCCAAGTACTAGAAGAATTAATATTGGAATAAAGAAATTTGCAGGAGTAAAGAAAACCTCTATTTCTTCTCTCAAAACATTCCAAATAATGTCTTTCTCTGAAGAAGCCAGAGTTTCTAATACAATTGGCAAAGATGATATAAACCCCAATAAAGAAATAAAAATTAGCAGATTTATTCTTTTGCTTTGCTGCTTAAAATTGAGTGCCATTAATATGAATAGTGGAGTTATTCCATAAAGCAAGTAGTGCGGTAACTTAGTTGAAGATATTGAAAAAAAGAGTAAAACCCATAAAAACCAGATCCATAGAAAACTTCTAGTTTCATCTTTGAAGTCTGTCTTAATTCTGCCAACTACCGTAAAAAGACTATTCCAAAATGGAGCCACCAAAAAAATCAAAATAACAAGATAGTAATAAAATGGTCCAGAGTGACCCTCAAAAGTTGATGTATACCTTTGAAAGTTATGTTTTAAAAAGAATCCTAGTATTGGATCTATGCCTTCGCTTAAATATAAATAGATAAACCATGGTGATGCAATGCAAAAAAAGACAAGCCATAAAAAAGGATTAAAAAGTTTTCTTAACGTTTCAGTTAAATACCTATTCCACCAAGCCCAGAAAAATAGTGCCCCTCCAGGCACAATTAAAATAGCGGGTCCTTTTGTTAAAAAGCCAAAGCCTGCAAGAATTGCTGCATAGAATAAATACTTGGTCCGTTGTTCTCTTAAAGCTAAAAATGCTAAAAGAGTGGTTGAAGCCACAAAAAAGTTAAATATTCCATCTGCCGTTGCTGTTTTGATAATAATCGATGCGCCAAGGCTTGCTAGAACGAAAAAAGCAGCTAAAAAAGCATTTCTTTTATTTGAAATCTTTTTTGTAAACCAAAACGTTACGAATGCCCAGAGTAACCCAAAGATTACGCTCGGTAATCTAAAAGCAAATTCTGAAAAGCCAAAGGTTTTTAAACTTATGACCTGCAGCCAATGGGTAAGAACCGGTTTGTCATCCCTCCTCTCTCCTGCTAACTCAACGTTTGTAAAATTACCAGAATCCATCATAGTCATGGTTGCTGAAGCGAATGCACCTTCGTCTTCATCAACTAATGGATAAAGGTTAATAGAAAAAAGATAAACGGAAAATAAAGAAATTCCTATAATAAGGGCGAGTATCTTATTTGACACCCTGTCGATGGTACTAGTTTTTTGCCTTATCAACCAGACGGTTACTAGCTATCCAAGGCATCATCTCTCTCAAAGATTTTCCAACCTCTTCTATTGGATGTGCAGCTGATTGTCTTCTAAATTCTTGCATTGCAGGACCTCCATCTGGTCCGTTGCTTTTTCTTGCATCAGCAATGAATTCATCTGCAAAATCTCCAGACTGAATCCTTTCAAGAATTTTTTTCATTTCTTTTTTGGTCTCGTCAGTTATTACTTTAGGTCCTGAAGTGTAATCTCCATATTCTGCCGTATTTGAAATGCTATACCTCATGTTGGCTAAACCTCCCTCATAAATCAAATCAACGATTAATTTAACTTCATGAACACATTCAAAATAAGCCATCTCAGGTGGATAACCGGCTTCTACAAGAGTTTCATAGCCTGCTTGAATCAATGAGGTCAGACCTCCACACAACACAGACTGTTCACCAAACAAATCTGTCTCGGTTTCGTCTTTGAATGTTGTTTTGATGATTCCTGCTCTTCCACCACCTATAGCTGAAGCATAAGCAATTGAGGTATCCAATGCATTAGTGGAGGCATCTTGATGAATTGCAACTAAACAAGGTACCCCAGCTCCATCTAAATATTGACCTCGTACTGTATGTCCAGGTCCTTTGGGAGCTATCATGATTACGTCTAAGTCTTCTCTTGGAACAATCTGTTCGTAATGAATATTAAATCCATGCGCAAATGCTAAAGTAGCGCCTTTCTTAAGATTAGGTTCTATCTCTTCTTTATAAGTAATTCCTTGAAATTCATCGGGGATTAACATCATCAATAGATCGGCTTTAGATGCAGCATCAACATTACTAGCAACTTCAAAACCCGCTTCAGATGCCTTTACGGCCGAAGATGATCCATCTCTTAATCCAAGAATCACGTTGAAACCAGAGTCTTTCAAATTATTAGCATGTGCATGACCTTGAGAACCGTAGCCTATGATCGCTATAGTTTTATCTTTTAATAATTCAGGATTTGAATCTTTTTCGTAAAATACTTCCATTATTTGCTCCTAATACTCAATTGTAGTTTCACTTTCTGAAATGAGAAAGTTTTCACCTGTCCCCATACCAAGTAGACCTGATCTGGTAACCTCTAAAAACTTTTGCTTATTTAAAGAAAGAAGAAAATCATCAACTTCATGGTTGGAACCAATAAGTTTAATCATTACAAATTCATCTTTATGATTAATAATCTCTCCAACAATGGGAAAAGCACTTTCAATAATTTTTGATGCTTCTTTCTCGGTAATTTTTAATTTAACAATAGCAATTTCCAGTGAGACAGATTCAACGTCGGACAGATTCTGAACTTCTACAACATCAATTACTTTGTTTAATTGTTTGAGTATTTGAGATATTACGCTTTCCTCTTCTTTAACGACCATGGTGAGCCTTGATAATGATGAATCATTAGTAGGAGCCACAGATAAAGAGTCTATGTTGTAACCCCTTTGTGAAAATAAACCTACAACCCTAGAAAGAGCTCCAGGTTGGTTTTCCATTAAAATCGATATGTGACTCATATTAAAAAGTCTTTTTAGTTTTACTAACTCGCATTTCAGACATATTGCCGCCGGCTTCAAGCATTGGGTATACATGCTCATCTGGATCAACATATACATCCATGAATACAAGTTTATCTTTCATGGAAATACATTCGTCCATTCTTTCTTCTAGCTCACTTATATCCTCCACCTTCATGCCCACATGTCCATAAGATTCTGCAAGCTTGACGAAATCCGGTAAAGAATCTTCGTAGAGAATACTGGAATATCTTCCACCGTATTGCATATCCTGCCACTGCTTAACCATCCCTAAAGCTCTATTATTGAGATTAATTATTTTCACAGGCAGTCCATACTGCATACAAGTAGACAGCTCCTGAATACACATTTGAATGCTGCCTTCACCGGTTACACAAACAACATCCTCATCAGGGAAAGCAAATTTAACTCCCATTGCAGAAGGCAGACCAAATCCCATTGTTCCAAGACCGCCAGAGTTAATCCATTTTCTTGGCTCATCAAATTTATAATATTGAGCAGCAAACATTTGGTGTTGGCCAACATCGGAAGTTATAAATGCCTTACCGTTCGTAGACTTGTAAAGAGACTGTATTACCTGTTGAGGAAGGATTTGCTTCTGATGAAATTTCTTATCCAGAAGATCATGATTAAGACCATGAGTTTCTCTCCAGTTTAGAATCTCGTTATTCCAGAGATCTATTGATGCTTTATCAATATTTTTTGAATCTATTTTATTGAGAATTTGATTAAGAATCTTTTTAGCATCTCCATTTAGAGAAACATCGACATTTATAATCTTTTCAATAGAACCGTAATCACAATCTAAGTGTATTTTTTTTGCATTTAATGAGTATTTTTGAGGATTGTTTGTAGTTCTGTCATCAAATCTTGAACCCAAAGCAAAAATTAAATCAGCTTCATGCATTGCCATGTTTGCTTCGTAGGTTCCATGCATTCCTAACATTCCAATAAAGTTTTCATGAGTTGCAGGAAAGGCTCCCAATCCCATTAGTGTATTTGTCACAGGGGCATTCATGATTTTAGCTAACTTTTTTAGCTCCTCTGTTGCATTACCTTGAATAATCCCTCCGCCTGCATATAAAACAGGTTTTTTTGCTTTCTCTAATAATGAAACTGCCTCTTCTATATTGCTTTCATCTACCTCTGAGGGGACTGAATAAGATCGCATCTTTATGTCTTTTGGATACTGATAGTCAAAAAGATGATTCGGATCTGTCATATCTTTGGGTACATCAATTACAACTGGTCCCGGCTTTCCTGTTTTTGCAATGATAAATGCCTTTTTAACAACCTCTGGTATCTCTTCTGGACTTTGAATTAGAAAGCTATGTTTTACGATCGGTCGGGATATTCCCATCATATCTGTTTCTTGGAAGGCGTCTGTTCCTATTAAATGGCTTGCAACCTGACCTGAAATTACCACTAATGGAATAGAGTCCATATATGCAGTTGCAATACCAGTGATTGCGTTTGTTGCTCCTGGACCAGATGTTACAAGAACAGTTCCAACTTTTCCGGTAGCTCTGGCATATCCATCAGCTGCATGGACTGCTGCCTGCTCGTGCCTGACTAAAATATGCTGAACTTTATCCTGTTGATAAATTGCATCATAAATATGAAGGGCAGCTCCTCCAGGATATCCAAAGAGAAGGTCTACATTTTCATCTGCCAAAGCTCTAATAAGTGCAGATCCACCTGATTCTTTCTTCATATTTATTAAACACTTTTAAAAAGATTCGAATTGTGACACTAGAACCCTTTAAGTCAAGTTTTCATTGGTTTTTAGACGATCCAATAAACTTTGAAAATCTTTAGGAATTTCGCTTTCAAAATTAACTGTTTCATTAGTCGAGGGATCTAAAAAAGAAAGTTCTCTAGCATGTAGAGCTTGTCTCGGAAACTTGATAATAAAATCTTTCAAATCGTCTGAGGTATTTTTTGCAAATCTTTGACTTGTTCCATAAGTTTTATCTCCAACTAGCGGATGTTTAATATGGCTGAAATGAACTCTAATTTGATGGGTTCTCCCTGTTTCTAAATAAGCTCGAATATAAGTGTAGAATCCCAAAAATTCTAATACTTTAAATTTTGTAATTGCTTCTTTTCCTTTTTCTGTAACTGATTGTTTTGTTCTTACGGTGCGATGCCTTCCAATTGGGAAGTCTAAAGTTCCTGCTCTCAACGTTTTTCCAATTACTATTAGATCATATCCCCTTTTAACAGTTCTGGAGGAGATTTGATCTGATAAGTATTTATAAGCCTTCTCATTTCTTGCAATAACCATTAGTCCAGAAGTATCTTTATCTAAACGATGAATTATTCCAGCTCTTGGAAGATCTGCCAGCTCTGGAAAGTTAAATAATAAACTGTTGAGAATTGTTCCTGATCTATTTCCTGAGCCCGGATGAACAACAATTCCTGGAGCTTTATTTATGACTATGAAATCCTTTGTCTGCTTTTTTATTTCAATCTCAATATCTTCAGGAAGATCTTCAACTTCAGCATCAATTAGACCAGATAAATTTATCTTGCTTCCAATTGAAGCTTTTTCGCTTACTTTGGAAATTGTTTGATTATCAATGGACAAAAAATCTAGTTCAATAAACTTTTTAATTTGCATTCTTGAGAACTCTGGATATCTCTTGGATACGATTACATCTATTCTTTTTCCTGACTCTTCGGCATTGACCTCGAAATTAATTGAAATTTTTTTTGGCATGTTTTTTAATCTTTAAACAGATAGAATTAGCAGATGCAAACTCGTAATAAGCATTATTTTATCTTTAATCTACTTTTTTTACTGATCTTGATGGGTTTATCCGCATCGTGTGCAAATAAAGAAGAAACTATTGAAAGGGTCTTGCTTGAAAAAGAACTATTTGATCAAGCGCAGAATAGATTGAGATCTGGCAATTTTGCTGCTGCGGCAATGAGTTTAGAAATGCTTGAGGCAAGATACCCTTTTGGAAGATTTGCCACGCAAGCTCAGTCAGAGCTTATTTTTGCTTATTTTAAGTCAGCAAACTATGAGGCTGCCATATCAGCCGCTGATAGGTTTATCAGCTTGCATCCTAATCATCCAAATATAGATTACGCTTACTATTTGAAAGGAATGTCTGGTTACACAGCCGATATGTCTATTTTTAATCCAAATATGATTCTCGAGGATGCGGCCTCGAAAAGAGATCTTAATCAAGCAAAGAAATCCTTTTCAGACTTGAGTGATTTTTTACTTAGGTTCCCAGATAGTGACTACGCTGATCAAGCAAGGCAACGAATGGTTTTCTTGAGGAATTTGATCGCAAAAAAAGAAATATATGTAGCGACTTTCTATATGGAAAGAAAGGCTTTTGTTGCTGCCTTAAACCGAGCTAATTATGTGATTGAACATCTCCCAAATAGCTCTCAAGTAGAACAAGCTCTTGAGATCAAAATTGAAGCCTATAAAGAACTCAACCAGTCAGATTTGGCCAATATAACTCAAGACTTACTGGACGCTTTCAAAGAAAAGAAAATTAAATCCTAATGGCTATTTTAATTTCAGTTTTAGTTTTTGTAGGAATAGTCGTTGGGCTGGCACGTCTTTTGGGAGAAAATTCAGTTGATATCAGCGAAGATCAATCCAGCATGGTCAAATGTATAGAATGTAATGTTTATTTCCCTGCCTTAGAAGCTAGAAAAACATCAAGGGGTTGGATCTGTAAAGATCATTAAAATTTGTATCTCAATTTAAGAATAAATTGATCAGAATAAGTAGTCTCCCATCCGGTGGAATACAAATTTCCAAAAGATTTTAAATCTTTATCGTCGTCAAAATAATATCCTCCTCTCGTATAAACTGCATAAAAATTAGAGAGGGGAGATAGTTCATATCTATACCTTATTTGAAATGCGACCTGACTTAATTCAAATGGATTAAGTGTCCCATCATAATTAATCATTTTTCCATCAGCACTAACATAATAAGGATCTGGATCATCAGCAGTGAGTGAATAAAATTGAGCTTTAATCCTTAATTCGTGAATGTTGTCTTTAATCCATCCTAAAGATAAAGAGGAAGATAATTTCTTCTTTTTGTAATAGCCAAATACATTATCAAATTCATATTTAACCCAATTTTTATATTCATCATATCTAATGAGAGCAAGATTTAAGTCGAGATCATTAGACGGCTTAATATTTGCACCTATGTTGAATCCCCAACCCTCACCTCTTTTAGAATTTGATGGATTGTCAAATTTATAACCTCCAGATGAACTTTCAATTTTTATGAAGGGTATAAAAGTCTTCTGTCTAGGTGCCGAATATCTCATATTCAATGTGTATCCTCCTAACCTTCTTATAAAGGGAGAATCCGGATGATCTCTTGCTTCAACAAAATCTTTTCCGGGAGATAAGATACATTCACAAAAAATATCTATGGAAGAAAAATCCTTTAGATCTAAATTAAGTGATATCCACGCCATCGCCCCGCCGTTTATTCCTGAAATACTTCGTTGGTGACCGCCATTCACATCCAATGTAAGACTTCTAACTAGAGATTCTTCTGAGAAATTGGTTTCTTTGTAAACAGCTGTAATGCCTGTTTCTGCAAAATTTCTCATGTCCAAATAACCCATATCGTTCATGTCATAGCCTTCGTCATAGATACCAAAACCCCAAAGAGCGGAAAACTTTTCTGTAAAGTTTCTAGCTACTCTACCTCTTAAAGCTACACCTTCTGTTGTGGTTGATTCTGAATCTATGTTTGAATAACTTAACGTCCCTGAAAATCTGCTTGTTGCATCGAAGGAATAATCAAAGTCCATCGTATGGACTTGGGCAGCTCTTGATATGTTTGGACGGTCAACATAAGTTAAAAGATAGCCAATACGAAGATCATCTAGACTTTTTCTGTATCTAATAGACTGGAAATTCCTTCCTTTGTAGTATTTTCCATCTCGTTCAAAAGCTGAGAAAATTCCAAACTCATCACTAGCTTCAGTCTGGGTATATTTCAAGGCTAAATCAATTTCACTGTAGGTTTTTCTTTGCGAATTACAATCTGATTCGTCTATCTCTGAAGAGCAATCATAGTCTGGTCGAGCACCAATTCTTCTCGTGTTGATGAGAAAAGAAGTTCGACCCCTTATTTGAAAAAGATCCTGATTTTCTGTGAAGAATGGTCGTTTATCTTCGTAAAAAGTCTCTATTGCATCAAAACTCACAATGACATCATCGCTTTCTACTTGGCCAAAATCAGGATTTAAAGTGACATCTAATCTTTTTTCTGAATCGATAGCCCAAAATATTTCTCCTCCAATTTTATTTTCTTGTTTTCCTGTAACCTCTTCTTGAGAAACTGAAATGTAAGGGAAGAAATCGACTTCCGAGGTAGAGTTGCTAGCAAAATTTCTTATTTTTATTGGATGAAATCTTGAGATAAATTTTGTATCAGTCCAATTAATTTTAGGAAAACCATGCCATTCGTTTTTTAAAAAGTAACCCCTAGATGTCCTAACATTAATTTCAATGAATTCTTTATCAGAAGCTTCCAATGGAGCAACATCCCAAGGTATTAAAAACTCTGCAAACCAAGCATCGTCGGTTTGAGAAGTTTCAGCGAACCAAATTGCATCCCAATCGGATGATGGTTGATTCTCGTTTGCCCAAACCGCATCTCCAATTGATCCACCCAGAGATACTGCAAAGCTATAGGCTCTTATACCGTTTCCATTAAAGTCTATTGCAATGAAAGCTCTATCTGCTGATGCATCCATAACATCCCTTTTATGCAGCAAAGTTGTTTGATCCTCTATAGGTTGTTCATAATTTTTAAAGCCAAAATATATTCCATCTTCGTTAGCAAAATATAAAACTTCTGTTTCAACTTCTGGAGTTTCATAAGTTAGGGGCTCAGTTACAAAAAAAGTATTGATAATTCCTGCAGAATCCCACTCAATTTCATTTAATTTGCCATCAACAACAATCTCTGCAGATAGTGGTGAAAGTAGAAATAAAAGTATTAATTTTTTGGCCATATCTTAAGATTTATTCAGAACTTGAGTAAATCTGAAAAAAGATCAACAAGGAGGATATTTTATCTGAAATCACATGATCAATGTTGAAGTCAGATTAACTTATATATTTTTTAATGGAAGTTATGAATATTTTTACGATGAAAATCTGTATCTTATTTTTACAATAAATTGATCCGAGTAAGTTGTATCCCATCCTTTTGAATAAAGCTTTTCAAATGATGATGAGGACATATCAGAGCTGAAATAATCTCCACCTCTAGTGTAAACCACATAAATATGAGACAGAGGTGCCAACTCATACCTATACCTGATTTGAAATGCCACTTGGCTCAACTCAAATGAATTTAGGTTAGCATCAGCGGACTTCATTTTTCCTTCAGGTGATACAAAAAAAGCTTCGGGATCTTCTGCAGTTAAAGAGTAAAACTGAGCTTTTATTCTTAATTCATGCTTTCTTTCATAATACCCTAAAGATAAAGAGGATGAGAGTTTCTTCTTATGGTAGTAGCCGAACACGTTGTCGTATTCAAATTTGCTCCAGTTTTCGTCCTCATCATATCTAATTAGACCCAAATTAATATTAAGATTATCTGTTGGTTTTACAGTTGCGCCCAAATTAAAACCCCAACCTTCCTCTTTTCTCGATTGCAAAGAATCATCAAATTCATATCCTGATGATCTGCTTTCCACCTTCATTGAAGGAATAAATACAAGGGTCTCTGGTGCCTCATAGCTAATAGCAAAGGTGTATCCTCCTTTATTTCTAATATAAGGCGCATCTGGGAAACCTCTCGTTTCCATATAATCTTTACCGGGATCAAGAAAGCACTCACAACTCAGTCTTACAGAAGAAAAATCCTTAAAATCTAGACTTAAACTCACATTAGCTAAAGACCCGCCGTAAATTCCTGAGGCACTTTTATTTAATCCACCATTCGAGTCAACAGTCAAACTTTGGAGAGGAGAGTTTTTAGCAAATTCAGCTTCTCTATAGTTTGCTACCCATCCAGTTGACATATATTCCTTCATTTCACTGTAACCCATATCGTTAATGTCATATCCTTTGCCATAAGATGAGAAAGCCCATAAACCAGAGAATTTTTTTGTAAATTGTTTCGAGATAAGAGCTCTTATTGCAGATCCATTCTTGGATAAATTAGGATCATCAATATCTGAGTAACTTAACATTCCAAAAAAACGAGTATCTTGATTAATAAAATATTCGTAATCAAAAGTGTGTACTTGAGCGCTCCTTGAAATGTTTGGTTTATCTGCATAAGTTAAAAGATAGCCTACTTTCCCTGCATTAAAATTTCTTCTGTAGCGAATAGCTTGGAAATTTCTTCCTTTATAAATATCCGTTCCTCTTTCAAAGGCAGAGAAGATACCAAACTCGTTAAGTGCTCCTGATTGGGTATATCTTAGGGCAAGGTCGATATCGCTAGTAGATGAATTATCTTGAAGACATTTTTCAACTAATCGTTCACTAAGCTGGTTACAATCATAATCTGGAGCTGCTCCAATTCTTCTTGTATTTATTAGATAAGTTCTCCAGCCAGTTATTTGAAATAAGTTTTGATTTTCAGTGAAGAATGGCCTCCTATCTTCATAATAAGTCTCTGTTGAATCAAAATTCACAATAACATCATCGCTTTCTACTTGGCCAAAATCAGGATTTATAGTTACATCTAATCTCTTTTCAGCATCTATAGACCAAAATATTTCTCCACCTATTTTATTTATTTGCTCGTCTGTAACTTGCTCTTGTGAAATTGAAATATATGGGTAGAAGTCAGCATCACTTTGAGCATCACGGGCATAATTCTTAATTCTGATAGGTTCAAATTTTGATAAAAAGGCTGAATCGGTGCTCCAAATAGCAGGAAAACTTGACCATTCATTGCTGAGAAAATCAAAAGTATTTATTCTTATTTTTATTTCTAGTTCATCTTCGGTAGAAGAACTAATGGGTGCTACATCCCAAGGTATCAGAAATTCAGAGTACCAAGCTTCACTATCTTGACTGGTTTTGACGAACCACACCCCATCCCAGTCCTGATTGAACTGATTTTCATTTGAAACTGTCCCATCGCCGACAGAATCTCCTAAGGAAGTTCCAAAAGAAAATCCATTGTTACCATTTCCAACAAAATCAATGATAATGAAATTTCTATCTCCGTCAGCCATCCATGCATCCCGCTTATGTTGAATTGGCGTTTGTCTTTCTGGAGGTTTAAAGTTTTTAAAACCGAAATAAATGCCTTTTTCGTTGGCAAAATATAAAACTTCAGTTTTGTACTTTGATTTCTCTAAGGTGTTTGGCTGAACGACTACAAGGTCATCAATCAGCTTTGCTGAGCTCCATTCTTCTTCGTCAAGAATTCCATCGATGAAAATTTCACTTACTGAAAAGCTAGATAGAGTGAGTAAATATAAAAAAATAATGAATTTTTTCTTAAATTTTAAGATTGCTTTAATCAATGAAGTCTATTAGGAGAATTTATTTAATAAAGATAGTGATTTTATCTGAAATCACTGGCTCTTTGTGTGGTATGTGGAGATAGTTGCCCATTAAAAGTTGCAAAGTTCTTTTTCCCTTTGGTAATTCAAGGATTGCTTCAGTCTGACCTTTACCAAAGTGGATATGGTTTTTATTGGCGGGGATGGGTTTCGAAAGATCAGGCAAATTTTCTAAATCAACGAGGAGGTGATGATGTCCGGTATTAGGAAAATCTATACCAGCTGGAGCAACTCCCATTCCAGATAACCCAAAAACTATTTTTATAGGTCCATTTATCGTTGCACCATCTTTAGGCTCGATAAAATAAAGTTTATTCTCGCTTGAAAATCCGAGACTTGAGAAGAAAACAAAAATTATAAGATAAAAAAACTTAGACATATTTTCCTTCTTGATATACCAAGGGTTTTAAAGCGTCATTATGAATTAAATCTTGTACCTCGCCAACGAAGATTGAATGAGTGGTATCTTCCATAATTGCTTTTAATTTACAAAAGAGGTTTGATTGAGCATTTTCTAAATATGGAGTCTCTTCTCTATTAAGCCAAGAATCATTAAAAAATCTTTCATTTATTTTCTCTGAGTTGCTACAAATATCAGCTACATGTTTTTGTCCATTACTCAACAAATTGAGACAAAATGACTCAGTTGTTTTTAAAAAATCATGCATGGCAGCAGATTTATTAATACAAACTAACATTCTTGGTGGATCAGCTGATAACGAAGCTACTGAAGAAACTGTCATTGCCTCTTTCGAATCTGAATTTCCTGAAGAAATTACATATACAGTTTGAGCTTGCGTTCTTAAAATATTTAGAAATATATCTTGCATTGATAAGTGATTAGAAAAGAGAATTATAAAAGAAAATTATGAGCAATAAAGCAAATAAAGGTTCATTTAGAATAATCAGCGGAAAATATAAAGGAAGAAAATTCGAATTCTTACCTTCCAAAGATCTTAGACCGACTCCAGACAGACTAAGGGAAACATTGTTTAATTGGCTTGGACAGGTCATTGATCATAAAACTTGTCTTGATTTATTTTCTGGAACAGGTTCTTTAGGGCTGGAATCATTGTCTAGAGGTGCTCACAAAGTTACATTTATCGAAAAAAATTTTGAGCACTTTGATAAATTAAAAAGCTATATCGAAAAGCTAGATGCTATTGAGGATATATCAATAATTAATAAAGATGTCCTTGCTTGGTTAGATGAAGCAAATGATGAGTTTGATCTAATTTTTGTCGATCCTCCATTCTATGAGCAACTTGCTGAACAAGTTCTTTTAAAAATTAAAACAAAATCCCTTCTTGCTAAGTCTGGAAATATTTATCTTGAAGTAGAAAAAGATCTAGACTTAAGTTTTTTAGAAAATAATTGGGAGGTTATAAAAGAGACTAACTCTGGTAAAAAGCAATATTTACTTCTCAAAGAAAAATAGTTACTTACCTTTCTTCATTGAACTGAAGAATTCATTGTTTGTCTTGTGTTTTCCAAGTTTGTCTATGAGCCATTCAGTTGCATCGACATCTTCCATATCATTTAGAAGCTTTCTGAGAATATTTATTCTCTGAAGTTCGGCATCATCGGTTATCAGCTCTTCTCTTCTTGTGCCTGAACGCCTTATGTTAATGGCTGGAAAGACTCTTCTTTCAGCAATTGCTCTATCAAGATGAATTTCTTGATTTCCTGTGCCTTTAAATTCTTCGTAGATTACCTCGTCCATTCTCGATCCAGTGTCAATAAGCGCTGTAGCAATAATGGTGAGACTTCCTCCACCTTCTATATTTCTGGCAGCACCAAAAAATCTTTTTGGTTTTTCAAGGGCATTGGCGTCAACACCACCTGTTAATATTTTCCCAGAAGCCGCTTGAGTAGAGTTATAAGCTCTTGCCAAACGAGTGATTGAATCTAATAAAATAATGACATCATTTTTTGTTTCAACAAGTCTTCTAGCTTTGGCAATTACCATCTCAGCTACTTGAACATGTCTTGATGGAGGTTCGTCAAAGGTAGACGCGATTACCTCCCCTCGAACAGAACGTTTCATGTCAGTAACCTCTTCAGGTCTTTCATCAACTAAAAGAACCATGAGCTTACTGTCAGGGCTATTCCTTTCAATTGAATGGGCGATAGTTTGAAGAAGAAGAGTTTTTCCTGCTTTGGGTGGAGAAACAATAAGTCCTCTCTGACCCTTACCTGTTGGGGCAGTTAAATCAATTATTCTTGCTGATAAATCTTCAGTTGTTCCATTCCCTGCCTCCATCACGATTCTTTCTTCAGGAAACAAAGGTGTTAAGTTTTCAAAAGCGACTTTTGATTTCGTTTGCTCTGGTGCATTAAAGTTGATCTCATCAATCTTTAATAAGGCAAAATATCTCTCGCCCTCTTTTGGTGGTCTTATTTTTCCAGATATAGAATCACCTGTTTTGAGTCCAAATCTTCTTATTTGGCTTGGTGAAACATATATGTCGTCTGCACCTGCTAAATAAGAAGACGACGGTGATCTCAAAAATCCAAACCCATCATTTAAAATTTCAAGAACTCCCTCGCCCTCAATATCTTCACCTTTTCCAGAATGAGATTTGAGAATTCCAAAAATAACATCTTGTTTTTTTGAACGGGCTAAATTTTCAATACCCATGTCCTCAGCGAGACTGAGCAATTCTTCTACGGGCTTGGCTTTTAATTCGCCTAAATGCATAACAAATTTTGGGATTTAATTAAAGATTGTCTAAGACAAGGTGAATAAATGTAACACCTAAGCTAGCCCTAGTCTAGGTTAAATTTATAGGTGTTGTTCCAAAAATGATAGAAGCTGAGACTTTGATAAAGCGCCTATCGCCTGATCAACTACCTCTCCATCTTTGAATAGAACTAACGTAGGAATGCTCATTATATTTAATTGGGCTGCTAACTCTTGATTTTCATCCACATCAACTTTGCCAACCGTCAGCTTATCTGACATGTCTGAAGCAACTTCCTCAAGTATTGGGGCTACCATTTTGCATGGACCACACCATTCTGCCCAATAATCGACTAAAACGGGTTTATTTGACCCAACTGTTTCTGTGAAGTTTTCTTTATTTAATTCTATTGTGTTACTCATAATTTTTATATTAGGTTAAATTTTATAAATGCAAATTAAAAATCGTCTGTTACAGCGCCCTCGGAAGCTGAAGATACTGATCTGGCGTATTTAGCTAACACTCCTCTGCTAGGAGGTTCTTTTAAAGATTGCCAGTTTTTCTTTCTATCTGCTAACTGTTCTTCTGAGATATCAATGTTTATTTGATCTTTTTTTGCATCTATGGTGATTAAATCTCCATTCTGTAAAAGTCCAATTGGACCTCCATTCGCTGCTTCAGGAGTAATATGGCCAACTACAAAACCATGAGATCCGCCTGAGAACCTTCCATCAGTAATTAGAGCAACTTTATCTCCTAGCCCAGCTCCCATGATTGCCGCAGTCGGTTTTAGCATTTCACGCATACCCGGTCCTCCTAAAGGACCTTCGTATCTGATAACAATTACCGAACCTTCTTGAATGGTATTATTGAAAATTGCTTCAATAGCCTCTTCTTCAGATTCAAAAATTATTGCAGGACCAGAAAAAGATAGTCCTTCTTTCCCAGTTATTTTAGCTACAGCTCCTTGAGGAGCTAGATTGCCTTTCAAAATTCTAATGTGACTTTCTTTTTTTATAGGTTTACTAATTTGAGCAATAATTTTTTGATCGTCTTTATAGGGTTCTATGTCTTTAAGATTTTCTTCTAAAGTTTTTCCTGAAACGGTCATACAGCTTCCGTCCAGTAATCCATCATTAAGCATCATTTTCATTAAGGGTTGAATACCGCCCTGTTCATTCAGATCACTCATTAAATAGTAACCAGAAGGCCTGATGTCAGATAAAACAGGTGTATTTTTCCCTATCCTAGTAAAGTCGTCTAAATTTAAATCAACATTTGCTGATTTTGCCATTGCAAGGAGATGAAGGACTGCGTTAGTAGAGCCACCTAGTGCAATAACTACTTTAATAGAATTTTCAAAAGCGCTCTTGGTTAGAATATCGCTAGGTTTAATATCCTTTTCTAATAAGTAATCGATAGCCTTACCTACAGCCAGGCAATCATTTTTCTTCTCCTGAGAGATTGCATCTTGTGAGCTACTACCAGGCAAACTCATTCCTAAGGCTTCAATTGCCGATGCCATAGTGTTTGCAGTGTACATTCCTCCGCATGAACCAGGCCCAGGGAGTGCATTTTTCTCAATTGCTATTAGTTCGTCTTCACTTATTTGATTTTGAGAATATGCGCCAACCTTTTCAAGAACAGTGGCAAAATCAGTATGATCCTTCCCAGGCTTGATAGAACCACCGTAAACAAACAGACTTGGTCTATCTAACCGTATCAATCCCATCATACAACCTGGCATATTTTTATCGCATCCGCCGATTGCAACAACAGAATCAAATGACTGGCACCCAACAACAGTTTCAATTGAATCTGCAATGACTTCTCTAGAGACCAAAGAATATCTCATTCCAAGAGTACCCATTGAAATACCGTCAGAGATTGTGATGGTATTGAAAAGAACTGATTTGAGACCTGCATCATCAACAGAGCTACATATGGTTTGTGCTAATTCATTGATGTGCATGTTACAAGGAGTCACATTTGACCAAGTTGAAGCGATACCTACTTGTGGTTTTTTAAAATCCTCATCTGAAAAACCTGTTGGCCTAAGCATTGATCGAGCACCAGCTTTATCAATTCCATCAACCAGAGAGGATGAATATTTTCTTTTTTTAGACATTGATTTTAATTATAAGCAGCATTTATAAGATTGATTGTATATTCATCTTGAGGTGTATCAAATATCTGATCGGTTGGACCAGATTCAACTATTGAGCCCTTTTTCATGACTAAAACTCTATCTGACATTGACCTGATTACTCTTAAATCATGACTTATCAAAACATAGCTTATATTTTTGGAATTTTGTAAATCCTTCAAGAGCAGAAGTATTTCCTTTTGAATTGAAACATCTAATGCTGAAGTTGGCTCATCGAGCAAGATCAATTTGGGATTTGTAATCAATGCTCTTGCTATTGCAATTCTCTGTCTTTGGCCTCCAGAAAATTCATGCGGAAACTTTTCAAGGCATGATGGATCTAAATGAACGTCATTTATTGATTCTATGATGCGTTGTTTTTTTTCTTGTTTGCTCAATTGCTTAAAATGAATATCCAAACCTTCTTTGATGATCTCTTCCACCCTCATCCTAGGAGATAGAGAACTGAAAGGATCTTGAAAAACAACCTGACATTTCTTCCTCAAATCACTTAGCTTATCTTTCTTTAATATTTCATTTTCAAATAGAATTTTTCCTGAATACTCTTCTATGCCCAGAATTGCTTTGAGAATGGTAGATTTTCCTGATCCTGATTCTCCAACAATTCCTAGAGTTGAATTAGCTGATAAAGAGAATGAGACTTCTTTGACTGCATCAAATCTTTCTTCTTTTTGGAAAAGAGAAGCTTCTCTTACTTGGTAGCTTACATTTAATTTTTCGCATTCCAGAATTTTGGAATCTGAAACATTATTAATCTCTTTGGGTTCAGGAATGGACTCTATTAGCCTTTTTGTATAAGAATCCTTTGGATTAGAAAAAATTTCTGCAGTAGTTCCGCTTTCGATCACATTACCCTGATTCATCACCAGAACCTTATCTGCGAATCTTTTGACAACATTTAAATCATGCGTGATAAATATTATGCTGAGGTTTTCCTCTTCTTTTAATTTGTTTAAAAGAATTAAGAGTTCTTTTTCGACAGTCACATCCAAGGCTGTTGTTGGTTCGTCTGCAATCAATATTTCAGGATTGTTTGACAATGCCATTGCGATCATCACTCTTTGTCTTTGTCCTCCAGAGAGCTGATGAGGAAATGAAGAAAATTTTTGTTCTGGGTTTGGTATTTCAACTTTCCTTAATAGATCTATGGCTTTTTCTTTTGCCTCTTTGTTGGAACTCTTATTATGGACTTGAATAGACTCCATAATTTGCTTACCGACCTTTATAAAGGGATTCAATGAAGTCATTGGCTCTTGGAATATCATTGATATTCTTTTACCTCTGATATTCTCAAGTTCTTTTTTAGGAAGATTTATAAGTTCTGTGCCTTGAAAGTTTATGGAGCTATCTTTGCTGTGAAATGCAATTGGATAAGGAAGTAATTGCATAATAGATAAAGCTGTAACTGATTTGCCTGATCCGCTTTCTCCTACAACGGCTAAAGTCTCTTTTTCAGAGAGATTAAAATTTAAATTATTAACAGCCTTAAAAGTTGAAGATTCATTTGCAAATTCAACATTAAGGTTGTTAACTTTCAAAATTGTTTCGCCAAAATTATTCATGAACTTATTTTTACTTTTTGTTTCAGCTGTCTTTTCAGGCAATAGTTTCTTGTTTTTT
>CACFKX010000009.1:0-42659 GCA_902566955.1 uncultured SAR86 cluster bacterium | reverse complement strand
CGATTTCATAATCCAAACTATCTCTTAGCAGGGAAATTTCATTGAAATATGATTCGCAATCATTTACTGAAGAGAATTCTTTGACAAGATCATTGGTAGGCAAGCCCCATTTTTTAAATTGTTGAATCATAGATGAATGAGACTCAAAGTAAGATTCATCTGATACAAAACCTATGCCATGAGCAATCATTTTTAAAGGTCTTCTAGCAACGATTTTTGAATCTAATTGTCTTAAGCTCCCTGCTGCAGCGTTTCTTGGGTTTGCGAATTTTTTTTCTGCCAGTTTTTTATTTAGCTCATTAAAAGAAGAAAGTTCCATGTAGATTTCTCCTCTAACATCAAAGTCTTTTGGATCTTTAGTAGAAAAACTTTCAAGTTTAAGCGGAATTCCTTGGATAGTTTTTACGTTTTGAGTTACGTCTTCTCCAATGCTTCCATCTCCTCTTGTCCCAGCAGAGTGAAAAAGGCCATCCTTGTATCTTATTGAGATGGCAACGCCATCCATTTTTGGTTCACAAGAAAATTTAAGGTTATTGAATTTTTCTTTGGGATTTATTCTTTTATTGAAATCAGTAAGATCATTAATAGAAAAAGCATTATCCAAAGATAGCATTTTCTTTCTGTGAGAATATTTCTGGAATTCATCTAATGGAGAAAAACCAATTCTTTGGGTAGGTGAGTTCTCAGTATTCAGAAAATCATTATTATTTTCAAAGTCAATTAATTCTTTGAATAAAGAATCGTATTTTTCATCACTAACCTCTGAGACGTCATGTCGATGGTATGACTCGTTAAGTTCAAATATCCGATTTTTTAAATCTGTATATTTTTTTTGAATTTCCTTTTTGGAAACCATCAGGATAGTTTAATTTTTTTTAAATCTGTTTCCTCGGCCTGTTGCACATAATGGTCATACATTTGCTTAGTCAACTTATTTCTATCTGAATCAAGCACATTTGCAGACAAGTAGGCTGCTAACTTATAGGACATCTCCGCCATTTTCTGAAAAGCTTCAACACAATTATTTTGTTCATTTGCAATGAGGATCATAGTAATAATCGACGTAGAATCTATTCCTTCCTCGGGAAGAAATTTTCCTGGTTTCAATCCATTAACCAATGAAAAATTATTTGAATTATCTAAATATATCTTAAGCCAGCCACCTTCATCTGCAAGATTGATATCGTTGCTATCAAAATAATTAAGAAGATCCTTATATTGAATTGAATTACTTTGATCGGATTCTATATGCAAATATATCAAGTCATCTGAAGAGAGCTCAGGTTCAGGTGGAATGTCATCGTCTATGTAGTCTTCTTCTGAAAAGTTTTCGAGTTCAACTTTTACTTCCTCATCATTTGAAATAGAACTCTGTTTTGACTTCCTGGTTGAATTCTTTCTATAGTTTATTATTTTTCTAAAAGTTAAAATTATTGTTACTGCAAGAAAAAAAGAAATTAGTAGGACTAATATTTCTCTTAAGTTCATTCGTTGACAGCTAAGCTTAAAGCTTCCTCTACATCTACTGAAACAAGTCTAGAGACCCCCGCTTCTTCCATGGTTATACCCATAAGGTGTTTGCTTTTTTCCATTGAGATTTTGTTATGGGTAATGTAGATAAATTGAATCTTTTTGGACATTTCTTCAACCATGGATATATAACGGAAGGTATTTAGGTCATCAAGAGGAGCATCAATTTCATCTAATATACAAAACGGCGAGGGATTGAGGGAGAAGAAAGAAAACACCATAGCAATTGCACTCATAGCTTTCTCTCCTCCGGAAAGCTGTGAAACCGATACATTTTTTTTACCGGGGGGCATTGCTTTTAAAACCACTCCAGACTCCAAGACATCTTCTCCTGTTAACTCCAGTTTTGCGTGCCCTCCACCAAAGAGTTTAGGAAATAACTTAGCAATCTCTGAATTAACACTATCTAAAGTATCTTGGAATTTTGTTCTAGATTCTTGATCAATTTTTTTGATGGCGCTTTGAAGAGTTTCAATTGCTTTATTCAATTCATTTAGTTGGCTTTCTATTTCTGAATTACGTTCTTCTTCGATCTTGAATTCTTCCTTCGCAGCCAGATTTATTGGTCCAATTGATTCAATTTGCCTATTAAATTTTTCAATCTCATTTTCAATGAAAGCTATGTCAAATTCAGGTTCTAGCTTATCGAGAACTGTTTGCAATTCTCCATATTCAGATTGGATCTGTTTTTGTAATATTTCTGCTTCGGTTATAAATTTTTGTTTTTCAACAACAGAAGAATTTGAAATTGATTTTAGTTCTTCGATCTTAATTTCCTCTATATTCAGATTTTTTTCTAGAGTTCTTATTTCTTCGTTTGTTCTTTCAAAATTGTTTCTTAAGGCAGTTAATTCGTTTTGGTTTCCAGATCTTTTGTCTAAGAGAGGTTTAATTTCTTCTTTTATTTCATTTATAGGAATCATGAGTGACTCTCTAGATTGAGAGAGTTCTTTCATCTTACTTTGGAATGTTTCTATCTCTTTTTGTTTGGATTGAATAGCTCCTTCTAATTTACTTATTTCTAGATTTTTATTAGCAACTTCTTGAATAGCTCTTGTATATTTTTCTCTTTTTTCATTTAAAGCCCCTTTCTCTGCATCGCTAATATTTTTAAATTCAGCCTTATATCTTGAAAGACCGCTTTGAATGTTTGTTGAATCACTCAGAACCTCTCTGAGTTCATCTTCAAAATTGATGCCTTCAGATGATAGATTTTTAATTTTTACAATCAGGCTTCCGATATCGTTTAATAATTTATCCAAAAATTCTTCAGGTGAACTTGAAATCTGGAGTTTTTCAAAATCGTTTTTAGCCTGTTCCAGACTATTTGCTTCTCCTTCTAAAGAGGTCCTGATTTGATCGATTGCGTTTTTTTCTCCATTAATATCAGAATTTAAAGCAATAATTTTTTTATCGATGGATTCTATTTCATTATTGGTTGAAACAACTTTCTCTTCCAAAGAAATTAACTCTTGCTCAGATTTTGATATCTCGGCACCACTGCTATAAAAGGATTCCTGCATTTTTTCAATTTGTAGAAGCAGGTTAGATTGATTATTTCTAGTTTCTTCTATTTGAGTATTTATTTTTTCTTTTTCAGAAATCTTCTTTTGTATCTCAATTTCCTGTCTTTTCTGATTAAGTTCCATTTCTTTTACTTTTTCTGAGGAAGCAAGCCAATTTGATGCAAGTCTCAGAGATCTGAATTTTTTTAAATTTTGTTTAGCTAAATCATACTTTTCTGCTGATTTAATTTGTTGTTTGAGCTTTAAGAGATTCCTATCAATTTCTTTTTTTAAATCGTTAACACGATCTAAATTTTCTTTTGTTTTTTTGATTCTACTTTCAGTTTCTTTTCTTCTTTCTTTGTAGACTGATATGCCAGCAACTTCTTCAATATGTGAGCGTAATTCTTCAGGTTTTGAGCTAATCAGTTTTGTTGCCATTTCTTGCTCAATAACCGCATAGCTTCTGGGGCCAAGCCCAGTGCCTAAGAAAATATCTGTGATATCTTTTCTTCTGCAAGAAGAGCCATTCAAGTAATAAGAAGATAAGCCTTCATGATCTACCTGTCTTTTAACAGAAATTTCAGAATAGCTAGAATATTCTCCCCCGAGTCTTCCTGAAGAATTATCAAAGACCAATTCAACGGATGCTCTCGAAGATGCAGGCCTGGCAACGGACCCGTTAAAAATAACATCTGACATGCTATCTCCTCTGAGATTTTTCGCAGAGCCTTCCCCAAGTACCCATCTAACCGCATCGATAATGTTTGATTTACCACACCCATTTGGGCCAACAACTGCTGACATATCTGAAGGGAAAGGTATTCTCGTGGGATCCACGAAAGACTTGAAGCCAGAAAGGCTAATGTGTTTAAGCCTCATCTATTTAAAGAAAAGTTGTTTTATTTTATCTAATTTATTGCCTGAATTGTATGTTTTATTTAGTCTTCGAGGGATTTCAATTGTTTTAAGGCTGAGCTCATTCCCGCCATAATTACTCTTTTTTGATCAGCATCTTCAGAGTACTCAAAGGCAATTGACCATGATTTAAGTGCATCATCATAATTTTTATCCAAGGTCTGTTTAAGGCCTTTTAGAATTAAAGCTCTTACATTTGCAGGATCTTTATTCAAGGATTGTTGAACTAAACTTTCAATATCATCATTAAAAATTTGATTATTTGATAAATATTTAGTTTCTGCTGTAAAAGCTATTACTTCAGCATCAGTATCATTAGGGAAGTTCAGAATGAAATGCTCAAGTGTCCTAGAGGCTAGTGCATACTCAGTTTTATCAAATAAATAGTTGGCTAAAAAGTAAACTTGGGCAGGATTGTTACTGGAGAGATTAATAATGCTATCTATTTTATTTTTTTTCTCCTCGAAAGAGGCATTATCAATAAAATTTAGTTGTAAATCTTTCTGGAAATTTAGTTTTTGAAAATTTTCCTGGCCAAAAAGAAAAAAATAAATTGCAGCAGATAATGCTAAAGAAAATCCGAAAACCTTATACTTTTTTATCATTTTTTTTAAGAAAAATTCTTGCAGCAAATACAATTAATAAAAAGAAAATCAATGGAAAAAGCCAAAGAAAAATATTGTTTTCAAAAGAAGGTTTATAAGTTACTTCTTCACCAAAAATATCTCTTAAGTTAGCTAAAATTTCCTCGTCAGATTTTCCTAATAATATTTCCGTGTAGATTTTGTTTTTGATGTCAGCTGCTATAGGAGCATTTGATCCAGCAATACTAGATCCTTCACATAATGGACAACTAACCTCCTTTTGAAGGGAATAAAATCTTTTTTCATCCGAATCATTTATGAAAGAAAAAGTCATAAATTCATCTTCACCATAGACTAACTGAGAGAGAAGCAGAATCAGTAAAAAAGCCTTCATTTCTTGATCAAAGGAGCAAATTTATTTTTCCATACTTTTTTGTCTAGAACCCCCACGTGATGCATCACAATAGAATCTCCATTTTTAATTAAAAATGTCTCTGGAGCACCCGATACACCTAACATAAATCCTACCTCTCCTTGATCATCAAATATATTTTTTATGTATGGATCTCCAAATTGATCAAGCCATTTAAAAGCTTTTTCTTTATCATCTTTGTAATTTATTCCAATAATAGATATTCCCTTTTTCTCTAACTCCATTAAGTATGAGTGCTCTAATCTGCATCCCACGCACCAAGTTGCCCAAACATTGAGCAGCGAAAGAGAATCGTTTTTAAGCTCTTCACTTGTAAAAGAATCTCCGTTAAGTAACTTAGATTTAAAAGGAGCTAAACTCTTTTGATTAAATCCTTGAGCATCTGAATTAAGAAATAATTGAAAAAATAAAAGCCCAAAAAGTGATATTGCTAATAAGATCGTTAAAAGGGGATAAATTTTCATTTAAATTTAAATTTAGTTCTTACTAATAATCCTGCTAGAAACATAATTATTGCTCCAAGCCAAATAAAACGTACCAGAGGTTTGATTTGAACCTTGGCAGCCCAGGCATTTTCACCAATTTTCTGCCCCAAGGAAATATATACGTCCTTATAAACAGAAGGGTAAATTCCTGCTTCTGTAGTTTCCATTCTAGATGCCGGATAAAATCTCCTCTCTGGGTAAAGTTTCAGAATTCTATCTTCCTCTTGGAAAGAAAATGTCACCCTATCACCGTAATAGTTATCTTCTTGTACTGATTGGGTATGTTCTAATGTGATTTTTGAAGAACCCAATAAAACTGATTCATTTTTTTGCAAAACGAATTCCTTTTCCACAGAATTTAAAGAAGAGATAGTAATACCGAAAGTAAGAATTGCTAATCCCAGATGTCCTGCAATCATAGAAAAGTTAATTTTACGTTGAGAGTGAAAGCTTTTGAAAGCTAAAAAACCCAACGATTGAATTAACATCAAAACGATTGCATTTCCGACAAATTCGTAAAAAGAGAAAGAGAAGAATAAATATGAGACTAAATAGCTGAGGACAATGCTTGAAATTATGATTATTCCAATTGAATTTAAATTATCTATTTTATTTCCTCCCCACTTAGTTAAAGGTCCGATTGCTTGAAAGAATAGTAAGATCAAAGCAAAAGGAACGGTAACCAAATTGAAATATGGAGCTCCAACAGTAATTTGGTCTCCACCTGAAAAAATCTCGTAGATAATTGGGTAAATGGTGCCAAGCAGAACTATTGCCGATAAAGTCACTAAAAAAGCATTATTTATAAAAAACATAAACTCTTTGGAATAAATTCCCATGTCAGTTTTTAAACCTTTTCTATCACTTTTCAAAAAAAATAAAGAAAATCCAAGAATAACTATCACAAAACAAATTAATAACAGAAAAATACCTCTGTCAGGATCCAGTGCAAATGAGTGAACAGAAGTAATAATGCCCGACCTAACAAGAAACATCCCCAATAGGCTGCCTGCTAGCGAGAGGATTGTTAGAGCAAGAGTCCAATTGATAAAAATTTGTCTAGCGTTGGTTGCTATCGATGAATGAATTAAAGCAGTGCACAACAACCAAGGTACTAGTGCAGAGTTTTCTACCGGATCCCAAAACCACCAACCTCCCCATCCAAGTTCATAATAGGCCCACCAACTGCCTAAGGAAATTCCCAGAGTGAGGAAAGACCACGAAACAACAGACCATGAGCGTATTGGTTCCAGTTGTTTAACCTTTTCCTGATTTAAAAGAAAATTCATAGCTATACCGAATGGAATAACTAATCCAGCGTATCCCATGTAGAGCATTGGAGGATGAATTGTAAAGGCAAAATCTTGAAGCAATGGGTTGAGATCCGAACCAGATATTGAAGAAATGGGCAGCAACCTTTCGAATGGATTGGAAAGAAAAACCGTGAAAGCAAGCAACGCAAATAAAACAATGTTCATAAAAGCAGATGAATATTTTTGATCCTCATTAAAAAAAACAAAGACTAGGATCCATCCAGCTAAAATAAGAAGAAATAGTAATAATGATCCTTCATGTCCGCCCCACAGTGCAGCAAATTTGTAATAAATTGGTAAATTAGGATTCGAGTTAGTGGCTACATAAAGAACACTAAAATCATCAGTCAAAAAAGATATTTCAAGAGCTATAAAGCTCAGAAAGATGGCTAAAAAAGTAACCAAGCTGGCTGATAAAAAAAATCTTTTGTCTTTTGGAGGGTAGATAAAGGCAATACTGATTAATAAAAGGCTATTAATCATTGAGAAAATTAAAAGAAAATTTCCAAGCTCAGGAATCATTTACAAGCGCCTTTTTTACTTCTTTTGGAATGTAATTTTCATCATGTTTAGCTAATATTTCTTTGGCATAAAAGATTCCATCAGAATAATCATAGAAGCCTCGAGCAATAACACCTGAGTTTTCTTTGAATAAATTAGGAAGAATGCCCTCATAATAGACTTCTATAGAATTTTCTAAATCTGTTACAAGAAAATTCGTCTTTAGACTGTCTTTACTAATCTTTATTGAGTCTTCTTGGACAAGGCCCCCTATTCTTAGACTATCTTTATTAATAATTTTTGAACTTGTTAAATCTGATGGCGTGTAATAGAAATCGACATTTTCATTCATTGCTAAAACTATGAAAATAAAGGCCACAGATAAACTAGCAACTAAAGAGGACACGAAAATAACTCTATTCCTTCTTTTTGTTCTCATTTTATTTTTTCTTTGAATTTTTTTAATCCAAACAATGCGGTTGAAGAAGTAATCAAAAAAATAATTAAGCTCACAATCAGGACTATTTGTAGTTCGAAGATCATCTCTTTTCTATAAAAATTTCTTTTACCCAGTTATGTGAAATCTCTCTTTTAAGAATTTCAACTTGCATTTTGCGCATTCCAATTGCCGTCACATACAAATAAAAACCAAATATAGAAATTAGCAACGGAATCAACATTTCATTATCAATACTTGAACCTGACAAAGTTATAGAGGCAGACTGATGGAGAGTATTCCACCATTCAACTGACAACTTAATAATTGGAAGATTAATTCCTCCAATCAACACAACAATAGACACAGCTTGATCAGTGGAAGCTCTCCTATCGAAGCTAGAAAAGAGACTGATTATTGCTAAATATAAAATTAATAAAATTAGGGTTGAAGTTAATCTTGCATCCCAAACCCACCAAGTCCCCCAAGTGGGCTGACCCCATACTGCCCCTGTAAATAGAGCTAAAAAAGTGAATATAGCTCCTAAAGGGGCCATAGAAATCATGAACACACTCGCCATCTTTATTCGCCATATAAGATATGAGATTGAAGCAATAACCATTGTGTAATAGATAGACTGAGCTACTGAAGCTGCAGGAACATGAAGGTATATGATTCTGTAAACCTCACCTTGGGTAACGTCTACTGGTGAGAAGAAAACTCCCCAAAGAACTCCGAGAAGTATTACTAAAATAGATAACAGAAATAGATAAGGAAAACTTATTTGAGCGATCTTAAAAAAATAAGGGAATGAAATTAATTGATTAAATAATTGTCTCATTTTACTCAAAGTGAAGTCTGATGGCTCCTAGGCATGAAGCGATAAGAATTGGGATGGAAAAAAATAAAAAGGCGGCAAGTAAAAAGATGTAAAAGAATAATTCTTCATTTTTATAGGACTGTATAGCAAGTATTCCTAGAATTAATGCTGGCAAACACATCGGGATAACAATTGATGATCCAACAATATTTCCTCTTTCAAGAGTCAATGCTCCTGCTAAGGCGCCAAACATAGATAGTATTGGGGTCCCTAAAAATAATGTTAAAGCCAGAATCAATGCAGCATCGAAAGGAAGATAAAGCATAAAAGAAGTTAGTAAAGATAAAAAAATTAAAGGAAGCGATGAAAAGTACCAATTTACAAAAATTTTAATGCTGGCCCAGAGAAATAATGATTTTCCAGATGCTAGAACTAAATCAAGCGATCCGTCTTTGTAGTCCTCATTAAAAATAAATTGATGTGACAATAAGTTTGCTAATAGTATCGATATCCAAATAATTCCTGCTGAGAGTTCTGCAAGCTTCTCTTCATCGGATCCAAAAGCTAAAGGATAAAGTGTAATCGTTATTAAAAAAAATACGATTGGTCCCAGAAAAGAAGACGATCTAGACAAATATACTTTTGAGTCCCTTTGGAAAGTTTTAAAATAAAAACTCTTCATAGCACTAGCTCCCTGCTTGAAATATTATGATCCTCGTGAGAAGTAAAAATAACAGATGATCCTCTGTTTTGATGGTGTCTGATAGTATTCTCAATCAATTCAATCCCCTTTTGATCTAAGTTTGCAAATGGTTCATCTAGAAGAAAAAGATCATATTTGGATAAGAATAGCTGTACCAAGGAGACCTTTTTTCTTTGCCCTTGGGAGAGATTAAATAATTTAGTTTCTTTCATTGAATTCAATTCAAATAATTTCAAAGCTTCGCTTAATGAATCAACTTCTGAATTAAAACGATAGTCTAATAAAAGGTTATCTTTAACTGATAAAGAATCTTTTAAGCCCAAGTTGTGCCCTAAAAAGAATACATTTTTAGTTGTGGAAAGGACTTTTCCTTGAAAATTGTTTAATATTCCGCTTAAGATTTTTAAAAGAGTTGATTTTCCAGATCCATTTTCACCCTTCAGATGGATAATTTCGGAGGGATTTACTTCGAAATTAAGATTTTCGAGTAGAGGAAAATCATTGAAGGAATAAGATAAATTTTCAACTTTTATCAATTTTTTATAACCAAAATAGCTTAAATAGTTGATAATTATAACGATTTTGTAAATTTAGTTCATATGATGAAAAATAAATTTGGAAAGAGAATAAGTATAGAACAGGTAGAAGAAGGAAATTCTTTAATGCCTAAGTTTGATGACAACGGTTTGATACCAGTAATAACGGTAGAAAGTGGCACAGAATTGATACTGATGCATGGTTATATGAATGAAGAATCGCTTGATTTGAGTATCGATACAAACTTAGCTCACTATTGGTCAAGAAGCAGAAAGAAGATATGGAAAAAAGGAGAAACTAGTGGCCAATTTCAGCATATAAAAGAAATACTAATTGATGATGATCAAGACTGTTTAATAATAAAGGTTGTATTAGATGGTCTTGGAGCAAGTTGTCATGTCGGCTATAAGTCTTGTTTTTACAGAAAGGTTGATAAAGATTTAAGTCTTGAATTTATTGAAAAAGAAAAGGTTTTTGATCCTGAAGAAGTGTATGAAGGAGAAGAAAACCCAACTATTTTATAGCCCTTGTAGTTTAATTGGATAAAACGGCCGCCTCCTAAGTGGCAGCTCTAGGTTCGATTCCTAGCAGGGGCACCAAGTGATTTCCATAAAAAATCCCTCTCAATTAAGAAGAGGGATTTTTTTAAATCAGCTTAGGATGCTTTGTCTAAAGCTTGAGAAATGTCGGCAATGATATCGTCGACATGTTCAATACCAATTGAAAGCCTCACATATCCGGGGGTAACCCCAGCAGACAACTGCTCCTCAGGAGCTAATTGACTGTGAGTTGTTGTAGCCGGATGAATTGCTAAAGATCTAGAATCACCAATATTAGCTACATGGTACAAAAGCTCTAATGAATCAATAAATTTACTTCCAGCTTCCTTGCCTCCAGGAAGTTCAAAACCAATTAAAGCTCCGTAACCGCCTTTCATATATTTGTCAGCCTTTTCTTTTTCTGCACCCTCAAAAAGTCCAGGATAAGTTACTGATTGAACTTTATCGTTATTTTCTAAGAATTCAGCTACAGCTTGCGCATTCTTAGCGTGTTCACGCATTCTTAATGGAAGGGTTTCCAAACCTTGAATAAACATCCAAGCACTGAATGGACTCATAGCTCCACCTAGATCCCTTAGCAAAGTAGTTCTTAGCTTTAGGAGGTATGCAAATGGCAGTCCCATTGTTTTGGTAACTTGCTGATCCCAGACTACTCCTCCGTAACATGGGTCAGGAGTATTTAGTGCAGGCTGTCTATCAGCTCCTGCTTCACCCCAATCAAAATTTCCTCCATCGAGGATAAGACCACCAATTGTAGTACCGTGACCACCTATGTATTTAGTAGTTGAGTAAGTTGTAACAGCAGCACCATGATCAAAAGGTCTACATAAAACTGGCGCAGCAGTGTTATCAACAATTAAAGGTATACCATGCTTTCTTCCAATATCAGCAACTTCTGCAATAGGAAAAACCTGCAATTTTGGATTAGGTAGAGTTTCAGCAAAGTAAGCTCTTGTCTTATCATCTGTAGCTGATTCAAAATTATTTGGATCAGTTGGATCAACAAAACGAACTTCGATACCCATTTCTTTTAAATTATTCTTGAATTGATTATAAGTACCACCGTATAAGTGCGCAGATGAAACAATGTTATCCCCTGCTCTGGCAACGTTTTGAATTGAGTATGCAGAAGCAGTTTGACCGGAAGCAACCGCTAAACCAGCAACACCGCCATCCAAAGCAGCCATTCTTTGCTCAAGAACATCACAAGTTGGATTCATTATTCTTGTGTAAATATTTCCAAACTCTTGTAATCCAAATAAGCTAGCTGCGTGAGCAGTATCATTGAATTGATAACTAGTAGTTTGATGAATTGGAACAGCTACTGATCCAGTATTTTCATCGTTTCTCCATCCAGTATGAAGAGCTATGGTTTCTAAATTTTTTCCTTCATATGACATTTTTATCTCCAAAAAAAACCTGCTTGTTTTGCTAAGCAGGTTTAAGAATCCTGTTTAGCTAATTTTTTAAAGCGTCAGCAAGTCGGTTAAATCAACGCTATAAATTCGATGATACACAATTTTATTTATAAAAGGTATATTTAATTCTATGAATAAAGAAACACTCAAAACAGAAAAAATAGATAAATCATTATTAATTACTTTCACTAGACCAGACGAGATGAATACATTCAGTGGAAAAATGATGGTTGAAATTATGGAAACTTTAGACGAAGCAGAATCTGATGATTCTGTGCGTTCTGTTATTTTTACCGGCTCGGGCAGAGCTTACTGTGCTGGTGCTGATCTATCTCAGGGAGAAAAAACGTTCGATTGGTCCAAAAGAGATTCAAAAGTTAATGGAGTTGCAAGAGATACTGGCGGAATGCTCACTTTGAAACTATACGATTTTAAAAAACCCATCATTGCTGCGATAAATGGATCTGCAGTTGGTGTAGGAGTCACTATGACGCTCCCGATGGATGTTCGAATTGCATCCGATAACGCAAAGTTTGGATTTGTCTTTGCAAAAAGAGGCATAGTGCCAGAAGCATGTTCCTCTTGGTTTCTACCTAGAATTGTGGGCGTTAGCCAATCATTGGAATGGATGATGTCAGGAGAAGTATTTTCTGCAGAAGAAGCTCTTAAAGGAAAATTAATCAGAGAAGTTACTAGTCAAGAAAATCTGGTGCCAAGAGCATTAGAGATAGCCCAAAAGTTTTCAGATAAGACCTCAGCAGTTTCCGTCAGTTTAACCAGACAAATGGTATGGAAAATGTTGGGAGAAAAACATCCTATGTCAGCTCATAAAATAGACTCAAGGGGAGTGTATTATTTGGGAAAAAGTAATGATGTTGCAGAGGGAATCTCTTCTTTTCTAGAGAAAAGAGATCCTGAATTCTCAGATACTGTTTCCAAAAATATGCCTGAATATTATCCATGGTGGAAGGAAGAAGAATTTGAATAATTGACATGAATTGGAAAAGCGATGTTGAAGAACTCAAGCTAAGAAATAAATTAGCTAAATCTCAAGGTGGGACAGAGGCTATTAATCTTCAGCATGCTAAAGGCAGATTAACTTTAAGAGAAAGGATAGATCTCCTTTTAGATAAAAGTTCTTTCGATGAAGTTGGAAAAATAGCTGGGGATGCAGAAAAAGATGAAAAGGGAGAAATATCAGATTTCACTCCCTCAAACTTTGTGCTTGGCTTTGGCAAAATCGATGGCAGGCAAGTTCTAGTCGGAGGGGAAGACTTTACCGTCAAAGGTGGCTCGCCAAACCCAGTTGGACTAAGAAAAAGTGTTTATACAGAGGATTTAGCTCTTCAATATAAAGTGCCTCTAATAAGACTCCATGAAGGAGGAGGAGGATCGGTGAAAGGATCTTCAGGAAAAAAATCTTACGGTGATCCGGTGTTCTCTAAGTCAAGATTTTTATCTGTAGCTAAAACATTAAAAGAAGTTCCTGTTGCAACCGCTGCCTTAGGTCCTGTCGCAGGACTACCTGCTTCTAGATTCGTTGCATCACATTTTAGAGTGATGACCAAAAAAACTGCGCAAGTTCTTATTGCGGGGCCAAAGGTCGTTGAGAGAGCTTTTGGCACTGAACTTACTAAAGAAGAATTGGGAGGATCCGAAGTTCATAAATCAAATGGAGTTGTTGATAACGTTGTAGTTACCGAAAAGGAAGCATTAAATCAAATAAGGAAATTTATAAGTTATTTTCCACAAAACCGATACGAAATAGCGCCTCGCGTTCCAAATGAGGATGATATTGAAAGAAAAGATCAAGATCTTTTAGATGCTATCCCAGAAGATAGATCCAGAACTTATGATATGAGAAAGATTCTTTCAGGAGTGGTTGATAGAGATAGCCTTTTTGAAATTACTCCCTATTTTGGAAGAGGCATGATTACAGCATTTGCAAGACTGAACGGATTTTCTGTAGGCATCTTTGCTAATGATCCAAATTTTTATGCGGGATCAATGACTGCTGATAATGCTAAGAAAACAACTCGATTTATAGAAAACTGTAATAATTTTAATATTCCTATTTTAACTTTTGTTGATGAGCCAGGATTTTTAATAGGTCCGGAAGCTGAGAAAAATGCTGGAATACTTTACGGAACTGAGACAGTTCTTACGGCCGCAGAGACAACTGTTCCTTGGGCAACTGTTATGATAAGGAAATCCTTTGGTGTTGCTGCAGCTGCTCATTTTGGTCCAGATCCTTATGTGTTGGCATGGCCTTCTGCAGAATCAGGCGCTCTTCCATTAGAGGGAGGTGTTGCAGTTGCGTTTGCCAAAGAAATTGCTGCTGCTGAAGATCCAGAAGCTAAAAGAAAAGAAATTGAAGATTCTTTAAGAAAAGCTCGCGATCCTTTTGCTAGAGGAGAGTCCTTTTCAGTGCACGAAGTTATTGACCCCAGAGAAACAAGAAAGTATCTTTCTTTGTGGGCTGAAAGAATTCAGACCCAACTTTTAACTAGAAACTATTTAAAGTGAAAACTTAAGAGAGGAAAAAATGAAAGAATATCATCAGTTTTATATTAATGGATCATGGGTTGATCCAATAAATGGACTTAATAAGCTTGATGTTTTAAATCCAGCTACTGAAGAACCCATAGGTTCTATCGCTTTAGGATCTTCTGAGGATGTAAATGCTGCAGTGGATGCTGCCAAAAATGCCTTTGCCAGCTTTAGTTCGTCTGAAAAAGAGGAAAGAGTTGGTTATTTAGAGAAAATAATAGAAATTTACATGAAAAGAAGCTCGGAAATGGCTGAAGCTATTTCTTCTGAAATGGGTGCTCCAATGTCATTAGCTTCGAAAGCACACTCACCCTCAGGTTTAGGTCATTTTATGACGGCTTTGGAAACTCTAAAAAATTACGACTTTGAACAACAAAAAGATGGGCTGTTTATTAGAAAAGAAGCAATTGGCGTGGTCGGTATGATTACTCCTTGGAATTGGCCAATAAACCAAATTGCTTGCAAAGTTGCACCTGCTTTAGCTGCTGGCTGCACAATGATTTTAAAACCAAGTGAAATTGCTCCTTTCAATGCAATGCTCATGGCTGAAATAATTCATGAAGCGGGAATTCCTGATGGAGTGTTTAATCTTGTCAACGGTGATGGACCTACGGTTGGTGAGGCTATGTCCTCTCATCCCGACATAGACATGATGTCTTTCACAGGATCAACTAGAGCTGGAATCCAAGTTGCAAAAGGTTCTGCTGATTCAGTTAAAAGAGTTCATCAAGAATTAGGTGGAAAATCTCCAAATATTATTTTAGATGATGCAGATTTTGAAAATGCTGTTATTAGAGGAACCAGACATATGTTTAATAACAGTGGGCAATCGTGTAACGCTCCATCTAGAATGTTGGTTCCTGAGTCAAGGCAAGATGAAGCAAAAGCTGCTGCTAAAAAAGCTGCAGATGAGACCAAAGTGGGTGATCCTAATGCTGAAGATACTGTAATTGGTCCTGTGGTAAGCGAAGTTCAGTTCAATAAAATTCAAGGTCTCATTGAAAAAGGAATTGAAGAAGGAGCAGAATTAGTCTGTGGAGGTCCAGGTAAACCTGATGGTCTTAATCAAGGTTTCTACGTTAAGCCAACTGTATTTGCTAACGTAAACAATGATATGACTATAGCCAAGGAAGAAATTTTTGGACCTGTTCTGTGCATAATTCCTTATAAAGATGAAGATGAAGCTATTGAAATTGCTAACGATACTCCTTATGGATTAGCAGGCTATGTTTCCTCAGAGAACATAGATCATGCAGTAGAAGTAGCTAGAAAAATTAGAAGTGGAAATGTTCACATAAATAATGCTCCTTCAGGCTTAACTTCTCCATTCGGTGGTTTTAAGCAATCCGGTAACGGAAGAGAATGGGGAGAATTTGGTTTTGAAGAATTCCTAGAGATTAAATCTGTTTTAGGTGCTGGAGCTGCTTAAAGCTAAATGAGCACAGTCAAATACTACGATTGGTCTTACCATCAAGCTAGAACTAGACCGAACAAAGTTGCTGTAAAAGAAGTTTCTACCGGAAGAGAAACTACTTACGGTCAACTTGAGGAAAGATCTTGTAGACTTGCTTCATGGCTGCAAAATAAAGGAGTCAAAAAAGGTGACAGAGTTGCCATCTTAATTCATAACTGCACTGAAGTTTTTGAGCTGGAGTTCGCTTGCGCAAAAATAGGTGCTATAGAATTACCTCTCAATTGGCGTCTTACTAAACCTGAACTTGAATATATTCTTAATGATAGTTCTCCAGAAGTCTTAATTTATGGATCGAATTTTGCTGATACAGCGAAAGCTCTCACAAAAGATTGTTCCATTAAAAATTCATTGGAAATAGATGATGAGGATCAGAATAATGAGTATGAACAAGCACTAAAAGAAAATATTGATTTTGATGTTGTTGAAACTACACATGATGATCTGATTATGCTGATGTACACATCCGGCACAACTGGACATCCAAAAGGTGCGATGATCACTCATGAAATGCAGTTTTATAATATAGTTAATCTAGCCGGATCATCCAGAGTAACCGATAAAACAGTCCAACTTATAGTTCTACCTTTGTTCCATACGGGGGGCATGAATTGTTATGCAAATCCTATTCTTCATTACGGCGGTCAGATCGTTTTGATGAAAGAATTTGACCCCGGGAAGGCATTGGAAATCATTGATGATCCGGATTATGGCATCACACATTTTTTTGCAGTGCCTGCTCCTTTTCAATTTATGATGCAGCATCCAAATTTTGATACAACTGATTTTTCAAGAATTGAAGGTGCCGGAGTTGGTGGAGCTCCGTGCGCAGAAATTATTTTGAAGTCATGGCAAAGTAAAGGTGTCGAACTTTGGCAAGGCTGGGGTATGACTGAGACAAGTCCAGGAGGTATCGGTCTTGCCGGTGAGGATGCTGCGAGAAAAGTTGGTTCAGCTGGTAAGCCTTTATTACATACTGAAGTAAAAATTGTGAATGAAGATGGCATTGAAGTCGATCAGGGTGAAGTTGGTGAAATTTTGATAAAAGGCCCAAACGTCACTCCAGGGTATTGGAACAATGAAGAGGCTACAGAAAAATCATTTGTTGATGGCTGGCTCAAAACTGGAGATGCTGCTCAAATGGATGATGAAGGTTTTATTTATATAGTCGATAGACAAAAGGATATGTATATCTCCGGAGGAGAAAATGTATATCCTGCTGAAGTTGAAAACGTTATCTATCAACTTCCAGAAATTGCAGAAGCAGCAATCATTGGTGTACCAGATAAAAAATGGGGAGAAAAAGGTAAGGCATTCATTGCCTTAAAACCAGATTGTAATTTATCGGAAGAAGATATCATCAATCACTGCCTTAAGAATCTAGCAAAATTTAAAATTCCTGCGTCAGTTGATTTCATAGCTGCTTTACCCAGAAATGCTACTGGGAAGGTTCTTAAAAGAAATTTAAGGGAAGAAGTTGTTGGAAGCGAAGCTCCTGCAATTACTTAAGAATATATTATCTTTTTAAATCGCTGTTCTAGAGATTCGAAGTGCTGTTCCGAAGGATTTCTCCAAGATTGCTGTATGCAGTAATTTTCATTTAAATAATCAAGATATTTTCCTATCTGACCTAAGTCTAACTCCCAGCTGTCTATTGAATTTATGCATTCCACAAGTTGGTCTCTTGATTCAGGAAATCTTGTTATGCCTTCGATCTTAAAACAACTCTCTCCGAGAAGAATTAATTTTTTCCCGAGAATAAGTGATTCAAGCCCTACAGTAGAGTTCAAAGTTAATGTGGCTAAAGATTTTTCTATAAGATCTTTTGAATCAAAATTTCTGAAAAGAATTCTCTCGTTTACTTTATGGAGATGTTTAAATTTCGTTGAGTCACTTGGATGTTCTTTGATTACAAAAAATAAATCTTTATCTTCAATTTTTTTAATCGAATAATCTAACCATTGAAATAATTCTCCCATGGAATTTACTCTCGGAGAATTTAGCAAAACTTGACTATCGTGATTAACTTGAAAAGGAACATAGATTAACTTTTCAGGTAAATCTTCATAAAGTTCTGGAGATTTACTGTATCTTTTTTTGCTTTTTATTGCTGCTCTTTGTTGGATCTCAAAATTTAAATTTTTTCCGCTTGGAACATAGTTTTCATAAAATTCTTTTTCACGCGGAACGCTGTTTAAATCATTCACACCTTTAGGATCCACAGTTGTAGAATCAGGAAGCAAACCGTTTTCAAAAAAAGCTAGTCTAATATTATTTTTTTTGGCGATTAGTTTAATTGCATACTCAGGCAACCTATGTCCATTCCATATACAGATTAGATCAGGCATCCTTTTTGAAATTACATAAGTAAATCTTCTGTAATAAATAACAAAAAGTATGTGTAGAAAGGCTTCATAGAATGGCCAAAAATACTTTATGTAAAAGTATTTTCTTTTTTTTCTTGCTAACTCAAAACTTATTCCTTTTTGAATTTCCGCTTGGGTTAAATCAGTGCGGCCAAGTTTGAAAAAGATAAAAGGAAAAAAACTCATTACGGTGGAGTCAAACATGGTGTTTCTTTTAATGTCTTGGAAATATCTATACATAGACCCTTTATAAGAAATAAAAAGAATTTTTGAAGATTGATTCATTATTCGCTAATTGTTATTGAAATATATTATCCTATGCAAAATTTTTTTTAGAGGATTGTTATGTTTGAGATTAATCTTTTTAATTCAGCGCAGATATTTGATCAAATTTTTGCCTTTGTTTGTGTTTATTTACTCACAAGTTTAAGCGCAAAGGTAAGATTCTATGGTTTTGTAGTTGGAACTATTGGTTTCGTGCCTGGTATTTATTTGCTAATTGAAACTGAGCTTTGGTGGTTGCTTGCAGCAATGCCTCTTTGGGTTTTCATAAACTACAAAGGACTAGTAAATAATTGGAGAGAATTTAAAGGGGAAGAAACTACAGCTTAACAACTTCAAAAGCTGCCCTAGCAATATCCTCAACTTTTTTCAGATGCTCATCTTCGTGAGCCACTGAAATAAAATGATTGTGATAATCAGTGAGATAAAGACCTTTGCTCAAGCAAGCATCAACCCATCTTGAATGGAGTGTTTTGTCTTCATCCTCAATTCGAAAGTAAGGCATAGCTGGGACTCCGGAAATAATCATCTTGACATCAAAATCTTCCGCAATCTTGACTAGACTTTCTTTTAACAAGTTACCAAAATTATTCATCTTCGTAACCGCATCCTGCTTAACTAATTCATCGATTGTTGCTTTTGCTGCAGCCATTGGGGCTGAGTTTAAAAATTGAGTACCAGTAAAATAAACATTCTCAGCTGATTCTTTTAACGAGTCTTTTCCTACCAAGGCAGATATTGGATATCCATTCGCTATGGCTTTCCCTAAACAAATTAAATCTGGAGAAAAACCAAAAAAATTATTTGATCCTTTTAGATCAATTCTAAAGCCAGTCCTGACGTCATCGACGATTAAAATAATGTTATTTTTACGACAAACTTTCTCGATGTGTTTCCAGTATCCTTCATTCGGATAAACATTATTTTTGAAAGTTGGATGATGATAAGGACTTGAGATAAAACATGCTATGTCATCTCCATGATCTGAGATTGCTTGATTAAATCCATCTAAGTCGTTCCAATCGATGGAGATAACTTCTGCGGAATCTGAATTAATGATGCCAGGACTGTTGCGTCTTTGCATCCAGCTATTTGAGCCATGATATCCATCGTTTATTTTTAAGATTTTTTGCTTCCCGGTTTCTTGTCTGGATACCATCACCGCAAGAGAAGTACTATCAGCCCCATTTTTACCAAACAAACTCCAATCGGCAATTGATACTAAATCAACTAAGGTTTCAGCTAATTCAATCATCACAGGTGAGGCGATACTGACAGTATTACCAAGATTTAATTGTTTTCTAGCTGCTTCATCTACTGTGGGATTGTTATAGCCGAGAATCATGGGGCCCCATGCACAAACCAAATCTACGTACTCATTTCCATCAACATCCCAAAAATACGCTCCGTCCGCTTGAGAGAAAAATTTGGGTCCATCTTTCCTGACAGCATATTTATAATGCCCGAATATTCCTCCAGGAATTACTTCTTTTGCCCTATTAAGGAGTAGATCTGACTCAGATTGAATTAAAAAATCTTTATCCTTTGGATTATGCATAAATTTATTGTAAATGATTTTTGTTTAGTAGGTAATTTTCTAGTCTGTGGCGGAGAGGGAGGGATTCGAACCCTCGATGCGGGATTACCACATACTCCCTTAGCAGGGGAGCGCTTTCAACCACTCAGCCACCTCTCCAGGATTTTTAAGATGCTTGTCTTATTAAGTCAGCAGCTTTTTCAGCGATCATAATTGCCGGAGCATTAGTATTTCCAGCTATGAGCGTAGGCATTATAGATGCATCTACCACTCTCAATCCATCAATACCATGAACTTTAAGATCATCATCGACAACGCTCATTTCATCATTACCCATCTTGCACGTACTCACTGGGTGATAAAGTGTTTCTCCGTTTTCTCTAATCCAGTTATCTAATTCTTCATCATCATCAATATTGATTTCGGGTCCTGGCTTCACAGGATCTCCTCTGAATTCATCAAATGCTGGCTGCATCAATATCCTTCTTGTTTCTCTCAGAGCATTTCTAAGATCAATTACGTCTTCCTCCTCAGAAAGGTAATTTGGATATAGAAGAGGTTCATCTTCTGGATCAGCACTTTTCAGAGTCAAATAACCCCTGCTTTGTGGTCTACATATGTAAGCTATGCATGAAAAACCATGCTCTTTGGTCACCCCGGTTCTGTAATGCTGATCTTCACCTTGAATAGAAACATAATGAAGCTGAGTATCTGGTAAATCTTTTTCTGGACTTGATTTTATAAATCCTCCTCCGCTGCAAGGAGGGTAAGCAGCATCACCTGTGCCAAACAATAAGTATTTAATTCCTGCTATCTGAGTTTTGATCCATGATACCGATCTATGAAGGGTAACTGGTTTAGTAGCGTAAAATGAGCTGGTCACACCGTAGTGGTCTTGCATATTTTTTCCAACTCCTTTCAGCTCGTGAACTAAGTCTATACCATGTTTTGTTATATCGTTTGGATCTCCAATCCCGCTTCTCATCAAAATGAGAGGAGAACCGAGAGCACCTGCAGATAAAATAACCTCTTTGTTGGCAAAACATGATTTTCTTTCACCTTTCTTGTTTATGTACTCAATGCCTTTTACTTTTTTTCCATCCATTATCAACTTATCAACTGTTACATTGATTTCGTTGCTTAAATTCTCTCTTTCTAATGCAGGATGCAGATAAGCTTGAGCTGAGCTCCATCTCCTTGGCCCTCTAGAAGTATCATTAATGGTATGTTCGTATCTTGAAACACCCTCCTGTTCCTTTCCATTGAAGTCTCTTGTGTAAGGAAACCCAGCTTCTTGACCAGCCTCTATGAATTTTTCTAGTAATAAATCATCATCTCTATCAGATTTTTTGACATGAAGAGGACCTTCATATCCATGAAACTCTTCATCACCATCGCCATGAAAATTTTCTGCCTTTTTGAAATAAGGAAGCACATCATCGTAAGACCAACCTTCATTTCCTTGTTGTCGCCATAAGTCATAATCATAAGAATGGCCTCGGATATAAATCATTGCATTTATTGAAGATGAGCCACCCCAACCTTTACCTCTTGGCCAGTATAAAGGCCTGTTATTAGTTGTAGCTTCTGGTTCAGTCTCAAAACCATAATTATTATCATTCTTGGTAGGAACAATTTGCGAGTATCCAGAAGGCATATGAATAAACATATTTGTATCCTTGCCTCCTGCCTCAAGAATAAGAACGGTATCAGTACCGTCTTCACTTAACCTGTTTGCCATTACACAACCGGAGCTTCCAGCTCCTACAACAACATAGTCAAAAGTATTTTCCATAGTAAATCTCCTCTAAAGTGAGATTATCAATATGATATCTATTGTGCAATAAATTAATTCTTATCTAACTCAAATGCATCATGAAGGGTTCTTACAGCAAGTTCCTTATACTTTTCTTCAAGAACAACTGAGATTTTGATCTCTGAGGTTGAAATCATTTCGATATTTATTGCCTCATCTGCCAGGGCTCCAAACATTTTACTTGCTACACCTGCGTGAGACTTCATTCCGTTTCCAACAACGGATACTTTGCAAATATCTAGATCAACTTCGATTTCACCGCTACCTAACTCTTTACGTAACTTTTCTAAAATTTTTGAAGTTTCATCCGCAAAGTCTTTATGCACAGTGAAAGTGAAGTCAGTTGTGTTATCGGATGCTACGTTTTGGACAATTACATCTACCTCAATTCCAGCATCGCTTATGGGAGAAAGTATTTTTGCTGCAACTCCTGGAATGTCTGGAACTTTTCTGATGGTTATTTTTGCTTCATTTGAAGTAAACGCAATTCCTGATACTACAGCCTCTTCTAAATTATCGTTACTATTTATCAAAGTTCCTCCGTTTGACCCAAAACTTGATAAGACTCTCAAAGGTAATTTGTATTTACTTGCAAATTCCACAGATCTTATTTGTAAAACTTTAGCTCCTAAAGAAGAAAGTTCCAACATTTCTTCGTATGTTAAATGATCAAGTTTCCTAGCTTTATCGTAAATATTTGGATCGGTTGTAAATACCCCATCTACATCAGTATAAATCTGACACTCCTTAGCATTCAAAGAAACTGCAATTGCTACTGCAGAGGTATCCGAACCGCCCCTTCCTAGGGTAGTAATGTTATTTTCATCATCGAACCCTTGAAATCCTGTGATTACAGGAACAATATTTTTTTCTAATGCATCTTTAAGAATTTCCTCTGAGACTTTTCTAATTCTTGCTCTTCCAAAGGAGGAATCCGTTTTAAACCCCATCTGAAAAGCATTGTAAGATCTTGAGTTATAACCTTTCTTTTTAAGAGACATGGCAAGCAACGCTGCGGAAACTTGCTCTCCAGAAGAAACAACAGCATCAAATTCTCGAGGATCAGGTTTCTTTTGAATTTTCTTAGCCAGATCAATCAGTCTATTTGTTTCGCCTGCCATGGCTGAAACAACAACAGCGACATGATTACCTGAGTCAATTTCCTGACCAACAATCTTGGCTACTGCTTCAATTCTTTTAGGGCTAGCAACGGATGTCCCTCCAAATTTTTGGACAATAATGTTACTCATGCCTTTTAAAGATTTTGAATATATTTTGTAGCTTCAGAAAAAACTTTTTCAAAGTCTTTAACTTGACTGCCGCCTGCTTGTGCATGATCTGGTTTACCTCCGCCTTTACCGCCTATCAATGAAGCGAGGGATTGTAACAAATCATTTGAACTGAAAACATCTTTTGGAATTGATTTTGAAGATGAAACCAATAAGCTTGATTTATCTCCATCTTTCGAAGCAAGAACACAAATTAAGTTTTCATTTTTATTTTTTAGTTCATCTATGAAAGATCTTGCTGAAGCTAAGTTAATTCCTTCAAATTCCTTTAAGATAACTTTATAAGAATTAATTTGAATAATATCCTGTTCAAGGCTCTTTATTACTTCGCCTAATTCTTTTTGTTGTGATGATTTAATCGATTTTTCTAACTCACTGTTCTTTTCCATCAACTCTTTAATTTTTGAAATAAGACCCTCTTCATTCACGTTCAAAAGCCTCATTGCTTCTTGCCCAGAATTTTGAAATTTATTTGAGAAATCTTCCGCATCTTTTCCACTGCAAGCTTCAATTCTTCTGACGCCTGATGAAATACTTGATTCACTAGTTACTTTTACAAAACCAATATCCCCTGCTGAATCAACATGAGTTCCACCGCATAGTTCAACAGAAAAGTTTCCGCCAATCGAAAGTACGCGCACTTGATCTCCATATTTGTCTCCAAAAAAAGCCAGCGCTCCTTTGTCTTGAGCCTTCTTAAAGCTCATAGTTTCTATTTTAGTAGAGATATTATTTCTAATTGTTTCATTAACTAAATTTTCAATTTGTTGTACTTCTTCAATTTTTAAAGCAGCATCGTGAGTAAAATCAAATCTAAAATATTTATCGGAAACTAAGGAGCCTTTTTGCTCGACATGTTCTCCCAATACATTTCTGAGTGCAGAATGAAGCAGATGAGTAGCTGAATGATTTCTAATAATTTTATTCCTTCTATCTAGGTTAATAGAACTCTCGCATTGACTTCCAACTTTAAGAATTCCTTTTTGCAAATTACCAATGTGAATAAATTGATCTCCTACCTTTTGAGTATCTTTTACTTCAAAAGTGAAGTCTTCACCTGAAATAGAACCTTGATCGCCAACTTGACCTCCTGACTCAGCATAAAAAGGTGTTTTATTTAAAATTAATATTGCATCTGAATCGCCCTCTAATGTTTCTTGCTCTTTTTGATTTACAAAAATCTTTAGCACTTTAGATTTACATTTGCTTTTGTCATATCCGATGAAGTTAGTTGGCTTATCTAAGGAAATTGATGACGGCATCAGAGAATCAAAATTAGATGAAGCTTTCGCAAGATCTCTCTGTTGTTCCATTAGTTCCTCATACTCCTTTATGTTTACTGAAATATTTTTTTCCCTTGCAAGATCTATGGTCATGTCTAGGGGAAATCCAAAAGTATCATAAAGTTTGAAAGCGAGTTCACCAGATACTTCATTTACATCCTTGGGTGTCTCATCCTCAAAAATGCGCATACCATTTCTTAGAGTTAGGGAGAACTGTTGTTCTTCTTTTTCTATGGTTTTTTCTATGATTTTTTTATTTTTACTTAAAAGAGCGTGCTCTTTTCCCATTTGGGATACTAACTCCTTCACAAGACCTGAAAGAGGTTTTTCATAATCAGGATTCAACTTATATGCATGCCTCAAAGCTCTTCTTATGATTCTTCTAAGGACGTAACCCCTGCCTTCATTAGAAATGGAAAGGCCATCAGCTATCAAATAAGAACTAGATCTTAAATGATCTGCGATAACCCTAAGAGATGGATTTTCAAGATTTTGTGCACCCAAGTTCGATGCTATTTTTTTTATTAAATCTTTGAACAGATCAGTTTCATAGTTGTCGTTAATGCCTTGCAACACCGCCGTGATTCTTTCAAGGCCCATGCCAGTGTCAACGGATGGTTTGGGCAAGGGAGAAAGTTCCCGATCAGGGCTCCTATTGAACTGCATGAAGACCAGATTGTATATTTCAACAAATCTATCTCCAGTATCAACGCCTTCTGCCGGTGACTCTCCTGAAAATGCCTCTCCATGATCATAAAATATTTCACTGCAAGGCCCACAGGGTCCTGTGTCCCCCATTGACCAGAAATTATCGTCATCTAGCTTTGAAATTCGATCTGGTTGGATTCCGATTTCATTTAACCAAATCTTTTCTGATTCTTGGTCTTCTATATGAACAGTTATCCATAGTTTTTCAGGAGAAATTTTATAAATTTCAGTTAACAGTTCCCAGGCATATTTGATCGCTTCTTTTTTGAAATAGTCTCCAAAACTAAAGTTTCCTAACATTTCAAAAAAAGTATGGTGTCTTAAGGTATACCCAACGTTTTCTAGGTCGTTATGTTTACCGCCAGCCCTAATGCATCTTTGGGCCGAAGTTGCAGTTAAGTAGTCTCTTTTTTCTGCACCTAGAAAGACATCTTTAAACTGGTTCATGCCAGAATTAGTGAATAAAAGGGTTTGATCATCTAACGGTAAAACGCTAGAACTTTCGACTATTTGGTGTCCTTTAGAAGAAAAAAAATCAATAAATTTTTTTCTAACTTCTGAAGAATGCATTTATGAGAAGACCTCTTCAAGAAAATCCATCAGCAACATCCAAGACCTTCTATCAGCCTCTTTTGAATAAACTGTCCCAAAGTCTGGATTATTTGCTTCTGGATTTGTAAAAGAATGCATAGAGTCGCCATATATATGCAACTGCCAGTCAACATCTTTTTCACTCATCTCTTTATAAAAAGATTGCATTTGATCTTCTCCAACCATTGGATCCTTCATGCCGTGCATAGCTAAAATTTTAGCTTTTATTTGTTCATTGATCGGTTCTTCAGGTCCAGCTAAGAATCCATGAAAACTTGCACTTCCTCTCAAATCAACACCAGTTCTGGCTAAATCTAGGGAAACTAACCCGCCAAAACAATACCCAAAAACTGCAATCTTTGACTTGTCTACACCTGGCAAGGAAGAAACTTTATCGTAGGCTGCCTTAACTCTTTTTGAAAGTTCTTTTCTGTCATCCAAAAGTGGCTGCATGCGAGCAGCATTTTCTTCATTGGTTTCTCCAACAATACCATCACCGTACATATCTAGTGCAAATCCAAGGTAGCCATTCTCTGCAAGTTTTTCTGCCTTTTCATCCACAAATTGATCTCTTCCAGACCAAGTATGAGCAATGATTACTGCTGGAAAATTATCTCCATCAGGGAAAGCTGCATATCCCAGAAAATCTTTTCCATCTATATCGTAATTAATAATTTCAGTTTTCATCTTTCGACATCCCTTTTTTAAATTTTTTGTAATTTTCGACGTAGTGAACAGCTGAAGCAAGTAAAAAATCTTTCATTTCAGGGCCTAAAGTTTTTACAACCTTTCCAGGAGAACCTAAGAACATAGAATTATCTGGAATTACAGTATTTTCGGTCACTAACGAGTTAGCTCCAATTAAGCAATTTTCTCCAATCTTTGCACCGTTTAAGACCACTGCATTTATGCCTATCAGTGAATTGTTTCCAATTTGGCAACCATGCAACATGACTTTATGTCCTACAGTAACATTATCACCAATAATAGTTGGGCTGCCCGGATCTGCGTGTATTACGGATAGATCTTGAACGTTTGAGCCCTGACCTATGACTATGTCTTCAACATCACCCCTGACAACTGCGCCAAACCAAACCGATGCATCTTTTTTTAAGGTTACTCTTCCAACTACTGTTGCAGTCTCTGCAACATAAAAATCGTCGCCATCTGTAGTGACTTTATGATCATCTAATTTATAAATCATTATTTCCTTGTTAAATCTATTTCAACATCAAGAAGCTTTAAAAACTCAACAGTCATATAAGCAGTGAGTCCCCATACCATTTTATTTTCAAATTCAAAAAAAGGAAAAAAAACTTTTTTATTATCCCAGTTTTCAGGTTTTTGTTCTTTCTGCATATTATTTTTAATAAAATTTAAGGGCACACTGAAAACTTCCGCAATTTCCTTCCCATCAGCTATTAATGTGTTACTTTTGAGTATCCCAATATAAGGAGTTACGCTTAATCCAAACCTTGATTGCACAGAACTAATTTCTCCCAAAACTTCCACGTCTTTTAATTCTAGATTTACCTCTTCTTGCGCCTCTCTCAAAGCTGTTTCTCTCAACGTTTCATCTTTTTCTTCTCTTTTCCCTCCGGGAAAAGCAACCTCACCAGCATGAGTAGGAAGATTATTAGATCTCAAACAGTAAATTACATTAAGATCTTCGCTTGTCTCATGAAGGAGAATTAATACTGCTGCTTGTGGTAATCCTGCTATGGGGCCTGAGGGCTTATATGAGCTTAAGTTTTCCTTAATTTTAGGTATCATACGTATTGAGTATCTCATAAAAAATACCTTCAAAACTAAATAAACTTAAATTGAAATATTGTAGTGTCTGCGGTGGAACCGTCGTTTTAAAAATCCCAGAAGATGATAACAGGGAGAGATTTTGTTGCGATTCCTGTGGAGCTATCCATTATGAAAATCCAAAAGTGGTTGTTGGCACTCTTCCTTTTTTCGAAAATAAAGTACTCTTATGCAAAAGAGCAATTCAACCCAGATTGGGCTTGTGGACTCTGCCGGCAGGTTTTTACGAAAATGGTGAAACTTTGATTCAGGGTGCTTTAAGAGAGACAAAAGAAGAAACTAATGCTGACGTTGAAGCTGGAGAACTGTATGGTATTTTTAACATCCCTCAGATCAATCAAGTTTATATGATATACCTCGCTAAGGTAGGTCCTAATGATTTCAGTGTAACTTCAGAAAGCTCTGAGATTGGATTATTTGATGAAGAAGAAATTCCATGGGACATTCTTGCATTTCCTTGGGTAAATTCATCTTTAAAAAATTTTTTTGCTGACCTAAAGAGCGGTAATTTCATCTTGAGAACAGAAGATATTATTAGACGTTAATTAATAGCCTTTCTAGCATTTAAAAAAATCATTTTCCAAGGACTGAATTCATCTTCAGCATCTGTCCAAGAGATCTGTCTATTAAGAAATGCTCTTTCAGGATGAGGCATCATTGCAGTGATCCTTCCATCTTTTGAAGTACAGCCAGCTATTGCATCCTTTGAACCATTTGGATTAAGCGGATAATTTTGAGTAGGACTACTTTCATCATCGCAATATTTTATAACTGCAAGTTTCTCTTCAGAAAATTTATCGAATGATTTATTAGATTCAAACTGTGCTCTCCCCTCTCCATGAGCAACGGGCACAATCAGTCTTGAGCCAGCCATACCGTCAAAAAAAACAGATGGTGATTTTTGAATATTTACTTGAGTTAATCTTGCTTCAAATTGATCAGAGTAATTTTTTATAAAATTTGGCCAGTTTTCAGATCCAGGAATTATTTTTTTTAAACTTGATAGTATTTGGCATCCATTACAGACTCCCAAAACTATCTTATTTTTATCAGAAAAGAATTCAGAAAATTCATCATATAAAAAAGAATTAAATAGAATTGAGTTTGCCCAACCCTTTCCTGCTCCGAGGACATCTCCGTAGGAAAATCCTCCTGGAAAAACTATCCCTGAAAAATCTTTCAAATTTTTCTCTTTCGTAATTAAATCTGACATGTGTACATCGTAGGGATCAAAATAAGCTTGATGAAATGCTGCAGCCATTTCAGTTTGCCCATTTATGCCTTGCTCTCTTAAAATTGCAATTTTCGGTCTGGATGAATATGAATCTGAGGATTGTCGAAATTTAATATCTTGACTTAGTTTCCTCTTTTTTGGGTTTAGAACTGATCGAAGCTCTTCTTCCGCAACTTTAGGATTATCTCTTTCTTTTTGTATTTTGTGAGATACCTTCCACCAATTTTTCATCATTTCTTTATAAGAGAATTTTATCTTCTCCTTTTTAGTTGAAATGATTAATTGATTTTCCTTAGTAGGATTTCCTAATTCAATAACATTTGCACCATAAGAGGAATCTTTTAGAGTTTGTTTTATTTCTTTAGCAGTATTTTTATCAACTTGTATTGCAAGGCCTAGTTCTTCATTAAATAAAAAACTAGCAACCTTCTTTTCATCCAAGAATCCAATATTTATTTCTGCTCCCATTTCGCTACACAAAACCATTTCTGAAAGACAGGCTGCTAGACCGCCATCAGATCTGTCGTGTAAGGCTAAAATTTGACCTTTCTGAACTAGAGAAGTTATATAATTAAAAAATAGAGGTAAAGTTGTAATCTGCTCAATATCTGGAGTTCTTCCTAGATCCTTTTGCAATACTTCTTCAAGAATTGATCCTCCTAATCGAGACTTCTCATTGCTTAAATCCAAAAGAAGTAACTCAGTATCATTTATATTTTTAATTTCAGGAGTAATAGCTTTTGTAACATCTTTTATTTTGCAGAAAGAAGAAGCTACTAAGCTAAGGGGTGATACCACGATATCTTTTTCATTATTCCATCTTGTTTCCATAGACATTGAATCCTTTCCTACAGGAATTGTTATTTTCCAAATTTGGCAAATGTCCTCAGATAAAGATTTAACTGAATTAAATAAATCACTATTGGATTCATTTTTGTTTGGGTTAGCCATCCAGTTTGCTGAGATTTTCACATCAGATAAATTGTTAACTCCGCTAGATAAGATATTTAAAATTGATTCAGATAAAGCCATTCTTACTGAAGCTTCTGCATTTTTTATAGCGATTGGAGATTTCTCTCCCATTGCCATAGCCTCTCCGCCTAAGCCTTCAAAAGAGGAAAGTGTTACAGCGTTATCTGCTACTGGCATTTGGTATTTTCCAACAAATTGATCTCTATAAGTAAGTCCTCCTACGTTCCTGTCAGCAATGGAAATTAAAAAATTTTTAGAGCCTACAGTTGGATGACTCAGGATACTTAACCACGTTTTTTTGATATGAATGTCTGGGAGATTATCTTGTATTTGATTGCCAGGAACTGTAGAAAATTCCCTTTTTAAATTTTCATTTGCTCCAAATAAGAGTTTCATCGGCAAATCAATTGGCTGAATATCTTCATGAGGTGAGTTGAGAGTTAATTTTTTTTCCTCAGTTAGTTTGCCTACAACTGCAAAAGGACATTTTTCTCTGAAGCATATATCTTCAAAGGCTTGAAGATCACTTTCTTCAATGAGAATTACATATCTTTCTTGCGATTCATTACACCAAATCTCCAATGGAGATAGAGATTCATCAGCTACTGGAATCTGAGATAAGTCAATTTTTGCTCCATAACCAGCATCGTTTGCTATTTCTGGTATTGCATTAGATAGACCACCCGCTCCAACATCATGAATGAAAGATATAGGATTTTTCTCAGCCATTGCCCAGCAGGCATCGATAACTTCTTGGCATCGCCTTTGTATTTCAGGATTACCTCTCTGTACAGATGCAAAATCAAGCTCATCATCAGATTGCCCAGATGCAAGAGAAGATGCGGACCCACCTCCTAAGCCAATTAAATAACTTGGGCCTCCAAGGACGATAACTTTTGAGTTAACCGAAACATTCTTTTTAAATGAATGCATAGGTCTTATGTTGCCTAGACCGCCAGCAATCATAATAGGCTTATGAAATCCATAGTGAGTATTCTTAGTTTTTCTTTCGAATGACCTGAAGTATCCAACGATATTGGGTCTTCCAAACTCATTGTTATAAGAAGCAGCGCCAATTGGGGCTTCTATCATTATCTGTTTTGGAGAGGCGATCCTTTTTGGAGACTTGCCTTCAAATTCCCAAGGCTCAACTTCATCAAGCCTGAGGTAAGATACAGAATACCCAGTTAAACCCGCCTTAGGTTTTGCACCTCTGCCAGTTGCTCCCTCATCTCTAATTTCTCCACCAGATCCAGTTGCTGCACCAGGAAAAGGAGATATACCTGTAGGATGATTATGTGTTTCTACTTTTATACAAAAATTTACTTGCTCATCAATAAATGAGTATTTATTAGATTTCTGATCTGCAAAAAACCTTTTTTTGCCTATACCCTCTATGACTGCAGCATTATCTTTGTATGCAGAAATTACTCCATCTGAATAATTAGTAAAAGTATCCTTAATGAAGCTAAACAAGGAAGCATTTTCCGATTCACCGTCAATCACCCACTTTGAATTAAAAATTTTATGTCTGCAGTGTTCCGAGTTAATTTGTGAAAACATCATTAACTCACAATCTGTTGGTCTTCTTCCAAGATCCTCATAATTTTGTTTTAAATATTCAATCTCAAAATCATTTAGTGCCAAACCAAGTTTGGAATTAATTTCATTGATGTTTTGATTGAGATCTATTTCTTTAAGAAACTTTTTTTTATTTTTATAAAATAAATTATTTAAATTTTCTTTATTGATGCGTTCTTCTGTTAATGGGTCAAATAGTTCTGAATCATAAAGCTCGTTAACGCCTTCAGTTTTGTAAAGTCTTAATTTTTCAATATTGAATAAATCCTCAACTCCGCAACTAATAAAAATATCTTTTGATTTGGATGCCCATGGAGATTCTGTACCCCTTCTAGGGCATATAATTATTGAATTCTGACCGATGTCCTTTACTTCCCTTGCATCCAATAATTTTAAAATTTTTGTCTTGTTGGATTGATAGGATTTTAGTGTGATTTCTAGGACAAAAAGATTGGTAATAGATTTTATGTTGAGAGAATAATTAGTTTTCTGAAACTTTATTATTTTCTTTGTTTTGAAAGAAGAAAAAGTGCTTTTTCCTAATAATAATACTTGATGCTTAGTATTTTCTTTTGAAGGCATTGAAGTTTGCAAAGCTCATTATAACTTTTTTTAAAAGCAATTATTAAGCGGCAATTAATTTTTCTTTCAATGCAGATATCTGATCTCTAATATTTGCAGCTTCTTCAAACTCCAGCTTGTTTGCGTGTTCTAACATTAAAGATTCTAATTCATCAATTCTTCTAGCTAGCTCCTTGGGAGAGGAATAGTCTTCTTCAATTAATTCTTGCGCTTCCTCAATGAATTTTTTACCCGGAATATTTCTTGCTCCCTCCATAATATCACTGACACTTTTAAGGATACTTTCTGGCTCAATATTATTTTTTTTATTATATTTTTCTTGCAGGCTTCTTCTGTGTTCTGTTTCTTTTATTGTCCTCTCTATTGAGCCGGTCATTTGATCTGCATATAAAATTGCATGCCCACTTTTATGTCTAGCTGCTCTTCCTATAGTCTGAATTAACGAAGTTTCAGATCTTAAAAAGCCTTCTTTATCAGCATCCAAAACAGCTACTAAAGATACCTCCGGAAGATCAAGGCCCTCTCTCAACAAATTTATACCAACCAGAACATCAAATTTACCAAGTCTAAGATCTCGAAGTATCTCGACCCTTTCGACGGTATCAATATCAGAATGTAAATATCGAACATCTATGTCTTGTTCATACAAGTAACTGCTTAAATCCTCTGCCATTCTCTTCGTTAAAACAGTCACTAAAACTCTTTCTTTCTTCTTAATTCTCTGATGAATTTGGTCAAGCAGATCATCTACTTGGTTTTCCGCAGGTTTGATTTCTATCGTAGGATCAAGTAATCCTGTTGGCCTTACAATCAGATCAACTGTTTGTCCTGAATTATCATTTTCATAATTTCCGGGCGTAGCTGAAACAAATATCCTTTGACCGGATAAACTCTCCCACTCATCGAATCTTAACGGACGGTTATCTAAAGCACTTGGAAGTCTGAAACCATACTCAACTAATGTTTCTTTTCTTGATCGATCTCCTCTATACATTCCCGTTAATTGAGGCAAAGTAACGTGAGATTCATCAATGAAAACTAGCGCATCCTCTGGTAAATATTCATAAAGCGTAGGAGGAGCCTCACCTTCCTCTCTTCCAGAAAGGTATCTGGAGTAATTTTCAATACCGCTGCAAAAACCTAATTCCCTCATCATCTCCAAGTCATATTTTGTTCTTTGCTCAATTCTTTGGGCTTCTACAAGTTTATTATTAGCTTCAAGATAGCTGACCCTTTCTTTCATTTCACTTTTTATCTTATTAATAGCACTCGCAATAACTTCTTTTGATGTTACGTAATGAGTTTTTGGGAAAATTGTTACTCTAGGCACTTCCCTAAAGATTTCTCCCGTAAGAGGATCAAAAAACTTTATGGCTTCGATTTCACTATCAAAAAGTTCAATTCTCACGGCTTCCTTGTCTGAATCTGCTGGAAAAATATCAATTACGTCGCCTCTGACTCTAAAAGTAGCTCTTTTGAAATCTACTTCATTTCTGGAATATTGAAGCTCAGCGAGTCTTCTAAGAATAATTCTTTGGTCTATTTCGTCTCCTACATCTAAATGGAGAACCATTTGCAAATATGATTTTGGATCGCCCAATCCATAGATAGCTGAGACTGTGGCAACAATCACAACATCCCGTCTCTCCATTACAGCTTTTGTTGCTGAAAGTCGCATTTGTTCAATGTGTTCATTTATAGAAGCATCTTTTTCTATAAAGGTATCTGATACTGGGACGTAAGCTTCAGGCTGATAATAATCGTAGTAAGAGACAAAATATTCAACTGCATTGTTTGGAAAAAATTCTTTAAACTCGCCATAAAGCTGTGCAGCTAAAGTTTTATTATGAGCCATAACGATGGCCGGTCTTTGAAGATTTTGAATAACGTTCGCCATAGCGAATGTTTTTCCTGAACCAGTTACTCCCTTTAGTGTTTGATTTAATAGACCCGAATTAATTCCTTCAACCACTTTTTGAATAGCAACTGGTTGATCTCCAGAAGGCTTAAATGCTGAAACTATTTCAAATGGTTTACTCATATTAGATGTTTTTGCTTATAATACCCTCTTTTCCGCGATAGCTCAGTTGGTAGAGCAAGTGACTGTTAATCACTGGGTCGCAGGTTCGAGCCCTGCTCGCGGAGCCAGAATTTTATGCCATTATACGATCCTAGATCTGACAAACCTTATAAATTAAGTCGTAGTAGAATTGAAAATTTTTCAAAATGTAAAAGATGTTTTTACTTAGAAGAAAAATTAGGATTAAAAAAGCCAGATTCCTTTCCATTCAATTTAAATAATGCAGTTGATCAACTCTTGAAAGATGAATTTGATTCTTACAGAGGTACAGAAAACAATCATCCATATCTCATTGAATCTTCTATAGATGCTAAACCTTACGATCATCCTGATATTGAAATTTGGAGAACAAGAAATCAAGGGATTGGCGTCGAATTAAAAGAGCTAAATTTTTATATTTATGGTCTTGTTGATGACGTTTGGATTAATACTAAAAATGATAAATTGATAATTGCTGACTATAAAGCGACTTCAAAAAAAGGGGATGTAACCATAGACGCTCCCTGGCAAATTTCATACAAAAGACAAATTGAAATTTATCAGTGGCTATTCAGGCAAAATGGCTTTGATGTGGACGATATGTCATATTTTGTTTACTGCAATGGTATAAAAGATTCAAAGGTTTTTGATAATTGCTTAAATTTTGAAGTTAAAATTTTGCCATACAAAGCTAATGATTCATGGGTAACCCCTGCTTTGAAGGAAATTAAAAATTGCTTGAACAGCGACGAACTCCCAAAAGAGTCAGATAGGTGTGACTATTGCGCTTATAACAGAAAAATTAAATTACTTGGTTAATGTCAGTATTAATATCATTTATCTTGCTTTCTATTGGACTAGTAGGTCTCATTTGGGGTGCTGACAAATTCATATCAAATTCTTCAATATTGGCAAGAAAAATTGGCATTAGTGATTTAATTATTGGTTTAACTTTAATTGCTCTCGGAACGTCAGCACCCGAAATATTTGTAAGCATTTCATCTGTGCTTAACGATACTCCTGAGATTGCATTAGGAAATTCAATTGGATCAAATATCAGCAATATAGGTCTTATATTTGGATTGAGTTGTTTTGCTTTAGCCTCCAAAGCTATACCTCTTGATTTAAGAAATATTTTTCTATTCATTTTATGCACTCTCATTGCAGGTTATTGTCTTTTTGACTTAAGGCTGAGCATAGGGGATGGAATTTTATGTATTTGTCTAATAATTTTATTTGTATTGAATTTATTAAGATCTGAAGAGGCTGATATTGAAGTCATTAATCAAGATTCAGGGTTAATGAAAGTTATTTTCTTTACCATTTTGAGCCTTTTGATACTAATAATTGGTTCGGAACTTACTGTCACTGGAGCTGAATCGATAGCAATTTATTTTGGATTATCTGAGGTAATCATTGGACTAAGCATCATAGCTGTGGGTACAAGTCTCCCTGAACTTGCGGCAACCGTTGCTGCGATAAGACAAGATAAATCTTTGATAGTCATAGGAAATGTTCTTGGATCTAATTTTTTAAATATTGTGGTGGTGTTTCCAATCATTGCATTTGGCAGCAATGAAGTATTTGATGGTGTAATTTTCACGAGGGATTTCTTGATTATGAGCGTTTTTAGCGCGTTGTTTATTCTTGCTCTTGTGGTTGGTAGACAAAAAGATGGTCTTTCCAGAATTCTTTTTTACGGCTTTGGATTAATTTTTATTTTAGGGTATTTAATTTATTTGCTTAATTTATTCATCTAAAGTCACCCTTTTCCAGATAGTTTTTTCTCCAATATCTTCAAGATTAATTCCCTTAGCTTTTAAATCATCTCTAATCTTGTCTGACTTAATAAAGTCTTTTTGATTTCTTGCAAGATTTCTTTCAGTTATTAAATCTTCTATTTCTTCCTCCGTTATAAGTACTTCAGATGAAATAAATTTAAAATACTCGTCTGGCTTAGATTGAAATAATCCCATTACACTCCCTGATGAAATAAGAAGATCAGCTATAGATTTAGATTCGTTTTTATTATTAAGAAATGACTTATTTAATTTATCTAATATCTTATGCAGAAAAGAGATCAATTTAGGAGAGTTGAAATCATCTTTCAAACTTTCAATGACTCCCTCATCGAGAGGAATATTTTTAGTGTCAGATAAATCTACTTTTCTTAAAGCATCATAAAATTTATCGAGTGTTTTTTTACTTTCATCAAGTCCATGAAAAGAAAAATTCAAAGGATTCCTGTAGTGAGTAGAAAAAAGAAAAAATCTAATCACCTCCGGGTGATATTTTTTCAAGATGTTTTTGATTGTAACGAAATTTCCTAGAGACTTTGACATCTTCTCTTCCTCTATAGTTAAAGGTCCGGTGTGCAACCAAAAGTTAGCAAATAATCCATCATGGTTACATTTAGATTGAGCATTTTCGTTTTCATGATGAGGGAATTTAAGGTCTAAACCTCCTCCATGAATATCAAAATTTTTTCCCAAATAATCTCTACTCATAGCCGAACACTCAATATGCCAGCCAGGTCTTCCTTTCCCCCAAGGTGAGTTCCAAGAAGCTTCATCAGAGGAGATTTTCCAAAGCGCAAAGTCAGCTGGATTTTTTTTAGTATCATCTATGTCAATTCTTGATCCAGAAACCATATCTTCGAGATTTCTATTCGATAACTCTCCATAATTTTCAAAAGACTCTACGTCAAAAAAAACATCTCCGTGTTTGGTTGTATAAGCAAAATTCTTAGAGATTAAATCATCTATGAAGGAAATTATGGAATCCATGTGTTCAGTAACTTTTGGCTCAACGTCTGGTGACAGCATAGACATAGAGGAGAAATCATCATGCATTTCCTGAATATACTTTTCTGAAATAGCTGAAGGAGAGGTATTTTCAGATTTTGCTTTAGCAATTATTTTGTCATCTACATCAGTAATATTTCTTACATAATGGACATCATAGTTGAGAGCCTTAAAGGACTTAACTATAAAATCAAAGGATAAAAAAGTTCTAAGATGTCCAATGTGGCAAGAGTCATAAACTGTCATTCCACAAACGTAAAGTGATACTTTTCCTTCTTTTAATGGATTAAAACTTATCTTTTTAGAACTTTTTGAATCAAATATCTTCATTTCAGAGAAGATCAATTATAGATTAGAATGATATCTAAAGAGGAAATTATGAATAATATTATTGTAGTTCTAGTCACGACAATGGGCACTTTGGAAATTGAACTTTACGAAGATGATGCGCCGATAACAGTTAAAAACTTTGTGTCTTACGTTGAAAGCGGTTTTTTTGAGGAAACAATCTTTCATAGAATAATTCCAGGTTTTGTTGTCCAAGGAGGCGGTCATATTTCTGGAATGGAACAAAAAGAAACTCAGGAACCAATACAAAATGAAGCCAATAATGGTTTAAAAAATGATAGGTATACATTATCAATGGCCCGAACCAATGATCCTCACTCAGCAACTTCACAGTTTTTCATTAATCTTCAAGATAATATTAGTCTAGATTTTTCCTCTGAAACTCCAATGGGATGGGGATACGCTGTCTTTGGAAAAGTCGTAAAGGGTCAAGAAGTTGTCGATGAAATGGCAACAGTGCAAACAGGAAGCTTTGGACCTTATCAGGACGTACCAAGAGAAGATATAAAAATTCTGAGTGCATCTCTAAAACAATAACTCATTCATGAGTGCAGTTCTAATATCTGATTTACATTTACATGAATCGGACCTTGCTTTGTATGACAAATTTGAGAGGTTTTTATCCTCAAAAGTTAATGGATTTGATAATTTATTTATCTTGGGTGATTTGTTCGAAACTTGGATTGGTGATGATAATGAATCCGAGTTTAATAAAAATGTCATTGAAATTTTAAAAAAAGTATCCACTGATGGAATAAAAGTTTTTCTAATGCACGGTAATAGAGACTTTTTAATTGGAGAAAATTTTTGCTCATCTATAAAAGCGAAACTTCTTTCTGATTATTATATTTATGAAGATGGAGCTTCTAAGATACTCCTTCTTCATGGAGATACCCTTTGCACAGATGACGTTAGATATCAGGAATTTAGAAAACTTGTTAGGGATAAGAATTGGCGAGATGACTTTTTATCTAAATCTTTACAAGAAAGATTTGATATAGCATCTGGTTTAAGAGAAATGAGCAACGAAGAAACTGGTAATAAAAAAAATGAAATTATGGATGTTAATCGTGAATCTGTCTTAAAAATTAGTAGTGAATTTAGTATAAACAAAATGATTCATGGACATACTCATAGACCCTTCATTCATAAAGATGAAAATCTTGTAAGAGTGGTCTTAAGTGATTGGGAAAATGAAGTTAACTATGCAACGGTAATTGATGGAGAGATTTCTTTAGAAACTTTTTAAGCTTTTTTCTGCTCGAGAGGATCTTTAAAGTACTTTGAATAATGAGCATCTGATAAAGCTAAAAGTTCTTCTTCTATATCTCTCTTGAGTATTTCTAGGTTCATGCTTTCATCATGAAAAGTTATTCCAAAATCACTCAAGTCTTCAAAACTTTCACTGACAAGTTTAATTAAATCGAAAATTTGGCAGTACTCATTGAGATCTGTTTTTATTTTTAAATCTAATTCGGCGATTTTTGTAGCTAGTTTTCTTGAGTTTATTTTTTTTATTTTTGAATAAATAATTTGAGTTTTCAAAGATTCCAATCTCGTCCAAATTGCATCTTTTTCATCTTCGTCGTATTTATTCCAGTTAATTACCTCGAAGTAAAACCTTTTGCACCCCCTACAAACTTCGTCTCCATAAGTCGTAGAACATATTCCAACGCATGGGGTTCTAGTCTTCTTCTGCATAAAGGGTATACTAGCAACTTTTTTAGGGGTTTATGTTAGAAGCATATAAAAAAATTGAAAAAGAAAGAGCCGAACTTGGCATTCCGCCAGAACCACTCGATGCTGAACAAACTGCCGATCTTGTTGAGCTAATCAAAGAGAATTCTGAGGACGGAGAATTATTACTAGATCTATTAATCAACAGAGTTCCTGCTGGAGTAGACGATGCTGCCTATGTAAAAGCAGCATTTCTTAATGATATCGCCACAAAAAAGATCACATCTGATTTGATTGATCCCACAAAAGCTACTTTTTACCTAGGGACTATGCTCGGTGGTTACAATGTTGAACCTCTTATTAATCTTCTCGATGATGACGAATGTGGAGATGATGCTGTTAGAGCACTTTCACAGACTTTATTGGTTTTCGATGCTTTCAATGACGTAGCAGAAAAATCAAAAGATTCTACGAATGCAGAAAAAGTTTTAAAATCTTGGGCAGAAGCAGAATGGTTTACATCCAAACCCGAAGTACCTCAATCAATAACTACGACTGTTTTTAAAGTTCCTGGTGAAACAAATACTGATGATCTTTCTCCTGCACCGGATGCTTGGTCTAGACCAGATATTCCATTGCATGCTTTGGCGATGTACAAAATGCCAAGACGAGGTTTATCTAATGATCCTCTTGGAGAAATAAAAAAATTAAAAGAAAAAGGTCATCCGGTTTGTCTGGTAGGTGATGTCGTTGGTACTGGATCTTCTAGAAAATCGGCAACAAATTCAGTCTTATGGCATATGGGAGATGATATTCCTTTCATCCCAAATAAAAGAACAGGGGGCATATGCATAGGAACCAAAATAGCTCCTATTTTCTTTAATACAATGGAAGATGCCGGTACTCTTGTTTTCGAAGCAGATGTTGAAAAAATGGAAACTGGTGATGTGATAACAATATTTCCTCACGAAGGAAAAATTGAAAATGAGAGCTCTGAAAACATATCTTCTTTTGAACTTAAGTCAGAAACTTTTCTAGATGAAGTCAGAGCTGGTGGGAGAATACCGCTGATAATCGGTAGAAGCTTGACTGATAAAGCCAGGGATTTTTTGAACTTGCCAGCAACAGATGTATTTGTGAGACCAGGGAAAGCAGATGAATCAAAAGACGGCTATACTCTTGCTCAAAAAATTGTTGGTAAAGCTTGTGGTGTTGAAGGCATCAGACCTGGCACCTATTGTGAACCAATTATGACTACAGTTGGTTCTCAAGATACCACTGGACCAATGACAAGAGATGAACTTAAGGAACTAGCTTGTTTGGGTTTCACATCTGATTTAGTTATGCAGTCTTTTTGTCATACCGCTGCATATCCTAAGCCTGTTGATATAGAAACACAGCACACTTTGCCAGAATTTATCAAAACGCGCGGTGGGGTTGCTTTGCAACCCGGAGACGGGATCATTCATTCTTGGTTAAATAGAATGTTACTTCCAGATACTGTTGGAACTGGGGGAGATTCCCATACTAGATTCCCAATAGGAATTAGTTTTCCAGCTGGGTCTGGACTTGTAGCATTTGGAGCAGCTCTAGGCGTGATTCCTTTAGATATGCCTGAATCTGTCTTGGTAAGGTTTTCTGGAGAAATGCAACCTGGAATAACTCTTAGAGACCTTGTTAACGCAATTCCTTATGCAGCTATTCAAAAGGGTCTTCTCACTGTTGAGAAAGAAGGAAAGAAAAATATTTTCTCTGGTAGATGTCTCGAAATTGAAGGATTACCAAATTTAAAAATTGAACAAGCCTTTGAGTTGTCCGATGCTTCAGCAGAAAGATCTGCATCTGGGTGTACTGTTCTTTTAGATGAAGAACCAATTTTAGAATATCTAAAATCAAATATAGTTCTTTTGAGATGGCTCATTTCTGAGGGATACGGAGATGCAAGGACCTTAGAAAGAAGAGCTCAAAAAATGGAACAATGGATTCAAAATCCTGTCTTACTTAAACCGGATGATAATGCCAAATATGCAGCTACAATTGAAATTGATCTTAATGAAATAAAAGAGCCCCTTTTAGCTTGTCCAAATGATCCAGACGACATAAAAACACTTTCTGAAATTGGAGAAGATAAAATTGATGAGGTATTTATTGGTTCTTGCATGACAAATATTGGCCATTTTAGAGCTGCTGGAAAACTTTTAAAGGATACCTCTTCACTTCCAACAAGATTATGGATTTCTCCTCCCACTAGAATGGATAAGTTTCAACTTGAACAGGAAGGCTTCTATGATATTTTCAAAAAAGCTGGAGTAAGAACTGAAGTTCCTGGATGTTCTTTATGTATGGGCAATCAAGCAAGAGTTGAGCCTAATTCAACCGTTGTATCAACCTCAACAAGGAACTTTCCAAACAGACTGGGTGATGGCGCTGATGTATATCTCGCTTCGGCGGAACTTGCCGCGATTTCATCTATTCTAGGAAAACTTCCTACAAATGATGAATATCAGAGTTTTATGTCTGAAATAAATACTATGTCAGCTGACATTTTTCGATATATGAATTTTAACGAGATCAAGAGCTATAAAGATGCAGCTGATAATGCAAAACTTCCAGCTGTAACTATTGAATCTAATTAGATTTTATTTGAATCAGATCTCAAGACCTCAAGATTTTTCAAGTAATCAGAAGAAACTTGGTCATCTAAATATTCACCATCAAAGATAGAGGTTTCAAAATTTTCAATCTCTTTATTTCCTTCTTTAGCGCTTCTTATAAGATCCTCTAAATTTTGGTAAACCAGCCAATCGGCTCCTATATATTCTGCAATTTGACCTTCATCTTTTTGATGAGCAATCAACTCGGTAGTTGCAGCCATGTCAATTCCATAAACATTTTGAAATCTAATTGGAGGTGCTGCGGATGCAAAAAAAACTTTTTTTGCTCCAGCTTCTCTAGCCATTTCTACTATTTGCTTACTTGTGGTGCCCCTAACAATTGAATCATCTACAAGAAGAACATTTTTGCCTTCAAATTCCATGGTAATTGGATTAAGTTTTCTCTTAACAGATTTTCTTCGCATCTCTTGTTTGGGCATGATAAATGTCCTTCCGATATATCTATTCTTCACAAAACCCTCTCTGTAAGGTAAACCCAGTTTCTTTGCCACTTCGTTTGCTGATGTTGTGCTGCTTTCAGGAATGGGTATAACCACATCTATTTCGTGTTCAGGATACAGACCAAGTATTTTTTCGCCAAGGTAAGTGCCCATTCTTTGTCTAGCTTTATGAACAGATACTTTATCAATAACTGAATCAGGTCTTGCTAAATAAACGTATTCAAAAATACACGGGCTATGCTTTGTTGCCTTTTGACTTTTGGATCTGCTCATTTTTCCTTCTTTTGAAATAAAAATTGTTTCACCAGCCGCAATGTCATCAATGATTTTAAAATCAAGTGCGTCAATTGCTGCGCTTTCGGAGGCAATCATATATTCTGCCCCCATAAGATCCTCATCCCTCTTGCCTATGATTAAAGGTCTTATTCCGTGGGGGTCTCTAACTGCTACTAATCCAACATTGTTGATCATAATTATTATTGAGTATGCTCCAGATAATCTTGATTGCATCCTTGTAACAGCCTCGAAAATTTCTTCTTTAGAAGGTTGAACACCGCCAATCTGTTGCAGCTCATGAGCAAAAATATTCAGGATTACTTCTGAATCTGAATTTGTGTTTAAGTGCCTTCTATCTGTCTCAGCAAGTTCTTCGCATAGAGAATCTGTATTCACTAAATTGCCATTATGAACAATACTTATACCGTATGGTGAATTTACATACATAGGTTGAGCTAACTCCCTTGAAGCCCCACCGGCAGTGGGGTACCTAACATGTGCAATACCAATTTTCCCAGTGAGTGACTGAATATGATGCTCTCTAAAAACCTCTCTAACTAGGC
>CACFKX010000008.1:0-43675 GCA_902566955.1 uncultured SAR86 cluster bacterium | reverse complement strand
AAAAACTGAATGTCGTCTATCAGCAAGGCATCTACGCCTCTATAAAACTGCTTGAACTCATTTATTGCACCTAATTGAAGTGATTTAACCATATCACTTACAAACCTCTCGGAATGAATATAAACAATTCTTTTAGATGGATCTTTTTCTTTAAGTTTATTTCCTACAGCATGCATTAAATGAGTTTTACCTAAACCAACCCCGCCGTATATAAATAAAGGGTTGTATGCGCCTCTGGGTGAATCAGCAACCTGTTTTGCCGCAGCTAAAGCTATATTATTCGATTTACCTTCAACAAAAGTTTCGAATGTAAAATTTTCAAAAAGTGAATTTTCTTTGTCATCTAGAAAAGGAATTTTTTTAGATTTATCCTTTGTAATCAATGGTTTAGGAGAATTGAATAAATCATAATTTAAACTTAGATTTTCAGAATCAAGAGATCTAGATAAATATTGTTTTATGATGGAATCATAATTTTGTTTAACATGTTCTTTGATGAAATCATTTGGGGCTAGAAGCGTTACAGCTTGCATGCCAAATTCGTCTTGTTCTTCTGAGTAAGCTAATGGACTTATCCAAGTAGAGAATTCATCCTGGTTTAGCTCTAGTTCAAGCGATTTTCTGCATTCTTCCCAGGCTTGATAATTCATAAAAAGATAATAATATCTTTATTATAACTTATCCACAGGATAATCATGTGAAAAATTGTGAATAACTTGTTAATAATATAATTAATTAGAGTTTTATTTATTCACTTAATTAATATATCATTCTCCATCTTAATTAACTCGTAATGAAAAGAACATATCAACCAAGCAAACTGAAAAGGAAAAGGACTCACGGATTTAGAGCCAGAATGTCTTCTGCCGGCGGCAGAGCTGTTATAAACAACAGAAGAAGAAAAGGCAGAAAAGTTTTATCTGCTTAAAATGAAAATGCCTGCTCTGGTAGGAAAAAAAGATTTTGATAACGTCTTCAAAAATTCAGACACTTCCTTCTCATCTGGGCCCTTTCTAGTAATTCTGAAAAAAAACGAAATATCCTCAACCAGGACTGGAATTATTATTCAAAAAAAGTTTGTTAAATTAGCTGTCAATCGAAATTATATTAAAAGAAAATTTAGAGAGATTATAATGAGATCTGAGCTAAACTCTTTTGACGCCGTCCTCATGGTTAAAAATAAAATAGAGGAATTTGATAAATTAAAAGTAAAAAAAAATTTCATTGATTTAGAGTCAAAAATTGAAAAGATTTGATTTAAAAAAAATATTAGTTTTCTTGATTGTTGTTTATCAAAGATCAGTGAGTCCCTACTTTGGACCCACTTGCAGATTTCAACCAACATGTTCTGAGTACGCTAAAAATTGTATTGAGATTCATGGCGTGATGAAGGGCACATATTACAGCTTAAAAAGAATTTCAAAATGTCATCCTCTTGGATCATATGGTTATGATCCCGTTCCGGAGAAAGCAAAGAATGATTGATAATTTTCAAAGATACTTTTTAGTATTTTCAATCTTCATTTTTAGTTATTTATTGCTTATCAATTGGAATCCGCCCGCTCAGGAAGAATCAACTTCTGAAAATACTTTAAACGATAGTGAGTACTTACCAACTAATCCAACCCCTGAGCCTGATTCTTTTGTGGATGAGTCAAGTTCTTTTGCTGAGTCAAGCAATATCACCTCTTTGATATGTGGCGCCGAAGAAACAGTCGAAGTCTCTAATGAAAATCAGAAGCTTGAAATAAGCCTGTCCAACGGACAGATTATAAAATCAGAATTATTGAATTATCCTTTGGAAATTAATGGCCAGGCTAATACTTTACTTTTCAACAAGTGTGGTAAAGAGAACTATTTTTTAGATGGTGGTTTTGTTGTTTCAGGAATGTCTAACGCGCCAGAAGGAAATTATTTTTCTGTATTGTCTAAATCAAAAGATTCAGTTGAGCTTATAAGAAGACTTCCAAATGGCTCCACTCATTCTAAGAAAATTAGCTTGGGGGAAAACTTCAGAATTAATTTTGATGAAGAATTTTTTAATGGAGAAGTCGTAGAAGTTTCAGTCGCGCCATATGCAAAAATAAACCGCTCATCCGAGAAAACTATTTCTGGTTCTGGGGGCATATTTACCCAACCTTCTTCTTGGGCATATTTGGGTCCTGCGTTTTCTTATGATGGTGAAAACTATGATAAAAGATCTTTCTCAGAAATCGAAGAAGTAGAATTTAGAACATCAACCAGCGGGGGTTGGATTTCAATGATTCAACATTATTTCTTAACCTCCCTACTACCCAATCAGTCGTCCAACAGCCTACTTCAAGGCAAGAAAAATAAAAATGATGGTTCTTTTTCTGTTGGATTTGTTGAAGAGACCAAAAAGGTTGCTCCAGGCGCCTCAATAAAAAACGCGTATGCAGTCTATTCTGGTCCAAAAATTAAGGAAAATTTAGACTTAATGCACCCAAAGCTCGGTTTAGCCATAGATTATGGTTTCCTTTATTGGATTGGTCAGCCTATTTTTTGGGTAATGAACCTTATTAATCAAGCAATTAGCAGCTGGGGGTGGTCTATTGTGCTGGTGACAGTCCTAATAAAGATTTTCTTATGGCCTCTGTCTTATGTTGCATACAAGAGTATGGGGAAAATGAGGCAACTTCAGCCAAAAATCAAGGAGCTTCAAGAGAGGTATGGTGACGACAGGCAGGCTATGTCTAGGGAGATGATGGCTCTTTATTCAAAAGAAAAAGTGAATCCTGCGCTGGGATGCCTTCCAATGCTGCTACAAATGCCTTTTTTCCTTGCTTTTTATTGGGTTCTAATTGAGACGGTTGAGCTCAGACATGCGCCATTCATGTTTTGGATTGTTGATTTGTCTGTAAGGGACCCATTGTTTATTCTGCCTTTGTTAAACATGGGGGCAATGTATCTAATGCAGCTTTTGCAGCCTCAACCGGCGGGTGTAGATCCAATGCAGGCGAGGATCTTTAAGTTTATGCCTATTATTTTTGGTGTACTTTTTGCTTTCTTTCCGGCGGGGCTAGTGCTTTATTGGTTGGTTAACTCACTTGTTTCTGCCCTACAAATGCTTATGCATTCTCCCAGGGAAAGATTCTAAGAAAATAATGGAGCAGGCAATTGTCGCTTGTTCTACTCCTCCAGGAAGAGGGGCTATATCAATTGTAAGAATTAGCGGAAAAGAGGTGAAAAGCATCATTTATGGCCTATTTTCACAAAAATTTGACCATGGAACATCAAAAGTAGCCGAAACAAGCCTTTCGGAGGGGTTTATTGAAAAGTGTCTTATATCTTGTTTTGAAGGCCCTGCATCATATACTGGGGAAGATGTGGCTGAAATATCGTGTCACGGAAATCCTTTGATTGTTAGGGCTTTGATTCAGAAATGCATTGAGTTGGGCGCCAGAGACGCAAAGCCAGGCGAATTTACCCAAAGAGCCTTTCTTAACAACAAGATTGACCTTGCGCAGTCTGAAGCCGTTATCGACCTCATAAATGCTAGCTCTGGCGCTGCAATGGTGGCAGCATCAAAGTCAGTTTCTGGCAATTTCGGTGAAAGTGTTGACAAAATCTTGGAAAATCTGAGAAAAATAAGAATACTTGTAGAGTCTTCAATTGATTTTTCTGACCAAGATACAAACATAGATTTTATGCAAATTAATAGTCTTTTCAATGATTTTAGATGTCTTTTAGAGGATTTTGATGCAAGAATAGAGGAAGGAATAAGGATAATGTCTGAACACAGGGTTGTCGTCGCTGGGCCTCCAAACGTGGGCAAGTCTAGCATTATGAACATTCTTTCTGGAGAAGAAGCTTCGATTGTGGCTGAAATTAAAGGAACTACCAGGGACCCAATTTATAAAAAAATCCAAATTAAAGACCTGCAAGTAGATATTTATGATACAGCAGGAATTAACGAAGAAACGAAGGATGAAATAGAAAAGCTTGGAATAGATAAATCTAGATCGTTAATAGAGGGTGCAGACCTGATCTTGGAGGTTGTTGATTCGGAAAACAGGGATTTTAGCCTAAAAAAAGACGAAAATATCTTAAAAGTCTTTAATAAGTCTGACATATCTGGCCCGCCCAAAGGGTTTGATGGGGTTGTTGTTTCTGCTCTTAAAAAAAGAAACATCGGTGCTCTTGAAGAAAAAATTTACGAGCTCCTTTCGGGCGGTGTAACTGATGCTTTATTTTCAGCTAGAGAAAGGCATCGAAACTTGGTTAAAAAAGCATTTTTGGAGATAGACTCTTGTCCGGGCCCAATTGATATGAAAAACGTTGATATAGCTGCAGAGCACCTTAAGTTGGCAGATATCTTGTTAGGAGACATTAAGTCTCCCATGAGCGCCGATGACTTTTTGGGGGAAATATTTTCCGCTTTTTGTATAGGTAAGTGAGCGCTAACTATAATTTATATCATGTGATTAATGTGTTTTTTGTTGTATTAAAATCTTTTTAAAAAGCTGTGAGTAACTATTTGTGGTTATTTTCTCAACACCTTAAAAGATCCAAAACACAGCTTTTAAACAAGCTTAGTAACAAGGCTGACCCCTCTTAACTCCCTTGCTTTTCTGGCGTCATAGACTTTTTTCCACTTATCAACAGGGCTAACAACAATAAACATATACTCTCTAATATATAAATACATATATATAATATTTTTAATGAGGGCGGACATAATAGTTATAGGTGGCGGCCATGCAGGGTGTGAGGCAGCTGCGGCAGCTGCTAGAATTGGAGTTAAAACCATCTTGGTTACTCATAAGTTTGAAACCATTGGTCAAATGTCATGCAACCCCGCTATTGGCGGAGTAGGAAAAAGCCACCTTGTAAAAGAGATAGATGCAGCTGACGGAATAATGGCAAGGTGCGCCGACAGGGCTGCCATACATCTAAAAGTTTTGAATTCTTCGAAAGGACCAGCCGTCAGAGCTACGCGCGCACAGGCAGATAGGGAGTTATACAAAAAATCTGTTCAAAAAGAACTGAAGAACCTTGAAAATCTCGAGATTGTAGAAGGCGAGGTTACTGACTTTGACATACAAAACAATCAAATCGTTTCGGTTACTGTCGGCGAAGGTAAAACTTTAAAGGCTCAAAAAGTAATTTTGACAACAGGGACCTTTCTTAATGGAAAGCTTTTTACCGGAATGGACAACAACGAAGGGGGGAGGGTTGGAGACAACTCCTCAAAAAAATTAGCAGAAAAATTAAGAAATATTGATTTTTCAGTTGGCAGATTAAAAACAGGAACTCCTCCAAGAATTCATAAAGACTCTATAAATTGGGAAATTTTAGAAGAGCAGAAAGGTGACGTCCCTAGACCCACGATTTCTTTTTTAAGCGATCAAAGCATTCACCCCAAGCAAGTGCCTTGCTTTATAACTAGAACAAACGAAAAAACTCACGAAATCATAATAGGCGACCTTGATAGATCTCCAATGTTCTCAGGAAAGATAGAAGGAGCTGGGCCAAGGTACTGTCCATCCATCGAAGACAAAATATTCAGATTTAAAGATAAAAATTCCCACCAAATATTCATAGAGCCGGAAGGATTAAATTCTGACTTAGTATATCCAAACGGAATTTCGACAAGCTTGCCGAAGGACTGCCAGGAAAAATTTGTTAGATCAATCGAAGGGTTTGAAAGCGCTCAAATAACTCAATATGGATATGCGGTCGAATATGATTTTTTTGATCCCAGAGAGCTGCATGAAACGCTGGAAACGAGAAAAGTAAAAAACCTTTACTTTGCAGGTCAAATCAATGGCACAACAGGGTATGAGGAAGCTGCAGCCCAAGGGCTTGTAGCCGGTGCAAACGCCGCCCTGTCTTTTTTAGGAAAAGATCCTTGGACGCCGGGTCGAGAAGAATCTTATCTGGGGGTTTTAATCGACGATCTTGTAACTCTTGGAACGAAGGAACCATACAGAATGTTCACCAGCAGATCTGAACATAGATTAATTTTAAGAGAGGATAATGCCGACCAAAGAATCACAGAAAAAGCTTACAAGGCCGGCCTGGTGTCCGAGAGCAGATATAAAATATTTTCTGAAAAGAAAAATAAAATAATTAAGGAGAAAGACAAACTAGCAAAGTTATTTCTCAGGCCCGAAGACGAAAAAATATATAGCGCCTTAAATATTAAAGAGCCAAAGTCGGCCACCTGTTTTTTAGACTTGTTGAAGAGGCCGGACTTAGATTTTCATGATTTAGCCAAGGCATTTTCTATCGAGATCCCAGAAAACGATATTGTTTTTGATATCGAAACGAACCAAAGATATTCGGGATACATCAAAAGACAGATGGACGAAATAGAAAAAATGAAGAAAAACAGAAATGCTTACATACCTTCGAATTTTGACTACTCAAAAGTTAAAGGTCTGTCAGCAGAAATTACTCAAAAACTCTCTAAAGTTGAACCCAAAACATTGGCACAAGCCTGGAGAATTCCCGGAATCACGCCAGCAGCAATCTCGGCGCTAATGATTTACCTGAAAAGAAACGAAAAAGAAACTGCAGATAAAAATGCACGAGAAAGCATCCGAGAGTCTTAAGGCTTCGCTGGAAGAAATCTCAAAACCAGAAAAAGAAAGGGAGCTAAAAGAGTTCGCTCTCAAGGTTTTTGATTGGAACAAGACAACAAATCTTGTTTCGAAAAATTCCACCCTAGAAAACATATATCATCACATTATTGACTCTGTGCATTTATATCCCTTAATACAAAATAGTTCTTACATTGATGTTGGAAGCGGGGCGGGATTTCCGGGGCTCGTGATTTCTATTCTAGGAAACGAAGTTGGCTCTTTGCTTGAGCCAGCCAACAAAAAAGCATCCTTCTTGAGACACTGTCTCGCACATTTTGGCATTCAAAATACAAAGGTCTTGCAAACAAGGCTTGAGCATCTAAAACTCATCAAAGAGGATGTTCTAATTTCCAGGGCATTTGCAGAGCCCAAAAAAATCCAAAACCTGGCATTCAGGAAAATGAGCGGAGATCAAAAAATTTTGCTCATGGTTTCAGAGCATCAAGCCATGCGCGAAGATAAAAATGACTGGAAGTACATTCCTTCTGCAGCATCTAAAATTTTAGGAAAAAAAACAGGCTTCTTAGAATTTAACCCACCAAAAAATGATAGTATACAAACTTGATAACTTTAGTTGTAGCTAACCAAAAAGGCGGGGTAGGAAAAACCACCACAGCAGTAAACTTGGCTGCCTCACTTGCAGCCACAAAAAGAAAAGTCCTCCTTATAGATATTGACTCCCAGGCTAACGCTACCACCGGATCAGGCCACGAAAAAGCAGAAGACAAACTTACCATAATGGATGTTTTGGCCAGAGGCGCAAACATTAAAGAAACAATACTACCCTGTACAGATTTTGGTTTTGACTTGGTGCCTTCATGTCAGGACCTGATCTCAGCCGATATTGAAATGACCACGGTTCCTGCCGCGTCGCTGCAGCTTAAAAATGCATTGAGGTCTCTCGATGGCAGTTACGATTACGTGATAATAGATTGTCCTCCGTCATTGGGTATTCTTACTTTGAACGCGCTTAGAGCTAGCTCTAAACTAATCATTCCCATGCAGTGTGAATACTATGCAATGGAAGGGCTTGTATCTCTGAACAAGGCCATTAATGACATAAACAGCAAGACCGGGGAAAACATACAAATCAGCGCCATTTTAAGAACGATGTTCGACCCTAGAGCCAGGTTAACAAGAGAGGTCTCAGAAGAACTGCAAAAATACTTCCCTAACGAGCTTTGCTCAACCGTCATCCCAAGAAATGTAAAGCTGGCAGAAGCCCCCAGCTCTGGCAAGCCGGGTCTCTTTTATGATCCGAAAGCTAAGGGAACGGTAGCTTATCTTGCGCTTGCCGGAGAAGTTATTTCAAAGTTTGAGAAAGATTCAATGGTTGCATGAGCGAAGACAGAAAAACTTTAAAGAGAGGCCTGGACGCCTTGTTGGGCGACGAGCCCATTTCTTCCCAGCAAGCACAAAGCCAAGAAATAGCTATAGATAAAATTAGCCCCAGCAGATATCAGGCGAGAGAAAACATTAACCAAGAGTCTCTTGAAGAATTAACAGAATCAATTTCCTCACAAGGAGTAATTCAGCCAATAATAGTTCGAAGAGTGGGAGGAGACGCTTACGAACTCATTGCCGGAGAAAGAAGATGGAGGGCATCCAAGCAAGCCGGCCTAACCACCATTCCAGCCATTTTTAAAGATGCATCAGAAGATCAAATCATCAGGATGGGTTTAATTGAGAATTTGCAGAGAGAAGACTTGAATCCAATGGAAGAAGCAAGAGGTCTTTTAAGGCTCCAAAAGGAATTTAATATTAGCCAGCAAGACGTAGCGTCGGCTGTTGGGAAATCCAGGTCGGGAGTAGCAAACATTTTAAGGCTAAACAATTTATGCAAAGAAGCCCAAAACTTTTTGGAAAGCTCAAGCATTGATATGGGCCACGCTCGAGCATTGTTGACACTGCCAGAAGGCCCGCAAGCCTCCTTCGCAAAACAGGCAGCCAAAAACGGCTGGTCTGTCAGGCAAACAGAAAAGGCTGCGCAAGATTATTTGTCAGGTTCTGGTAAGACGAAAACCCCAAAAAGAAAGGATGCGAACATAAGCGCCCTAGAGGAAGAGATCAGCAACGAGCTATCCTCATCAGTATCAATTCAACATAAAAAAAACGGATCAGGCAAAATAATTTTTAGTTACAGAGATCTCGATCAGCTAGACAAGATAATTGGTCCTTTCCGCAAGAAAAATTAGACGCCCTTATAACGAAAAAAAAGCTTTAATAGCCTTGAGTTTATGAGCTCCAGACAACTATAATGCAATGCCTTAAAAGACATGGCTAAAGAAGCATCAAATAATCTAGTCGAGACCTCTGATTACATAGGTCATCACCTTGTAAATTTAACATTTGGCTGGTGTGAAAAAACATCTTCCTGGGGCTTTGCTCATCACCAACAAGACCTTTCAAAAAGCTTAGACTCAGCCTGTGATGTATCCGAGATGAGTTTTTGGGCCTTTCACATGGACACAATATTTATGTCGGTTTTCTTGGGTGTTTTGGTCTTTGGTTTCTTTGGGCTAATTAATAGATCTGCTAAAAAAGGAACGCCAGGCAAGCTGCAAAACTTTGTTGAATTTGTTCACGAATTTATCGGTAGCGCGGTGTCTTCTGGGTACCACGGAACTTCAAAAATAGTAGCCCCGCTTGCATTTGCAAGCTGTTTATGGATCTTGTCGTGGAATTTAATGGACTTGCTGCCTGTGGAAATGGCTAATTTTTTTGGGCAGGCTGGAAGCGGAATAAACTACTTTAAGATATTGCCTACCGCTGATTTGAATGCACCTTTAGCTTTGGCCGCAGTCGTAATGGTGCTTGTAACCTATTTCAGCATAAACACCCATGGCTTGGGTGGTTTTCTAAAAGAACTGTTTATTGTTCCTTTGGGGCCACTAGAATTTATTAGCTTTGTGTCTAAGCATGTCGCTTTAGCCCTGAGGCTTTACGGCAACTTGTTTGCTGGCGAGATGATTTTCATTTTGATTGCCATTATGTTTGGGCAGTTCTTTATGTCATTTTCTCAAACACTTTGGTTTTTGCCTGGCTTGATCATGAATCTAGCTTGGGCACTATTTCACATTTTAATTGTCGCGTTGCAGGCGTATATCTTCATGATGCTTACAATTGCTTATTTAAACTTGGCTAGTACAAAACACTAGCCACAATTTTAGGAGACGGATATGGAAGAATTAAGATTAGTAGCAGGAGCCTTGCTTACTGGTTTGGGCGCCTTGGGAGGAGGGGTCGGAATTGGAACTCTTACCTCTAAGTACATAGAGGCAGTCGCAAGACAACCAGAGCTTCAAGGACAGCTTTTTGCTCAGGTGTTGATTGCTCTAGGACTAACAGATGCGCTGCCAATCATTTCTTTGGCGGTAGGGCTATTGTTCTTATTCACTTAAAGCATGAATATAAACGCTACTTTTTTTGCGGAACTCATAGCTTTTTGCATATTTGTATTTATCACTTACAGATACATATGGCCAAGCATGGCAAGTGTTCTTGAAGAAAGAAGAAAGGAAATAGATGAGGGCCTTCAAGCCGCAAGCGAATCTAAAAGGCAGCTAGAGGAAGCCAAAGAGGAATCTAGCAGAGTTATAGATGCGGCAAAATCTGAGGCTTCAACTCTAATCAATCAGGCTGGCTCAAGGGCTGATCAATTAATAGATGAAGCAAAAGAGCAGGCTACTGAGGAAGCAAAAAAAATTAAAGAAACTGCTGAGTCTGATATTGCACAAAGCACCAATAAAGCCAAAGAAACGCTCAAGGAAGAGTTATCAGTTTTGGTCGTTGCAGGAGCTTCAAAAATTTTAAACAAGGAGATTGATGAAAGTGCTAACAAAGAAATAGTTGATCAACTTATTAAAGAATTATGACAAGTCAATCGGTTATAGCCAGACCTTATGCAGAAGCAGCTTTTAGTGTTGCGAAGCAAGATAATTCAATTGAGGAATGGTCATCGGATTTGCAAAAAATAAAAACAGTTTGTGCTGATCAAAAAATAACTAATTTGTTGTTCAACCCCGACTTATCTTATTCAGATAAAACAAAAATATTTTTGGATCTTTTTGAGGGTGAGATATCAGACAAAGCATTCTCTTTCGTTAAGGTCTGCGGAGATAATAAGAGATTAAAAAATCTTCCTGAGATCATAAAGTTCTTTAACGAGCTGGCCCTTGAAAGCCTTAATAAAAAGAACGTTTCTGTTTCTTCGCCTTTCCAGCTAGAAGAAAAACAAATTAAAAAAATCACCTCAGCACTTGAAAAAAGACTCAACTCTGAAGTTGTTGTAGATTTTGACATAGACAAGTCGTTAATTGGCGGACTAAAGATCGCCTATGAAGATCAGGTCCTTGATATGTCTATTAAAAGAAAACTAGACCTGCTTCAAACACAATTAAGAAACTAAAAAGGAGAACCATGGATAATTTAAACCCCTCAGAAATAAGTGAAATTATAAAGGGAAGAATTGATTCCTTAGAAACCTCAACCACAGAATCCAACGAGGGAACGATCGTATTTCTTTCAGACGGCATCGCGAGGGTGCATGGATTAAGCGACGCAATGTATGGAGAGCTTATTGAGTTTGAAGGTGGCGTTTCTGGAATGGCACTTAACTTAGAAAGAGACTCAGTCGGTGTGGTGATTTTTGGAGACTATAAACAACTTGCCGAAGGTGGAGTAGCCAAATGCACAGGCAAGATATTAGAGGTTCCTGTTGGTCCGGAACTAGTTGGAAGAGTGGTGGATGCCCTTGGAAACCCAATCGACGGCAAAGGCCCAATCAAAACTAAATTAACTTCCCCGGTAGAAAAAGTTGCTCCCGGGGTAATGACAAGAAAGCCGGTTGATGAGCCTGTGCAAATAGGACTTAAAGCAGTTGATAGCATGGTGCCAATTGGAAGAGGGCAAAGAGAGCTTATCATTGGTGACCGACAAACAGGCAAAACAGCAATTGCTTTAGATGCAATTATTAATCAAAAAGGAACTGGCGTTACTTGTGTGTATGTAGCTGTTGGCCAAAAACAATCATCTATTGCCGCAGTAGTTAGAAAACTTGAAGAATACGGAGCTATGGAGCATACAATTATTGTTGCAGCAGCAGCAGCTGATCCTGCTCCAATGCAATTTCTTGCGCCTTACTCGGGGTGTTCTATGGGTGAATATTTCAGAGACAAAGGGGAGGACGCGCTTATTATTTATGATGACCTTTCCAAGCAAGCTGTAGCCTATCGTCAGATATCGCTTCTACTCAGAAGGCCGCCGGGAAGAGAAGCTTATCCGGGTGATATTTTTTACCTTCATTCAAGACTTCTTGAAAGAGGCTGCAGGGTGAATGAAGATTATGTTGAAGAGCAAACCGAAGGCAAAGTTAAAGGCAAAACAGGGTCTTTGACCGCTTTGCCAATTATTGAAACTCAGGCTGGAGACGTCTCAGCTTTCGTTCCTACGAACGTTATTTCCATTACTGATGGTCAGATCTTCCTTGAAACCTCCTACTTCAATAAGGGTCTATTACCAGCCATGAATCCAGGGATTTCTGTTTCAAGGGTGGGTGGAGCCGCTCAAACTCCGTTGATTAAAAAATTAGGTGGAGGAGTGAGAATTGCTCTTGCTCAGTTTAGAGAGCTGGAAGCTTTTGCACAATTTGCATCGGACTTGGATGATGCATCTAGAGAGCAGCTTGAGCTTGGTCAGAAGGTAACAGAATTGATGAAGCAAAAACAATATTCACCTATGTCGGTTTCAGAGATGGGGCTGGTTCTTTTCGCCGTAGATAAAGGTTATTTAAAAGATGTGGAGCTCAATAAAATTGCAGATTTTGAATCAGCACTGATTTCTTACATGAATTCGGAGCACAAAGATTTCATGGATAATTTAGCCGAGAGCGGTGAACACTCAGATGAAATCCTTGCAACCTTCACAGAAGCTCTTGATAAATTCAAATCAACGCAAACTTGGTAGCACTCAATGGCGAATACTAAAGAAATTAGAAAGCAGATCTCAAGTATTTCTAATACTCAAAAAATAACGAGCGCCATGGAAATGGTAGCCTCAAGCAAGATGCGCAAGACACAGGATCGCATGGAAATGGGCAGACCTTACGCTAACAGAATGTTATCGGTCATTGGCCATTTGGCTAACTCAAATCCAGAGTATAAGCCTGTCTATATGTCAGAGAGAGACGTCAAAGGAATAGGCGTCATTGTTATTGGATCGGACAAAGGCTTGTGTGGAGGACTTAATATAAATTTATTTAGAACCCTGCTTCCTTTTCTCAAGGAGCAATCAGAAGCAGGAGTAAATCAAATGTTTTGTCCTATTGGAACAAAAGCAAAAGTATTTTTTAATTCTTTTGGGGGCAACGTGGTTGCCACCGCTGAAAAACTTGGTGACATACCGGCACTTGAAGATTTGATTGGTTCAATAAAGGTCCTGCTTGATAAATTTGAGAGCGGTGAAATAGACAAGGTCTTCCTTGCCAGCAACAGATTTGAAAACACCATGACCCAAACGCCAGAAATAAGACAACTTCTTCCATTGTTGCCAGAGGATACTCCTGAGCTAAAACACAGATGGGATTATATTTACGAGCCAGATGCAAAAGAACTTCTTGACGGTCTAATGCAAAGGTATGTTGAATCCCTCGTATACCAAGCAGTCATTGAAAACATTGCATGCGAACAGGCAGCAAAAATGGTAGCAATGAAAAACGCTACCGAAAATGCAGGGACAATTATTGACGAATTACAACTTATTTATAACAACGCAAGGCAAGCAGCAATTACTCAAGAACTTTCAGAGATTGTTGCTGGAGCCGAAGCAATTTAGAACTTGAGGAAAATAAAATGAGCCAAGGCACAGTAGTACAAGTAATCGGAGCCGTCATCGATGTGGAATTCTCTAGACAGGAGCTTCCTAAAATATACGATGCTCTTGAAGTTGAAGGAGAGGGTTTAGTTTTAGAAGTCCAGCAGCAGCTTGGAGACGGAATTGTTAGAACCATTGCTATGGGTCAAACAGAGGGTCTTCAAAGGGGCGCAAAAGTCTCAAACACAGGAGACGCAGTCAAAGTGCCCGTTGGAGAAAAAACCTTAGGAAGGATTCTGAATGTCTTGGGAGAACCCATTGACGGAAAAGGCGATGTCGGAGCTGAAGAACAAATGCCTATTCACAGAGCTCCGCCAAGTTATGAAGATCAGGCGGAATCATCTGAGATTTTAGAAACAGGAATAAAAGTTATTGATCTAATGTGCCCGTTTGCTAAAGGAGGTAAAGTCGGATTGTTCGGGGGTGCTGGTGTAGGAAAGACAGTCAATATGATGGAGCTAATCAGAAACATCGCTTACGAAACAAGCGGTTATTCTGTTTTTGCCGGTGTCGGTGAGAGGACAAGAGAAGGAAATGATTTTTATCTAGAAATGACCGAATCACAAGTATTGGATAAGGTTGCTTTGGTTTATGGACAAATGAACGAACCTCCTGGATGCAGAATGAGGGTGGCTTTATCAGGATTAACCATTGCCGAGAAATTCAGAGATGAGGGTAAAGATGTGCTCTTATTCGTTGATAATATTTATAGATACACTTTGGCTGGTGTGGAATGTTCATCGCTTCTTGGAAGAATGCCTTCAGCAGTGGGCTATCAGCCAACGCTTGCTGAAGAAATGGGAGTTCTTCAAGAAAGAATTACATCAACCAAGACAGGTTCAATTACATCAGTACAAGCAATATATGTTCCTGCAGATGATCTAACAGATCCATCGCCAGCAACAACATTCGCTCACCTTGATGCAACGGTAGTACTTTCAAGACAAATTGCGTCTTTAGGTATCTACCCGGCAGTTGATCCGCTTGACTCTACCAGTAGACAGCTTGATCCAGCCATTGTTGGCCAAGAGCATTACGACGTTGCAAAAGGAGTTCAACAAGTTCTTCAAAGATATTTAGAGCTAAAAGATATCATCGCCATTTTGGGTATGGATGAGCTTTCAGATGAAGACAAGCAGACAGTTAACAGAGCAAGAAGAATCGAGAAATATTTATCTCAACCTTTCTTTGTAGCTGAAGTATTTACCAACTCACCTGGAAAATTCGTCTCCATCAAAGACACCGTGAGAGGTTTCAAAGGAATCTTGGAAGGAGAGTACGATGATCTCCCCGAGCAAGCATTCTTGATGGCTGGAAAAATTGAAGAAGTAGTAGAGAACGCAGAAAAACTCAAATGAGCACCATGAAATGCAGCATCGTCAGTGCCGAGAAAGAAATCTTTGCTGGTGATGTTCAGATGCTAAGCGTTACGGGCGCTGAGGGTGAGCTTGGAATAACTCCAGGCCATTCACAACTCCTAACCTCCATAAAACCTGGACCAGTTAAGCTAACTCTTGAGGATGGAAGTGAAGAAGTTTTTTTTGCTTCAGGTGGTTTTGTTGAAGTTCAGCCTCAAGAGGTAACTTTGTTATCTGATATAGCAGAGCGTGCAGACGACATCGATGAATCAAAAGCCGAGAGAGCAAAAGAATTAGCTCTAAGAAATCAAGAAAATGCTGAATCAGATATGGATTTTTCCAGAGCTAAAGCTGAGTTAGCAGAAGCATCTGCTCGTCTACAAGCCTTGCGCAAACTCCGTAAGAAATAGTTAAATAGGCACATAAAAGTCAGCTTAGTTGCTCAACCGCCTATGAATTTAGATATTGTTATATTGGCAGCAGGAAAAGGCACCCGTATGGGAAGCTCTTTGCCTAAAGTTTTAGCAAGCCTTGCAGGACGGCCAATGCTGGAGCATGTCTTGGATTCAGTATCACAATTAAAGAAAACTAAATTGTACGTTGTCGTAGGACACGAAGCGCAACAGGTAAGAAAAACTTTTTCTGGCAATAAGAAAATAAACTGGATCAAACAGACAAAACAACTTGGAACTGGGCACGCAGTTAAGCAAGTAACTAAACATATAAGATCCAATTCAAACGTAGTTATTTTGTATGGCGATGTTCCCCTTATCTCCGAGAGCACGATTTCCAAACTAGCCAAGCTAGCTTCTAAAGGACCGGCCCTGCTTACTTTCAATAAAGAAAATCCAACTGGTTATGGAAGAATAGTAAGAGGTTCAAGAAATAAGATAGAAGCAATAATTGAAGAAAAAGATGCCTCACCATCTGAGAAAGAAATTTCTGAGGTTAATTCTGGAATTATGGCTTTTAAAGCTAAAGATCTTATTCGCTTGCTAGGAAAAATCAAAAACAACAACAAAGCTAAAGAGTTTTATCTGACCGATACGGTTCATGAGGCGCATCTCGAAAAATTAAATATTCAGTCATTGAGCTTAAGTGATACAAATGAAGTTTTAGGTTGCAATACGCTTGAAGAGCTTCAAGCATTAGAAAAGGCTTATCACATTTCCGCTGCAAAAAAATTTCTCAACAAAGGAGTTTCTTTTGCCGACATAGATAAAGTTAAATTTAGGGGAAACATCTCAATAGAAAAGGGTGCCTTTATTGATGAGAATGTTATTTTTGAAGGGACTGTTTCAATTGGAACTAATGCAAAAATTGGTCCAGGATGCATCATTTCAAATTCAGAAATTGGTAAAAACGCTGAACTTCTTGCTTATTCTTTTGTCGAAGAATCTATGCTTGAAAGCAATGCGAAAGCAGGACCTTTTGCTCATGTTGGGGTTCAAACGAGAATGGAAGAGGGAGCAGAGATTGGAAACTTTGTTGAGACAAAAAGAAGCAATATAGGAGCCAACTCAAAAGCAAAACACCTTGCTTACATTGGTGACGGTAGAATAGGAAAAGGCGTCAACATTGGCGCTGGCACGATCTTTTGTAATTACGATGGCGTTAAAAAGAATATCACCAAAATTGAGAATGATGCCTTCATAGGGTCAAACTCAGCCTTAGTAGCTCCTTTGACGATCGGTGCAAAATCTTACATTGGCTCTGGATCTGTTGTCACAAAAAATGTTGGTAAAGGCCAACTAGCTATTGGAAGGGGCAGACAAAAAAACATGCTTAATAGGAAAAAATAATGTGTGGAATCATCGCAGCATCAACTGAAAGGAGTATCGGTAAGCTCTTGATTCAAGGTCTTTATAAGATGGAATATCGAGGCTATGATTCTGCTGGCATTGCAATGCACACAAAAAATAAAGTTGCGCATCTGAGAGCTCTGGGAAAAGTAAAGCTTCTTGAAGATTTGATGATTAATGAGAAGCCTAAAGGGAAAGTTGGCATTGCACACACTCGTTGGGCAACCCACGGCGAACCCTCTGAGGTCAATGCCCATCCACACCAATCAAACGAAAGAATTTTTATTGTTCACAACGGCATTATTGAAAATTATTTGGAGCTTAAAGATGAATTAGCTAACAAAGGTTATGCTTTTACCTCTAAAACAGATTCAGAATTAATAGCGCATCTTCTTGATAGTTACCTAGAAGAGGGCTCATCTTTGCTCGAAGCCACCAAGCAACTTAAAGACAAGCTTCAAGGAGCCTATGCAATAGCAGCACTAGATCATAGCGATCCAAATACACTGGTACTTGCTCGACATCGATCACCCCTATTGATTGGCCTAGGCGAAGATGAAAATTTTGCTGCATCCGATCCCCTTGCGCTTGCAGATCTTACAAATAAATTCCTTATTTTAGAAGACGGCGATGTCGCAAAAATTAGTCCTAATAATGTAGAAGTATTCGATAAAAATAATAAAGCCTGCAAAAGGGATATTCAGATTATTGATATCAAAAGCGAGGCAGCATCAAAAGGTGACTATAAGCATTTCATGGAAAAAGAAATCTATGAGCAGCCTAACGCGATATTAAATACTCTTGATGGAAGAGTGGGTGGCGACGATGTTTTAGAAAATATTTTTGGCGAGGGATCAAATGACCTTTTTGCAAAAGTTAAAAGAATTCAAATCACTGCATGTGGCACAAGTCTCCATGCAGGACGAGTTGCTGCAAACTGGTTCTCAGCTATAGCTGGGCTGCCAACCCAAATAGATTACGCTAGTGAGTATCGTTATAAAAATCCCTATATCGATAAAAATACTCTTTTGGTTACTATTTCTCAATCTGGAGAAACCGCTGATACCTTAGCCGCTCTCCGTTATGCCAAAGATCAAAAATATCTTGCTTCTTTGGCAATTTGTAATGTGCCAACAAGCTCATTAGCCAGAGAGTCAGATTTTTTACTTCTAACCAACGCAGGACCAGAAATTGGCGTAGCTTCTACAAAAGCTTTTACCACGCAGCTCACAGCCTTGATGTTATTGACGTTGTCACTGGCAAAAGCCTCTGGCACGAATCCAAAGCTCAGGTCTAGAGTAATCCAAGCTTTGCGTCAGATACCCGATATTGTTGAGAAAAGTCTTGAGCTAAAGGAAGATATCGTTGATATAGCTTCTGAGATAGCTCAACAAGATAACGCTCTATTTTTAGGGCGAGGGATGTTTTATCCCATAGCAAAAGAGGGCGCCCTCAAACTTAAAGAAATTTCTTATATTCATGCAGAAGCTTATCCTGCAGGAGAGTTAAAGCACGGGCCGCTTGCATTAATCGATGAGCGCATCCCGGTCGTTGCAATTGCTCCAGAACATGAATTGGCAGAGAAATTGGTATCCAACCTAGAAGAGGTCAAAGCAAGAGGCGGCGCATTGTACGTGTTTGGTAATGCGAAAGAAAAACTTTCTCTTGAAAGGGGTAAATACATCAGCATGCCTGAGTGCGATTTCTTACTAACGCCAATTTTATACACAATTCCTTTGCAAATTTTATCCTACGAAGTCGCCTTAATCAGAGGTACAGATATTGATCAACCAAGAAACTTAGCTAAGTCGGTTACGGTGGAATAGATTTGTATGTACTAGTTTAAAAAATGAGCAAAGGAATAATATACGTTTTAAGTAATCCAGCAATGCCTGAATTAGTAAAAATAGGAAAAACGAAAGATATAAATCAAAGATTATCTTCTTTGTATTCAACTGGAGTTCCCCTACCTTTTAAGTGCGTTTATGCCAAAGAGGTAGAAGACATGGATTACGCCGAGGAAAAACTGCATGCTGGTTTAGGAAGCGCCAGAATTAATGAAAAAAGAGAATTCTTCAAGATCCCTGAAGATGAGTTGATTCATCTATTTGATCTTATAGATGGAAAAGACGTCACACCAGACAAAGAAACTTTTGAAACTAAAGAAGATAAAGTTGCTTTCGAAAAAGCATCAAGACTAGGGGAAAGATTTAATTTTGGATTAGTAGGAATTGAAATTGGCGCAATATTAACTTTCTTAAAAGACGAGAATATAACTTGTGAAGTAATTTCTAACAAAGAAGTGAAATTTCAAAATGAAAACCACTCTCTTTCAAGTGCTGGAGTGATTGCTATTCAAATGTGTGGATATAAATGGGACAAAATTGCAGGACCAAGGTTTTGGAAATATGAGGGTGAAACTGTATACGATATTAGAGAAAGAAAAGAAAATGACGAATAAAAAAACTAGTACATACAATTCAACTCGGTCACTGTCGAGTAGATAGAACTGTCCACTTTTAAAAGATTATGGATATTAATTATTAGTGATAAAACATAAAAATGAATAGAAAGTTCGTTTATTACATTATTTTTGCTATTTCTTTTTTGCTTTTTTCTATAGTCCAGGATTACATAAGACCAAATTATGATGGTGCTAATGAAATAATAATTTATCTTCTTGGGGTTGCTCCAAATTTCTTGCCAGGAATTGGATTACCTGCTCTGTTATATGTGGTGATTCCAGAAGTATCCAAACCTAATTCATCTTTATTTAAAAATCGACTCTATTGGTCAGTAGGAATCTCCATATTGGGATTAATTGCCAATGAGTTCATTACAATTTTTACACCTGGAAGAGGTGTCTTCGATTGGAATGATATTCTATGGACTATAATTGGAGCAGGTTTGTTTACATTGACTCACAAGAAGTTCAGCAGAACAACATAGAAGTTTAATGAAAGAATTTGGGTGGGGTAAGAACAATCCGTTACGGTCGAATAGTTTCGAACAGTAATTTTGATATTTTATAGTTTAAAAAAAATCAGACTTTGCATTTTTTTGATGTTTAGCTTTCCAAAAATACTCAGCAACTAATGGATAGAGTAAAATACTCGCATGGGGAAAATTGAAAAAAATAAGCCTGCTGTAATGAAAGATCCCAACTTACAACTCCCTGAAGTTGATTGGCTTGAAAAGGAATCTAATCCTGACAAATTTTTTAAAGATCTTAGATATGCCTTATCTGAATTTGGATTTATGGTACTTACAAATGCGCCAGGCCTATCAGATGAATTCCAACAACAAGCATTTAAAGAAGTTAGAGGCTTTTTTGATTCACCGGTAGAGCTTAAAAAAACTTCCTATATTGGAAAAACTCCATATTTTAGAGGATACAGTCTACCCACTCCTGCTGATAGTGGTTTTGGACAAGTCATTGAAGCATTTCAATATGGCTTTGAGCAAGAACCTTTATGTAAACACGATGATAAATCTCAGCCCATTCATCGCAGATTATTTCGTGGTCCAAATACTTGGCCAGATGAAGAGTCGCTTCCAGGATTTAGACCATTAATTGATGATTTAAATCAGCGTTATCATCGATTAACCCACTTGTTAGGTGAGGCAATTGTTCAATCTTTAGGAGAAGACGTTGAAGCATTTCGTGAATATTTTGATTTTGACGATCCTGATTTGGCCGCCAGCCTTAATCATAATTTTGGACTAGATGCCTATGCTGAGGAAGATCAAGATAAAGTTCGTAAGGAATATAAAAAATTTTCAAGCGATAAGGTCGGCGCGCATATTGATGGGCCCCCTTTCATTGCTCTGTTAATAAATGACAGACCTGGGCTTCAAGTTGTAGCAGCAGAAGGCGAGTGGATTGATGCGCCAGTTACCTGTCGAACAGCGCCGGGAGATTATCATGTTCCTGTAATTCCTGGAGCGGTCATTGTAAATACTGGAGGAACGCTTATGCATTTAAGTGAGGGACGTTACTCAGCAACCTTGCATCGAGTTAACACTACCTTAATTCCTAAGGGCGAAACACGAGTCTCAATGCCTTATTTCTTAATACCAAAAATGGAGGGAGACTTAATACCTTTTGGTAAATTCGAAGCTGGCTCGCTTGGCGTTGGAGGTTATGAATCTGGACGAGATCGAGGCGCTAATGCAAGCGTCAACCGAATGGGAACTTTTCCTCAAGTGACGCGTCGTTGGTGGGCTGAAGAATATTCAGAGCTTCGCCAACAACAGCGGGATGAAGTTGAAGCCGAAACTAAGGCAGCATTCAAGCTCGCCAAAGAGAGGGGCCAACGTTTCACTCAGCAGAAAACATAAAAAAGTTTTATGGTCTCAGACAAAATAAGGCAGTTCCTAAATTCCTGGAAAAATGGCGTTATAGAAATTGGAAAAGTTTACGTTGATGGCGGGGATTATAAAAAATGCGCAGAAAACTTCCTAAGCGCTTATTATGCTTTTGATATCGAAGATGTTTTATTCAAGCCCACTTTTACAAAAGAAGTAATATTCAGAAATAATAAAGATGATGCACTGTCCTACTTTGTTAAGGGCAGCATAGATGAAGATAATGGTTTTGCGCTTAAGCCCTGGGAGAGCATAGATCTTGTTGAGGTAAATTCTATCGAGGAAGATTCTTTAACAATTGCAATGGGCGCTTTTAACTTCAAGCCCGTTAATCAAGATGTATTTACTATTGTTGCATTTACATTCCTGCTGTTGAAAGACAAAGATTCTTTTAAAATAAAGGTTCATCACTCATCTCCGGTTTAATTTTCTCCCATCTTTCAAATTGTTGTATTTAATAAGAAATGCAAGTAACTTGATTTAAAAATAGGAGAGAAAATGAGGAGAATAATTACTGGTCATAACGATAACGGAAAATCTGTCATATCCATTGACGGACCTCCGGCAAGATCAATCGGAGAAGAAGCAGGAGGTCTTTATGAGATCTGGAATACCGATGGAAGTGGATTCGATACAACTTCAAAGAACGACAGAGCTGATATTGATATCGTATTGTCCCCTGTGCAAAAAGGAACAAAGTTCAGATATTTTCAAATAAATCCTATTCCCGAAGGAGTTCCTCAAGAAGCTATCGAAGTCGCTACTGCAGCAGCTTTTGAAAAAATGGGTGCTGCTCATCATAGAGTAGATACATCAAGAAATGCTGCTATGCACGAAACACACACCATCGATTACATTATTCTCTTAAAAGGTGACGTGACTTTGATCTTAGACGAAGAGGAGGTTCAGCTAAAGCCTCACGATGTTGTTGTGCAGAGAGGGACAAATCATGCATGGGTAAACAATGGATCAGAACCAGCATTATTGATTGCTGTTTTAATAGATAGCAATTTAGTTTGACAGTTTTAGGCGCTAAAAAGACAAGCTTTTTTTGTCACATAATGTACGATAATAACGCTTAAATTCCTTGACATGAACAAAACTCAATTAACAACCGATAAATTTGCTATCTCAATGTCTATAGTATGCGTGTTGCATTGCTTTTTTGTTCCATCATTCATAATTCTTTCGTCTGGAGTATTTCCTCTGGCTTTAGACAATGAAGTAGTGCATAAATTAATTGTTTTGATAGCAGTTCCGTTAAGTATATATTCTCTTTACCTTGGACATATAAATCACAAAACAATTTCTTTTATTCCGCCCGCTATTTTTGGATTATCTCTTTTGATCGCGGCCGTTGTCTTAGGGGAGGCTGCCTTGGGTGAGTTTGGCGAAAAAGGGCTTACTCTATTAGGCTCAATCTTTGTCGCTTATGCTCACTACAAAAATCATCAAGCATGCAAGAAAATAGACTGCGATTGTCACGAAAAAGAACAACTGACTTCAGAATATTAATGTTCTATCTGCTTAAATAGCCTATGAAGGCAGCAGAAATAAAAAAACAAGTTTTAGCTGAATTAGATACTTGGATGTCTGCTTTTAATGCAAAAGATTTAGAAGCCTGGTCAAAAACACATAATTTTCCACATGTGCGCATTGCGGCCGGAAAGCTTACTTATTGGCATTCAAGAGAAGAGTACATTGAACATTTTAGCAAGCCTGATATGTTCGAAAGCTTAAAAGCGCTTGGATGGCATCACTCAAAATGGGTATCCAGAGACTTTGATTTAATTACAAAGGATAAAGTTCACGTGTCGGTAGTTTTCCAAAGATACAATAGTGATAACAAACCACATAGTAAGTTTGAAGCCCTGTACATTCTCACAAAAGAGAATGAAAAATGGGGCATTCAATTCAGGTCTAGCCTTGCGCCCTAGTTTAAAAAGTGAAAAAGTAAGAAAGACATATGGTTGATGACATTATCTTACAAAAACGAACTTTAAGAGTTTTGATAATTTCTGCTCTTTTAGTAACCGTCTGTTTAATTTTTTTAAACCCAGATTTAGCCATCCCTTCGGATCCGTCTCAAATAGACTATTTTGGAGTTTTGGCAGTTTTATTTTTTCTGGTCTCTTTGGTTCTATTATTTATTTTCCATTTCTGGGGGAAGATTTTCTTCACGCTCTATGTCTTAGAGGGATTAGTAGTAAGATGGTACGGGCCTGAATATATAGAGCCTGCCGATAGTATTTTTTTATTGTTTACCTATCTAGAAGGAATGATTGAAGGTGCAATTCTAGTGCTAATATTTTTAACGCCAATGAAAAACCTGTTTAAATCAGTCAAAGGATATTTATAAGTGAATCAAGATTTAATTATTTTAATTGTTCAAATAGTTGCCGCGCTAGGGGTAGTCATATCTGTTTTTTACCTTGGTATTCAAATTCATCAACAAAATAAAATTACGAAGGCTCAATTTGGGCATTCCTTAACTCAGCGCATGTATGAAAGATATTTCAATACATCTAAAGATAAGGAGTTCAGTAAGTTTCTCTCAAAAGATTGGGCCGGAGAAGAATTAGACGGTGCAGATAGATGGCGAGTTGCTGTGTTCGTCAATACCGTCTTAGTGGATATTTTTGATACTTATGAAAAAGTTCAAAAGGGATTTGTTGATAAATCTCACCTGGATATGCGAATGCACATGCTTAAGTTGGGAACCATGAAGGCTCCTCTAGCTAAGAGCACCTGGAAATATTGGAAAGGTACTAGATCGAAAGAATTCATAGATTGGTTTGAAAATGAGATCTATGGAGATGAAGGATTCGACGAAGGTTTTGAAAAAGAAATTATTCCTAACGTAAGAAGATAGTTTAGTTACTGACGCAGGATCCAGAGCTGTCTTGATAAGCAGCTTCAAGAACGGCTTTGTGCACATCCGTGTTATCTAAAGTTCCAGTGAAATTTTCACTCCCCGGGCCCATGGCAAATATTGGGACGGGAATACCGGTATGAGAACCTCTGCCGATTCCAGTATTGAAGGAAAATTTTACGTCTAGATTTTCATATTTCCTGGGATCGCTAGGTTCTATTAATAGCCCTCCAGTCTCATGATCCGCAGTAACAATTACCAACGTATCGTCATTTTTTTTAGCGAATTCCAAAGCCCATTTAATTCCTTCTTCTAAATCAAGCATCTCTCTCATTAAATATTCATAATCGTTTCCATGACCAGCCCAATCAATCTGCGAAGCTTCAGCCATCACAAAAAAGCCGTTACATCCGTTCTTGATAAAGTTTTTTGATCTATTAATTGAGAACTCAAGCATCTCTTTTATGGATGGTTCGGTAATATGGTTTTCTGGAGTATTGGTATCTCTTAAGTGCTCATCTGCAAAGAGACCAAAGACTTGTTCGCTTCCATATTGAGCTATATCTTCTAGCTCATCCTTATGTGTTATTAGCTTTGAATTGGCTTTAACTTTTTCAATCAAATTAATACCATCCTCACGAATGCCACCATCTTCCTCTGTCATAAAAAACTTCCTGCCTCCGCCAAGGATATTTTTTATGTTGGAATTACTCATTTGGATACTGATCTCATCAGAAAGATATCTTGAGCTTGCATGTGCAACGAAAGCAGCCGGTGTAGCGTGGGTGACTTCCGACGTTGAAATTACAGAACTTACAAAGCCAGATTTGTCTAATGTTTCAGTTATGTTTTCAACTGGATTTCCACTTACATCAACACCCAAGGCCCTATTATTGGTTTTTATTCCTGTACTAAACGCAGTCCCTGAAGAAGCTGAATCAGTAACAATTGCATTCGCTGAATGCGTAAGTACTTTTCCAGAATAGGGGAATTCGTCAACAGCTACTCTTGAGTTAGGGCCTCCTTGACTCAATCTCAATGCAGTAATCTGACTCATGCTCATGCCGTCCCCAATGAAGAGGATGATGTTTTTAGCCTTATCTTTAACCTTTTTTAATTTCTTCTCAGGCACCTCTAAACCAATCTCAATTCTTTTTATATAGGCATCTTTGTCATCCAGGGTTCCAGACGGTATGGGAAAATTATTTACTATGTATTCTCTTCCTAAATGCTCCATTATCTTTGCTCCTGCAAACAATCCAATTGCTAAAGAGATAACTGCAATAATAATTCTTGCCCTCATAATTTCTCCTCAATAAGGTGAATCCTATCGTTTCCAAAGAACATGTCGGTTTCATCTATGAAAAAAGTAGGCGAACCAAAGCCCCCTCTATCCATCAATTCTTGAGTATTACTAATTAATTTTTCTTTCACTTCTTGGGTGCCAATGTATTCAAAAAAAGCATCAGGATTTACTTTCAATTCTTCAATGATACTTTGTAAAACAACATCATCGGAGATATCTTTCCCTTCTGTCCAATAAGCATAAAAAACTGCGTCTAAATAATCTTCAATGTTTCCGTCTTCAAGAAAATAAAAAGCTCCTCTCATAGCCTTAACGCTATTAACTGGGAAAATTTCTGGCATTATAATTTTTAAGCCTCTTGTCTTGGACCAATCTTCCATATCCTTTTGTGAGTAGGCCAATTTTTCTTTAACAGGATTCTTTCTACCCTCGTAGACACTAGGATTAATTGTATTAAAGACTCCACCGACCAAAATTGGTTTCCATATAATCTCAAAGCTTTTCTTCTTTGATAAATCTTTAATTCCCTGAAAAGAGAGGTAAGTCCATGGACTGCTACAATCAAGGAAATATTCTAACTTTTTATTCATTCCATTCTTAATGTACCTTAGACAAAGTTAATATTAAACTTAAGAATACTTTTTCGGAGCAAACATGAATTACAAAAGCATCTTTATTTTTACAATTTGTTTTTTGACAAGCTTTCTTCACGCAGATGAATTGAAAATGGCGGTTGAGAGCGATGAGAGGCTAGTAAAAAATACTGCGAGAGATGAGTTTAGAAATCCCTATGAAACGCTAAGTTTTTTTCAGTTAGAGCCAAACATGACAATTATTGAACTTTCGCCAGGAGGTGGCTGGTACACAGAAATACTAGCAAACTTTGTTCGCGAATCTGGTTCTCTGATTGCTGCACATTGGAGCAGAGATTCAGATAGAGATTTTTTTAGAAAAATGAGATTAAACTTTGAAAAGAAAATTGAAGAAAATGATCTCTATGAAAAAGTTGAGATAGTGGACTTAAATTCAGAGCTAGCAGAGCAGAATTCTGTTGATGCCGCTCTTACATTCAGAAATTTGCATAATTGGTTGGGCCCAAATTTGGACGATATTTTTTCAAATACATTCACAGCCTTGAAGCCTGGGGGATTGTTTGGCGTGGTTGAGCATAGAGCTAAACCAGGTACTTCAATGGAAAATATGAAGAAAAGCGGCTATGTAACTGAGGAACACGCAATTACAGTTGCTAAAAAGCACGGATTTGAACTGGTATCAAAATCTGAAATTAATGCAAATCCTAAAGATTCAGCTAATCATCCCAGGGGGGTTTGGACTTTGCCCCCAGTTCTAAGGCTTAAGGAAAAGGATAAGGAAAAATATTTAGCTATCGGAGAGAGTGACAGGATGACTTTGTTGTTCAGAAAGCCAAAATCCTAAATTTAATCAAGGCTTCCTCGATCAGCTTATAGTTTGCACTTCAATTCTTTTTTGCAATCTTTCTTTCTTTCTTGTTTTGTCGTTGACTTGACCAACCAATTGTCCACAAGCCGCCATGATATCTTCGCCTCTGGTTGTTCTGATGGTCGTTATGTAACCTTCTTTTTGAAGTATTTTTTTAAAAGTTTGAATACGCATACTTGAAGGCCTTTTATAAGATGATCCCGGGAAGGGATTAAACGGAATCAAATTAATCTTACAAGGTAGTATTTTTAACAATTTGCAAAGTTCATATGCATTCTCTATAGAATCATTCACCTTATCTATTAATATATATTCAATTGTTGTTTTTCTACTGTCGCCGCATTTCTCCACATACCTAATCACGGATTCTAAAAGTTTCTTTATGGGATATTTTTTATTAATGGGAACTAAATCATTTCTCAACTGATCGTTTGGAGCATGCAAAGAAATTGTCAGCGCAGCATCCGTTACTTCAGATAACTTATCAATTAAAGGAACTAAGCCCGAAGTGCTAAGGGTAACTTTTCTTTTTGACAGGCCATAGGCTTTATCATCCATCATCATGCTCATAGCGCCGGTTACCGCTTCAAAATTCAATAGAGGTTCTCCCATTCCCATCATCACAACATTAGTCACTTTTTTTTTAGCATGGTCGCGCGGGACACCGAAAGAATTCTCGGCAACCCAAAGTTGGCCAATGATCTCAGATAATTCTAAGTTTCTAGAAAAGCCCTGTTTACCGGTAGCACAAAAACTGCAATCAACCGCACATCCGACCTGTGACGAAATACAAAGCGTTGCTCTTTTACCTTCAGGAATAAGTACCATCTCAATAAGATCGCCTTCGCCAACACTTAGCACCCATTTTCTTGTCCCATCTTTGGAATCCTTTTCTAAAACTACCTTAGGCGCTGATATTTCAGCATTTTCGCTGAGCTTCTCTTGAAGTTCTTTGGAAATATTTGTCATAGCATGGAAATCAGAAACACCTTTTTGGTGAATCCATTGATAAACTTGCTTAGAACGAAAGGATTTTTCTCCCAAAGAAAGGAAAAACTTTTCCAGGTCATTCTGATTCAATCCTATTAGATTTACTTTCATTTTTTAATAAAGCTTTTAAATAAAGGGCATTTTATGGGAAAAGGACACGCACCGGATACCTTTCAAATGAAAAATGTAATTGTAAATTTTGCTTAAATTCCTTAACCTATTCATCTTACGGGGGTTCATTTGTGAATGATTTCAACATAAAAATAGAATATAAGCACGTACCAAGATTTGACTCAGGATCTGATGAAAGCATCGATTATCTGGAGAGTGAAGGCTATGTGATTATTAAGAATGCCTTAACTGAAAATGAAGCAAGTAAAACCTTAGAATTACTTTGGGATTATCTAGAAAATCTTGGAACAGGAATAGATAGAACAAACCCTTTAACTTGGTCAGACGATAAATGGCCAACTTGCGCTCATGGTGGCATCATCCCTAGCTACGGAATAGGTCATTCTGAGGCCCAGTGGTTTGTAAGAGGAGTTCCTAATGTAAAAAAAGCATTTGCCAAAGTTTGGGCAACCGATGACCTATTAACAAGTTTCGATGGGGTCTCTTTATGGAGGCCTTGGAATATTGATCCGTCTTGGAAAACTCAAAGCGGCCAAGCATGGTTTCACATAGATCAGCATCCTATATCCAAGCCAGGCAAACAATGCATTCAAGGTTTAATTAATCTTCTACCTACTTCTAAAGAAATAGGCGGTAACGTGGTGATTCCAAAGTCGCATAACTTTTTTAAAGATATCCCAGACGAATATAAAGAAAGGGTAGAGCGCTTGCCTTTAGATATTGATCATTTTAGATTCCCACACGATGACCCAAAATTATCTTCTGAGCCAGCTGTCATGGCGCATATGGAGCCTGGGGATATGCTGTTATGGGATTCAAGGACTATTCATTGCAGCAGTTCCGGTAGCTCACTTCCTGAAGGAACAAACGACCTTATAAGAGCGGCATCTTTGATTTGCATGATGCCAAAAGAATTATCCAGCAAGGAAATTTTAGAAAAGAGAATTCATGCAGCAGAAAACCTTGTTTCTACTACCAATTGGACGAACGATTTTCGAAACGCTGATGAATTTCCCATTATTCTAGGAGCTGAAAATAGAGATCAATACAAGTGGCCTAAGAAGCCTAACTTGAGTGACTATCAAAAAGAGCTGATAGCCTAAGATGCAGACTTTGGAAGAATATATCTCCGCAGGAATGGGGATAGGCTTCCATGCAAAGATGCTCCCAACTAAAAAAGCCGTCATTAGCGAACATGGAGAAAGAACTTTTCATGAGCTTAATGCAAATTCCAACAAATACGCTAATTTTTTGCTCAAGCAAGGGCTGCGGCATGGTGATGCTGTCGCTATAGTCTGTAAAAACAGACCAGAATTTCTCGAAGCCTTATACGGACCTTTAAGGATAGGGCTTCGAATTACGCCCATCAACTGGCATCTAACTCCTGATGAAGTGACATATATAGTAGAGAATTGTGAAGCAAAAGCAGTAGTTTGCGATTCTATTTTGCAAGAAACCATTTCAGAGATAAAAGCAAAATTACCTGAAGTCATTATTTTATCTGCCGGCGGTAAAGCAAAAAATGCTTTGTTATATGATGATGCAATAGCTCCCGAGGATGATGCCAATATAGAAAATCCTATAGCTGGCAAATCGATGTTGTATACCTCAGGAACTACTGGCAGGCCCAAAGGAGTTTTTAGAAAAGAAAATCCTCCGCTTTCAATGACAGAAAAGCTAACTTCAGAGTCAGCTAATTTCAATCCTGAAACTGATTTCAGCATATGTCCGGGACCTGCATATCATGCCGCTCCATTGGGGTTGAATATAAGTATTTCATTAATGGCTGGGGTTGGAGTTTATTTAATGGATAAATGGGATGCAGAAAAAATGCTTCATCTCATTGACAAATATAAATGTACTCACACCCACATGGTTGCAACTATGTTTCACAGAATTCTTAGATTGCCAGAGGAGGTTAGAAGCTCTTATGACTTATCTTCGATGAAATGGATTTTGCATGGTGCAGCGCCCTGCCCGGTAGAAGTGAAGAGAGCAATCATCGAGTGGTTTGGTCCTATAGTCTTCGAGTACTACGCCGCCACCGAAGGAGGTGGCTGCTTTATAGATTCTAAAGAATGGTTATTAAAACCAGGAAGCGTTGGTAAGGCTAACGAAGGCGTTGAAGTAAAGATTCTTGATGAAGAAGATCAGCAAGTAAAAGAGGGGATGGAAGGAACTATCTATTTTAAAGCGCCTGAAACGGGAAGATTTGAGTATTACAAAGCAAAAGAAAAAACATCCGGAGCTTATAGAGGAGATTACTTCACGATGGGTGATATAGGTTATCGCGATTCAGATGGATACTATTTTTTAACCGGCAGAAGTGCGGATACGATCATTTCTGGAGGCACCAATATTTATCCCCAAGAAATAGATGATGTACTTTTGGCCCACCAGAGCGTGGCCGAGGTTTGCTGCATTGGGGTACCCAATGAAGAGTGGGGAGAGGAAGTCAAGGCTGTCATCAATTTAGAATCGGGTTCGGATGAAGATGTAGTAAGAAAAGAATTAGTTAAGCTTGCCGAAAAAAAACTTTCAGGATTTAAAAAACCAAAAACATACGAATTTTGGACTGAAGAATTACCCCGCTTGCCCACAGGGAAAATTCAGAGAAATCTAGTTAAAAAAAGATTTTGGTGAAGATTGAATAAAATTTCTTTATCAAGATCAGATTATTTAATTTCTCAAAAAGTGATTCATTGGCTGATGGCATTCCTAATTATCTTAGATTTGAATATAGCTCAAAAGTTTGGTGGAGAAATGGAGCTTTGGGATAGGCTCGAATCTAGAGTTGATCACGCTACTGTGGGAATTTTAGTCACAGTATTATTTATCTTTAGGATCATTCTAAGATATATCTACGGTGCACCGGCGCTTCCAAATTCTATGCCTAATTGGCAAAAATTTTCAGCAAAAATTGGTCACTACGGTTTATATTTCTTCATTACTTTGCTCATTTTCACCGGAATTGCTTCAGCTTATTTCACCTCAGACCCCATAGTTATCTTTGGATCTTTAAACCTATCTTCTGAAACAGACTCCCAAGAAGCTTTTCAATTAATTCGAGGAGTCCATGAATTTTCAACCAATGCGGTGATTTTTTTAATTTTTGTTCACATACTGGCATCCATCTATCATCACTTTATAGCTAAGGATAAAACAACTGTAAAAATGCTGAAGTTTTGGAAGCAGGTTGGCTAGGCTTCCCAAAGATTCTTAATTGGTTGACTATCTCTTAAGTTAGAAACATTTTCTAAAAATAAATTAAATGACCTTGGCAGGGACATCAGAGAGTGCGCTGAGTCGTGCGGAGTAATAAAACAATTTTTTGCACTCCACAATTTAGATTCTTTTTCAAGAGGTTCGTTTTTAGTAGTATCGAGTGCCGCTGCTGCAATGATTCCATTGTTGAGGGCATCAGCTAGATCGTCTTCAACGATCGCACTACCTCGGCCTACGTTGATCAACATTGAAGAAGAGTTCATTTTTTTTAAAAAATTTGCATCCACGATATCTCTGGTACTTTCACTATCTGGCAAAACCATAACCAGAAAATCTGTAAGAGGTAACAGCCCCTCTAAAGCATCTATACTCAAAACTTCATCTGCATAATCGCATTCTTCAGGGTTTCTTCTTATGCCCGTAACTTTCATATTAAATGTCTTGCCTAGCTTGGCCACTTCTTTGCCAATTCCCCCGTAGCCAAGAATGACTAAGGTTTTATCTGTCAACTCACCGTCCCCACCATTTGGCATCCATTCTTTTTCTTTTTGCATAATTGCATGCTCATCAATTCTTTTATTCCATCGGAGCATTTGAGCCAAGACATAATGAGACATAGGCTTTCCATAAATACTGCTAGCATTTGCTATTACAGCTTGAGATTCTTTTAAAACAGCCTGCAAAAAAGGCGCATCCATTCCTGCATAACCGCTCTGAATAAATTTCATTTTCTTGCACAAATCCAACATTGGCTCAAATAGTTCTTCGTGATCTCTAACAGCAAATAAAAATTGATAAGACAAAAAGAATGCATCACATTCTGGGACTTCTGCCCAAGATGGATTTTTAGGATTTTCGGGATTTAGTGAAAAAATCTCTATTGAAGGATCCAACGCTTTGATCTGATCTCCATAGAACTTATTGGTATCTTCTGAGATAACTACTTTCATCTTTCTTAAGATTAAATTAGTTGAAGGTCGTGAACAAGTTAAAATCTTGCGTTCTGTCTTTTTCTACTGCCGTGCTTTAAGTAAACATCTTTGGCAATTTTTTTAAATTCAATGTTTGATCTTGATGCCCAAATTGTCTCTCGAGCCTTTTTCGCTGAGAGAACTGGATCAACTAATTTCTCAAAATACATATCACTTAATTCTGCATTGTGAATTTTGTCTAAACACATATTAGAAATTTTTGGTATTTGTGCTTTTATCCAGTCTGCATTTGGATCTTGATCTTTACTTTGCTTCAGAACTGAATAAATTCTAGGTAGGTTTATGCCAGTGACCCCGCTTTGCATTTGAACTTGGCAAATATGAATACCTGGCTCGTAATCTACAAACAGCTCTGCGAGGAGAGGTGATGTTTTTTGCCAAGGCTGCCACAAGTTATATGAAGCAAAAGACATAATCATGGCTCTCATTCTAAAATTGATCCATCCTCCTTTTCTCAAATACTGAATGCACGCATCAAGAAATGGAAAACCTGTCTCTCCCAAAATCCATTTTTCTATAAGCTCATTGTTTGCGTCCTGTCTTAATTCATCTGCCATAGGATGCATGGAGTTAAACTCAAGCTCAGGTTCAGTTTCAAGCTTTTGGATAAAATGGCAGTGCCAGTAAAGCCTTTTTTTAAATGAATTTAAGTCTTTTTTGTATCCGCTTATTTCTAACTCCCTGAGAAGTTTTTGATAAATCTCTCTGATGGAAACAGAGCCGAACGCAATATGCGGGGAAAGCCTTGAACATGAATGCTCGGCCTCATGCGGCGATGACATCTTAAAACTGTATCCAGCGCATCTTTCCTTTAAGAAGCTATCTAACAAGATGTAAGCATGATCGGATCCTCCTGATTGAAAAGACGAGTTTTTTTTCTTTTGAAATTGACGATCTTTTAAAAATAAATTTAATGGTTTTAAGGGCTTATCTATCTTGTTTATATTTTGGTTTGTATAAGGTTCTTTAAGTAAAGGCTTACTCATTTGATCTTCCCAATCTTTTGCCCATTTATCTCTATTAGGAGCCTTAACTTGAATCCCAAAATCTGAATAGAGCTTAATCTTCTCTTTTTTTAAAAAATGATCTCGAAAACCATTGAAGGCATCTCTGAAATAACCAACATCAGTGCAATGGTTAGCATGAATCATTGATTCTGAAAAATGAGTTTCAATCCATTTTTGGAGGTCAAGATAATTTCCTGAAAACACATGAATTTGAGAATTTTTTTCTTCAAGCTTTTGATCCAAATTTTTCAAGCAATCTAAAAGAAAATTTAATTGAATTTTCGATTTACCATTTGCTTGCCAATAGTTTTGATCGTAAAGATAAATAACTCCATAATCTTGATTCTTAGATCCATGGAATAAAGCAGGATTGTCAAACATCCTTACATTTCGATGAATCAACACAATATCTTTCATAGGAAATGAATCTTATATCCTTAATCCATTTATATTCATATAAAAATATATATTCAAATAAAGTGGTAAATTAAAGTTATGAGAAACATATTTTTAATAATTATTTTTATAACAACGCAAAGTATTTTTGCTGCAAGTTACAACAAGCCTTCTGCTTCGAAACTTTATAAAGAAGCAGTGGAACTAGTAAAAAAAGAACAATTCGAGAGTGCAATAAAAAAACTCACAAAATACACCAAAAAAAAGCCAAAGGACTCAGACGGATGGACCTTATTGGCCTTTTCAAATAGAAAAATAAGTGAGTTTGATAAAGCAAAGAAATTTTATGAAAAGGCAATAGCTATTGATGAAAACAATAAAACTGCTTTGGAATACCAAGGAGAGTTCTTTGCTCAAATCGGTGAAATGGAAAAAGCTAAAGAAAATTTAGAGAAATTGCTGTCTCTCTGCCCAAACTCATGCAAAGAATATGAGATGCTGAAGGATTATATCAGCGGCAAGGCAAAAAAAAGCTAATTTAGACTTTATGGTAGGCACATCATTTCAAAAGAAAGTCTGGAAAGAATTAAAAAAAATTCCTTATGGCGAAACCAGATCTTACAAGGAAGTTGCTCTTGCACTTGGTCATCCTCAATCCGCTAGAGCAGTTGCTAATGCTTGTGCCAAGAACCCGTATGCGCCCTCAGTCCCGTGTCATAGAGTAGTTAGATCTGATGGCAATTTAGGGGGCTACAGCGCTAAAGGTGGCATCAAAAAAAAGGCAGAACTTTTAAGAATGGAAAGCCAAAATGTACTCAAAAGATGATACAAAAAACCTGTTTAAGTTAGCTAATTCAGTTGCTGAAAATTTTGTCTCTAACAATTTGTCGGACTATCACGGGCTAAGAAATTACGATTATGGACCTGAAAAAAGAGATAATGTTTCTTGTTTGTCGCCTTTCATTGCCCACAGACTTATCCTTGAACAAGAGCTGATAAATCGGTCATTAGATTTCTACTCATTTGCAAAAATAGAAAAATTTATCCAAGAGATATACTGGAGAACTTATTGGAAAGGTTGGTTGGAATTAAGGCCTGCCGTCTGGGAAGATTTTATTTCTGAAGGGGTGGAGATATACGATGAATCCGCTTATGAAAAAGCTACTAATGGCAATACAGGGATTGATTGCTTTGATTTTTGGATCAATGAATTAAAAGAAGAAAATTACCTTCATAACCATACGAGAATGTGGTTCGCAAGTATCTGGATTTTTACCCTAGGCCTTCCTTGGCAGTTAGGGGCTGAATTCTTTATGAAATATCTATTGGATGGAGATGCAGCTTCAAACACTCTAAGTTGGCGGTGGGTTGCCGGCATCCAAACAAAAGGCAAGCACTATATTGCTAGACCATCAAACATATCAAAATTTACCGACGGTAGATTTCATCCAAAAGGATTGAATACCGTTGCCGAATCTTTAAATGAAGAAAAAGAATATTTAAAAGAGCCTTTAAACCTGACATTTAATGAAACAAAAAAACATAACACTCTTGTGATGTTTGAAAATGACCTTTGGCTAGAGGGGAGAGAAAACTTCTACAAGAGCTATGAAAATATATATTTGATTCTGTTAACTAATGCTCACAGAAAAATAGAATTAGATGAAAAAGTATTGGCTTTTAAAAAGAAAGCTCTTAGCGATGCGCAGACATATCTTGATAATTCTTCTTTGGAATCGCCAGAGAAGTTACAGCAACTTAATTTATTTGACGCTGTCTATCCATCTGTAGGAGAAAATCTAGATTTTTTAAGAGAGGTTCAGAAAACAAATAATACGGACATCAACTTTATAACTCGCGAAGAAGACATTTTTTGTTGGGAGTTTTCAAATAAGGGGTTCTTTAATTTTAAGAAAAATATCCCTGATATCTTGAAAAAATTCTCTTATTAACTAAATTTAATATAGATGACATTTAAATTAGCTTTCAAATATCTATTTCGACTGATTTTATTGGCTCTTTTGGCTATTTCGATTTATTTAGTGAATCTTTTTTTCATGAAGCCTTTTTCAATAGATCATTTTTTAGCCAAAGAAACTTTTCTTGAAATAATTGATTCACCTGAGTCAATGACTTACATAGGAATCTTTGATAAATACAATTGGCTTACCGGTCATGCATCAAAGTTAACCATTCCAAGTCAGAAACAATTAGATCGCGACAAAGCGAAAGCAAGAAAGATTTTAGAGACTTTAAGATCTTATGATGATGAAAATCTAAGCAGCATCCAAAGAGCTTCAAAAAAAATAGCTATTTTCGATACTGAGAATACGTTGTTTAGATTAGAGACTTTCCCTTTCCATAACTACGTTCTCAATCAGATAGGCGGTGCTCACATTGATATGGTTGAATTCATGACAGATACCCATCCGATTAGAAATTTACCAGAAGCAGAAGCTTACATAGACAGAGTAAGACTTTTTGAAGCAGTTTTTGAGGGGTATCTGTATGAATTAAATGGGCAAAAAGCCATTGACTTTTATGCGCCAAAATTTGTTTACGAACGCGTCATTGCTCAGCTTGATGAATTCTTAAACTTCTCATTTGAGGAGCATCCTATCTATACAGAATTCATCAGAAAAATTAAAGATTTAGACTTTTCAGAAGATCAGAAAATACAGTTGCGAGAGAAGCTTAAACAAGCAATCAGACAAAGCATCGATAAAGCATTTAACATGATGAAAGATTTTTTGATTTCAACTCAAGCTCAAGCAAATAATAATCATGGGTTATGGTCCCAACCGAACGGCGATAAATATTATGAGTTGAGAATAAGAACTTATACAACTACAGATTATTCGCCCCAAGAAATTCACGATATGGGTCTTAGCGAAGTAGAACGAGTTAGCAATAGGATGAAAACTATCCTGACGCAATTAGGATACAGCCAAGATAAGTCTGTGGGTATTTTAATGAACGAGTTAAATGAGGATCCGCAATTTCTCTACGACGATACTCCCGATAGAAAACAGATTGCGATTAAAGATTATTCCGAGATGGTTGATGAGGCATACGTTGTTTTAGAAAAGTACTTTCATACTATGCCGAAATCTAAAGTCATCGTTAAAGCAGTCCCAGAGTACTCAGAAAAAACCGCGGCGGGTGGATATTACAGATCGCCTGCTTTGGATGGGAGTCGGCCTGGCGTCTTTTATGCAAATTTGTACGATATCAAGCAAACTCCAAAGTACGGCATGAAAACACTTGCCTATCATGAGGCTATTCCGGGCCATCATCACCAAATAGCTCATTCCTTGGAAAATGAAGATCTAACTTATTATCGAAAATTTGGTTACAGAACTTCGGCATTTTCAGAAGGATGGGCTCTTTACGCAGAACAACTCGCCTTGGAAGCTGGCTTGGCTGATAACCCTTTGGATGAATTAGGTATTTTGCAAAGTGAACTTTTCAGAGCAATCAGATTGGTAGTAGATACAGGAATGCACTATAAAAGATGGACTCGTGAAGAAGCTATGGCGTACATGAAAGCAAAAACCGGAATGTCTGACACTGAGGTGAGAGTTGAGATAGAGCGCTATATTGTATGGCCTGCTCAGGCGCTTAGCTATAAGGTCGGTATGATAAAAATACTAGAGCTAAGAAAAAAAGCACAAGATGCCTTGGGCGAAAAGTTCAACATAAAAGACTTTCACTCTGCTCTCTTAGATCATGGCAGTCCTCCTCTTTTTATTGTCGAAGAGAAAGTAAATGACATGATTAATAATGCAAAGTCGTTGAATTAATTTTTTAGCCTAGCCCTGTTAAATTAAAAATTTCTTGGATAGAATTTATGAGAGATTATGAACAAGAGTTTTTCAGCGGAGAAGTTTGAAAGTCAAAAACTTCCTTTCAAAGTAAAAAGATTATCGCCCTCGATCGGGGCAGAACTACTTGAAATAGATTTAAGAGAAGATTTGAATCAATCGACATTAGATATGATCTACAAAGCTCTTTTAACGTACAAAGTTATTTTTTTTAGAGACCAGATGATTTCAACAGAAGAGCATTTAAACTTTGCTCGTAATTTTGGCTCGCTAGAAATTCATCCTTTTGCACCTCAAAAAGAAAATTTTCCAGAAGTGCTGAAAATTACACACGATAAAGATAACAGAGGCAAAGAAAATACTTGGCATTCAGATGTAACTTGGAGACAAGAGCCTTCTCTGGGCTCAGTATTAAGAATGATTGAGTGTCCTGATTACGGAGGAGATACTCTTTTTGCAGACATGGGAGCAGCCTACGAAGATCTTCCTGACGAGGTCAAAGAAAAGCTTGATGGTGCCGTTGCCATTCATGATTTTGCCAACTTCAGAAAGGGCTTAGTGAAGGCAGGAAAAACTGAAGAAGAGATTGAAGCTGTGAATAAGAAATTTCCAAATCCAGAGCATCCTGTCATAAGAACTCATCCAGATACTAAGCAAAAGAGTATTTACGTCAATAGGGCGTTTACTCAATTTATCAAAGGCTGGGATCCAGATGAATCTGAGAAAATGCTCAACTTTCTTTATTCCAGAGCATCCATTCCTGAGTATCAGTGTCGATTTATTTGGGAGCCAAACTCAATTGCATTTTGGGATAATCGAGCATGCCAACATTACGCTGCTTCCGACTATTGGCCCAATGTCCGAAAAGTTGAGAGAGTAACTATCGTCGGTGATAGGCCTTACTAGAATCATTCTAGATAGAAGACTTAGCAGCTATTGATCTTCCTTGCATGGATAAATAAATTGCTAAAGGAATAATTGCTATAGGCGCTAGGGATAAGCTCAACCCTAATACAATCAAGGCATTGAATAATAATCCACCCGAGGCATCGCCAAATCTATTGGTAAACGTATCTATAAAAACAGTTGATTTATATTTTTCAGATTTCTCTAATGTTGTATAAACGCTTTCTCTTGCAGGTTTATTTATTGCGTATTCAAAGGGCCTCATGACAGCCGATAAAATAATAAAGAGTATTACCCCAGAAGAACTAAGCAATATATTCGCCATGTAGCCTGAAATTGCAAAGAAAGCTATGGAGAATAATGCCCCGTAAGCAATTAAGACAAACTTGATACCAAAAAATCTATTTTCTAAGAAAAATCTAGTTAAAAATAATTGAGCGAAAAAAGAAATTGGCGTCACCACAGAGTCTGCTAAAGAGAAAATCTTTCTTTGTTCAACAACATCTGTTGAATACTTATTGATTATTTCAAGACTGAAGAAATATAGAGATGTTGCTAGACACGTCCAAAGAAAAGCATAAATTAAGAGTTGTCTGACAAGTTTATTGGATTTTATTTGTATGAATTGCTCTGATAACTCTGAAAGAAAACCCGAATTTTCTTTTTTAATGATTTCGCTTGAGACACTGTTCAATAATCTAGACAAAACAATACCTAAGATTAATCCAACAGATGCACACATCATTGCAACGACAGGCAAATCAGCCAGAAAAAGTAAAACTGATTGAGAGCCTAGCCAAGCTCCAGCAGAACCAAAGGCACTTATAATGCCGAAATACTTTTTACTATCGTCGGTTTGAAAACTATTAACTGTTTTGGCCCAAAAAACTGAAACAACAAAAAAATTGAATACGTTATACCAAATGTAAAAACTTACGCCCACAACATAATTATCCGGATAGAGGTTATTTATAAAGGCATATAAAAAAAGGTTGAGGATAAAAAAACCATAAATATACGTTACAAGCCTTGATTCCTTTACCCGCGAAACAATAAGAGAATAAACAGGATTTGCCAGTAACATAACCAATACAACAATCAACAAGAAGTAGGTCAGATCACTTGTACCTATTTGCGCAGCCATTGCGCTCCTGAAAGGACGCATGACAAAGAGAGCGTACAAAACACAAAAGAAAAACGATCCAGCAATTAAAGTATTTTTATTAATACTTTTGAACATTGATTAATATTATTTAGATTTTATAAGGGGCATTGGTTCTAGGTTCAATGCCTCTCTATAAGTATTGTGATAATGATGCAGAGCGGGCTCATTTTGACCAAACAAGATATGATCTATTTTCCCTGACCTAAGTCCTTTGTGGGAAGCTGCAGCTGCAACATAATCTTCGTCTCTAATGATTTCTCCAAAAGCAATGTAAGGATTAAAGCTCTCTTCATCTCCGTTTTTCATCTCTTCAAGGTATCCAACTGCCTCAGGGGTAAAGTAAAAAGAAACCTTAGATACACTTTTATGTGGAGAATTTTCTAAAGGATACTCTTTAACAACAATGATGCCACCTTCAAGGACATTCACAATTATGTTTGGAAAGAGGAAATATACTGGAAGGGATCCGACTCTTACATCCCAATCTTTTTCAGGAGTTGTTCTTAAATCTTCTATTTGGCGTTTGCACAAACTCAATCTTGCATTCCTTTTAAAAGTGTCAAACATCTGGACATTCCCATAAAAAGATTCGAACAAAGTATCTTTATGCAGAGTAGAAAAATGATAAGTTTCCCCGAAAGTATCGATAGCGAGCTTCCAATTCATGTCAGTCACATATTCTTCTTCTTGAGTAAGAATAAGATCCTTGAAGCCCCATGATTCCATTTCTTCTATAAGTTGATCTCCCAATAGGTCTTGAGTATCAATGACGCCATTTTCATCTGGATGCACAAACAAAAAACCATGTTGCTCCACGCACGGAAGTTCTTTTAACCCATAACAGGATTTATCTATCTCGCCAAAATGATCAGGTTTCGGATACCCAACTAGCGAGCCTCTATTGTTGAAAGTCCAGCCATGAAAAGGACAAGAAAATTTCTCTTTTTCGCCTCTTCTTTGATTCTCAACTATAACTCCTCTATGCGTGCATACATTAACAAAACACTTAAATTCTCCATTTGCATCACGCGTTGCAAGGATAGGAACACCAAAATCATCTGTAGTCATAAAGGATCCCTTATTCGGTAAATCTCCACTAAAACCAATAATTTGAGGATGATTAAGGAAAAAATTATTCCACTCCATTTGGAACCTATCCTCTGAGGTATAGGTATCCGCTGGATTCTTAATCATGCCATCAGCTTTTACATTAGTTTTATTATCGAGATGATCCAGAAGGCCTTTGATGACCCTAATTTGTTCTTTTTGTATCATCTTAGGAAGGTCTGTGCTCGGCCATCTTCAAAAAAGCCGGTCTTGAAGATAAACGTTCTACATAGGCTTTTATATTTTTCATCTCATCGGTTACGCAACCCATTCTGTTTGACATGAAACAAGAATGACCAAGCATGATGTCAGCTCCAGAAAAATCGCCTATTAGATAATCTTTGCCCTCTAGGGCTTCATTAATTGGTTCAAGCGCCCTTGTGAGTAGTCTTTGTGCTTGACCGAGAACGGTCTCGTCTCTTCTGTCCGGTGGCAATAAAACTGTATGAACAACTATGGTGTTCATGGGCGGCATAATCATGCCCTCGCAATAATGAAACCATTGGAGATATTGCGGAAAGAGCTCTGATTGAACGTCAGGCTTCAAGCCACCATTCTTATATTTCTCAATTATGTATTCGGTGATTGCACCAGATTCCCATATTTGGATATCTCCATCATCTAGAACCGGAATTCTTCCGAGAGGATGCCTGGCTCTATGCTCATCTGACTTCAGATCGGTGGGATGAAAAGCCATTTCATTTAGTTCGTAAGGTAGCTCTAGCTCTTCCAGAAGCCAAAGAATCCTTTCTGCTCTTGAGTTTGGTGCAAAATGAAGTTTTAACATTTTTATCTCCTATAAAAAGTTTAATTACCTGAAACCATTCTATCTTTACCTTCCCAAAAAGGCTCACGCAATTCTCGACGAAGAATTTTACCAGAGGGATTTCGCGGTAAGGCCTCTATGAAATTGATAGTTTTTGGACATTTATAACCGGCTATTTGTGTTCTTGAATATGAAATAATTTCAGTCTCATCCAAACTTGAATCCGGTTGTAAAACCACAAAGCCTTTGACTGATTCCCCCCATTTGTCATCTGGTACCCCAATCACTGCAGCATCTGCAATTTCTGGATGACTCATCAGGGCATTTTCTACCTCTGCTGGGTATATATTTTCTCCGCCAGAAACAATCATATCTTTAACTCGATCATGTATGTAGAGATAACCCTCATCATCAAAAAATCCAGCATCGCCGGAATAAAACCATCCATCTTTTATGGCTTCTTCTGTGGCATCCGGTCTATTCCAATATCCTTTCATATTTAAAGGTGATTTGGAGATGACTTCTCCTATATCGCCAGTTTTTACTTCATTCCCTTCATCATCGACAACTTTAATTTCAACGCTATTGAGTGCTTTCCCGCATGATCTTAATTTTCCTTTTTCTGGATCATGATCCTCTGGCATCAGAATCGTTATTGCGCCTGCAGTTTCAGTTAGCCCATAAACCTGAAATAAATCACATTTCATTATTTCTTTTGCTTTTAATATAGTGTCATCAGCAATCGGCGAGGCTCCGTAGAGAACAAACTTAAGAGATGAAAAATCTGTCTCAGCGGCTTGCGGTATTGATACTAAGAACAAAATCACGGCCGGAACGAAAAGTGATGAACGAATTTTTTCTTTTTCAATTAATTCCAAGATTAAGACGGGATCAATATCAGCGATGATAATATTTTTGCAGCCGTTGACTAGCCCCCAAATACCCCAATTAGTTCCGGCAACATGATACCCCGGCATACAGACCAAATTTGGCGTACCTTCTTCAAAAGGAACAATACCTTCTATAGTATCGTTCGCTGAAGAAAAGTTTTGATTCGTCAGCTGAACGCCTTTGGGATGGCCCGTTGTGCCTGAAGTGTAGAGCTGAATAATATCGTCATCTAACGATGTCGAAATACCAGGAGCATCCTCAACTTGGCTATCTCGCCACGCAATATAACTTTCAAAGGTTTCGTGACTATCGTCTACCGCAATAATTTTCTTTACCTTAGGTATTTCATCTTTGATTTGTTCGATAACAGGATAGAATTCTTCCCCCACGAAAAGTACCTCGCTTTCAGAATCATTTAAGACATAAACTACTTCTGGAGGAGCAAGTCTCCAATTAACACCTACGGCGACAGTTGCAGATTTCATTGTTCCTACCAAAAATTCAAAAAAATAATCTGAATTTTTTCCGTAATAAGCAACCCTTGTGTCTGGCTTACAACCTTCTTTGATAAGTCCATTTGCCACCTTATTAGATAACAGGTCTAATTCTTTGTAAGAAGTTTCTCTATCGAGAAACTTATGCGCCACTAGGTCAGGCGTTTGTTCAACTCGCCACTTAAATAAATCTTGAACTGTTTTATCTCTAGGTATATTCATTTTTTCAATAGATTAATATGTTAATTTATAGTTAATCAAATTATTTAAAAGAAGTACATCAATGGAAAGCAAAGCTTTATCAAATATTCTAGAGAGAAATTCTCCAAGACAACTGATCGAACCTCACCCAAATGCTGAGGAAATGAAGTTAGTTTATGAGGCAGCTCTAAGAGCCCCTGATCATGGCTGGATTAGACCTACGAGATTTATTGAAGTTTCAGGAGATGGATTAAAAAAGCTATCAAATATATTTCAGGAATTTGCTCAAAATCACATACATGATGTCTCTGATGAAGTATTGGAAAAATATAGACAAGCTCCTTTTCGAGCACCAATGATAGTCATCTTGGTTTCAACCATAAAGGAGCATCCTAAGGTACCTCCATTGGAGCAGATGTTTTCCACAGCTGCAGCTGGACAAAATATTCTCTTAGCCCTCAATGCTCTTGGTTATGGCGGGATTTGGCGAACTGGAAAATTTGCTCTAAACAAAGAAATAGGATCTTTTTTAGGGCTTGATGATAATCAAGAGGTGCTTGGATATCTTTACATAGGAACTCCAGCTGGAGATAACAAAAAGATTCCTCAACTAGACCCTATAGACTTTGTAAAAAAACTTTAAGGTAACAAGATCAAGACTTATTGAATAATGAGCTCATACTCTTCTTTACTAGTAGACATTGGCGGCACCAATATGCGCTATGCCTATGCAAATAAAAGAAATATCTCAGAAGAAAAGATCCTTTCAAATATTTCCGATCAAAAGATCAATAAAACTTTGGGCAATCTTTTATCAAACCCCCCAAATTAAAAATGCTGTCATAGCTGCTGCCGGCCCAAGACTTGGCAACAGAATAGAAATGACAAATAGAAAAGTGATCGTTGATGGAGATTTATTAGGTAGAAAGTTTAA
>CACFKX010000007.1:0-48840 GCA_902566955.1 uncultured SAR86 cluster bacterium | reverse complement strand
AAAGGCAGTTAAGGTCTCTCCTCCACCAATAACAGAATATGCGTCTGATTCAGAAATAACCTTGGCAAGATGCAAAGTACCTTTTGAAAATTCTTCTCTCTCAAAAAAACCTAAAGGACCATTCCATAATATTGTTTTACAACTCGAGATAATATTATTTAAGCTTTTTATTGAGTTAATACTAACGTCATAAATAATGTCGTCTGGTAATATTCCTTCAAAAGTTTTCTCAACAATAGACTTATCTTTTTGCTCTACTACAAAGGTTTCGGGCAATATTATTTTGTTATTTTTACTAAGATCTTTTGCTTCTAACAGAAAATCATTTTCTACAATCGATTGGCCGATTTCATACCCTTTGGATTTGTGTAATGTATTAGCTATCCCTCCTCCAACGAAAAGCCAATCAACTTTTTCAAGAAGAGATTCCAGAATATTTATTTTTGTTGATATTTTTGAGCCGCCCATGATTCCCAACATTGGTTTTGATGGATTATTTAAAATTCCTTCTAGAGAATTTAACTCTTCCTCAACCAACCTTCCAACACATGAATCTAAAAAATGACTAACTCCTTCAGTGGAACAGTGACTTCTATGAGCCGATCCAAAAGCATCCATGACAAAAACATCAGCTAATTGTGCAAGCTTTTTTGAAAATAACTCATTGTTGTCAGTTTCACCTTCAAAAAATCTTACATTTTCCAACATCGAAATCTTTTTTTGATTATCTAAGAAATGATCAAGATTTAAATCGTCATGAAAATAAATCTCCTCAGACAATAAAGTGCTCAAGTGATCTGCAACTTTTTTCAAAGAAAAGTCTTTATCAATCTCTCCTACTTTTTCAGGTCTGCCAAGATGACTAAGAATTGTTACCGAACTAGCTCTAGAGAGAACATAGGTTAAAGTTGGCAGAGTTCTTAAAATTTTCTCATCATCACTGACTTTTCCATTTAAATACTTTACGTTGTAATCAAATCTGACTAATACTCTTTTTCCTTGAAGATCAAGATCATCAAGCGTAGGTATCTCGTTGATCATTTTTTAAGAAAACTGATTATTTTTTTTGAAACTTTATCTGCGGTAAATCCGAAGTGATCCATTAACACTGATCCTGGAGCTGATTCACCAAAGGATTCCATTCCAATAACTAAGTCTCCTTGATTGAGATACTTATGCCAGAAGTCTGGGTAACCGCACTCAATGGCCACTCGCGGTCCGTCTCCGAGAATGTTAGTTTTATATTCAACGTCTTGTTGATCAAAAATTTCAGTGCAAGGCATAGACACAACATTTGCTTTAAAGCCATTTTCCCTTAGATGTGCTTTCGCATGCATAGCTAACTGAACCTCCGATCCAGTAGCTATAATGGTTAGATCGCTCTGCTCTTCCTCACTAAGCAAATAACCTCCTTTTGCAATCTGTGAGTGATCGACTCTTTCCTGCGGTTCTAAATTCTGTCTAGACAGGATTAAAGCAGTCGGTTTATCTTGTGAAGTTAATGCCGCTTTCCAAGAGTAAGCAGTCTCAACTCCATCGCAAGGTCGCCAAGTATTTAAGTTCGGCGTAGATCTTAATATGGTTAGATGCTCAACGGGCTGATGGGTAGGCCCGTCCTCTCCTACGCCTATAGAATCATGAGTATAGACGAATATTATTGGCAACTTCATCAATGCGCTCATTCGAACAGCATTTCTTGCATAATCTAAAAAGGTTAAAAAAGTCCCCCCATAAGGTCTAAAACCACCATGCAAATAAAGCCCATTCATTATGGCAGACATGCCAAATTCTCTTACACCGTAACTTAAATAATTCCCTATTCCATTTTCTAATAATTCAGAACCCTTCCATTGAGTATTATTTGATGGAGATAAATCTGCAGAACCTCCAAACAATTCTGGAATTTTAGGACCTAATGAATCAAGGCACATGCCAGATGCCTTTCTTGAAGCATGGTGAGTCTCATCATTTGAAAAATTTTCTATCAAGCCTTCAAAAATTTTATCTAGCTCCTCAGGTAAAGAGTTTGAAAATATTCTTTCAATTTCCGAATGCTCTTTTGAATAGTTTTTTGAGTAATCATCAAACATTGCGTTCCAATCATCTTCTACAGCTTGACCATCTTTTTCATTATTCCAAGCTTCATAAACATGATCGGGAACTTCGAAAGGAGGATACTCCCATCCAATCTCTTCTCTAGTAAGTTCTATTTCTTCGTCGCCCAAAGCTGCCCCATGCACCTCAGAAGTACCAGATTTATTTGGAGAACCCTTTCCTATAACAGTTTTGCAACAAATCAATGTAGGCTTTGCAGATTTTTTTGCCTTTTCTATGCAAGAATTTATTTTTCTGACATCGTGGCCGTCCACATTACCAAAGACTTCCCAGCCATAAGACTCAAATCTTTTCTTCGTATCATCTGTGAACCAACTATCAACCCTTCCATCAATACTGATTTCATTATCATCGTAAAATACGATTAAATTGCCTAATTCTAATGTTCCAGCCAGGGAACAGGCTTCATGAGAAATACCTTCCATTAAATCTCCATCCCCAACAAAGGCATAGGTTTTATGATTAAAAATTTTGAAATTATCTTTGTTGTATTTTCTAGCCAATATTTTCTCTGCTAGGGCCATTCCGACAGCGTTAGCAATGCCTTGACCTAAAGGTCCAGTTGTTGTCTCAACTCCAGGCGCATAACCGATTTCAGGATGACCTGGAGTCTTTGAATGTAGTTGCCTGAAGTTTTTAAGGTCATCCATTGAAAGATCGTAACCAGTCAGATGCAGCAGAGAATAAAGCAACATTGAACCATGGCCATTTGAAAGAACAAACCTATCTCTATTTAACCAATTGGGATTATTGGGATTATGAGAAAGATGGTTTATCCAGAGCGCTTGAGCAATTTCTGCCATGCCCATTGGCATTCCTGGGTGACCACACCCGGCTGCTTGTACTGCATCCATAGACAAGGCTCTGATGGAGTTAGCAAGATCTGAATCAGTAGATTGTTTAGACAATTTTCAAAACGTATATTTTCTACTATTTTAATCGAGCTTCATAGTAGAATGTCCGGCCTCAAGGAGTCATAAATGAGCGAATATAGTACTTTTACTTCCGAATCTGTATCAGAAGGTCATCCTGATAAATTGTCTGATCAAATATCTGATGCAATTTTAGATGCTTTTCTTGTAGAGGATCCTATAGCAAGAGTTGCATGTGAAACTCTAGTCAAAACTGATCTTGTAGTCGTAGCCGGTGAAATAACCTCGAGTGCAAACCCTGATTTAGAAAAAGTAGTCAGAGATGTCATCAATGAGGTTGGTTATGATAACGATGCTGTTGGTTTCAACGGAGACAAAGTAGAATTTTTAAATGCCATTGGAAAGCAATCTCTTGATATTGCTCAAGGCGTTGATGAAGGGACAGGCGAAGATCTTGATCAGGGAGCGGGCGATCAAGGTTTAATGTTTGGTTACGCAACTAATGAAACTGAACAACTGATGCCAGCACCTATTCATTACTCACATTTGTTAGTTAAAAAACAATCGGAAGTGAGAAAAAATGGAAATTTAAATTGGCTTAGACCCGATGCAAAAAGTCAATTATCTTTTGATTATGATAGCAATGGGAATCCTTCTGCAATTACTGCAGTTGTTTTATCAACTCAACATGATGATGAAGTCTCGCAAGACGATTTAAGAGAAGGTGTGATGGAAGAGATTCTAAAGCCAGTTTTACCAAGCAACCTAGTCAATAAAGAAACAAAATTTTTTATAAATCCTACCGGAAGATTTGTTGTTGGAGGGCCTGTCGGAGATTGTGGCTTAACAGGTAGGAAAATCATTGTTGATACTTATGGCGGTATGGCTAGGCATGGTGGAGGAGCTTTCTCTGGAAAAGATCCTTCAAAAGTTGATCGTTCAGCTGCATATGCAGGAAGATATGTTGCAAAGAATATTGTAGCCGCTGGATTGGCAGATAAATGTGAAGTGCAAGTATCCTATGCTATTGGAATTGCTGAACCAACCTCGATCAGTGTCAACACATTTGGAACAGGGAAAATTTCTGAAGAGCAAATATTACGCTTAATTAGAGAAAAGTTTGATTTAAGACCTAAAGGGCTAATAGCTATGCTTGATTTATTAAAACCTATTTATCAAGAAACAGCAGCTTACGGACATTTTGGGAGAGAACAATTCCCCTGGGAAAAAATTGATAAAATTGAAGAGTTAAAATCCTAAAACGGAGCAATAAATGGAATTCAAAGATTATAAAGTGGCCGACATAAATTTAGCTGATTGGGGAAGAAAAGAAATAATTCTCGCTCAAGCTGAGATGCCAGCCCTTATGAAATTAAGAGAAAGATATGGCGAAGAAAAACCTCTTAAGGGAGCAAAAATAATGGGTTGCATCCATATGACAATTCAAACAGCTGTTTTAATTGAGACTCTTGTTGAGCTTGGAGCTGAAGTCAGATGGTCATCTTGTAATGTTTTTTCTACTCAGGATCATGCTGCAGCTGCTATTGCAGCGGCTGGCATACCCGTATTTGCCTGGAAAGGAATGAACGACGAAGAATTTGACTGGTGCATAGAACAAACGATTTTGGAAGATGAGAAGCCATGGGATGCAAATATGATTCTTGATGACGGCGGAGATCTGACTGCAATGGTTCATGATAAATTTCCAGAAATGCTTGAAAGTATCCACGGAATCTCTGAAGAAACCACCACAGGCGTTCATCGATTAAACGAAATGGTCGAGAAAGGAGAACTCAAAGTTCCAGCCATCAACGTAAATGATTCAGTTACTAAATCAAAAAATGATAATAAATATGGCTGTAGACACAGTCTTAATGATGCAATTAAAAGAGGAACTGACATGCTCCTTTCAGGAAGAAAAGCTTTGGTGATAGGTTATGGTGATGTAGGTAAAGGATCTGCAATGAGCTTGAGGCAAGAAGGTATGGTTACTCGAGTAACTGAAATTGATCCAATTTGCGCGATGCAAGCATGTATGGATGGTTACGAAGTAGTATCGCCATATGTAAATGGTCAAAATAACAATGACGACGAATCAATCAATAAATCTTTACTGCAAGATACGGACTTGATTGTGACAACTACAGGTAATGTAAACGTTTGTGACAAACACATTCTTAACAATCTCAAAAGCGGAAGCATAGTTTGCAACATCGGACACTTTGATAACGAGATTGATACTGCCTACATGAGAGATAAATGGACTTGGGAGGAGATAAAACCTCAGGTTCATAAAATTTATCGAGACTCTAAAGATTCTTCTAATTATTTGATCCTTCTATCAGAGGGGAGATTGGTTAATCTTGGAAATGCAACCGGTCATCCCTCAAGAATTATGGATGGTTCTTTTGCTAATCAGGTGCTGGCTCAAAAGTTTTTGTATGAGCAAGCATTTGCATCCATAAACGACGAAAGCGTAAAAGAAGATATGATCACTGTGCAAGTTCTTCCAAAAGAATTAGATGAAGAAGTAGCGAGTTACATGGTTGAAGGTTTTGGTGGCGTGATGACAAAGCTAACTAAAGATCAAGCTGAATATATCAACGTCGATGAAGCAGGACCTTACAAACCTGAATACTACAAATACTAATGACTAAAAAGAATACCAGTTGGGGAGGAAGATTTACTCAATCGGTATCAGCAATAGCTAGTAAATTTTCCAACTCTATTGGTGTTGATTCTGTTCTTGCAGAAAAAGATATCATTGGATCTGTAGCATATGCAGAATCTTTACAGGAAGCAGGAGTTATTAATAAATCAGAGCTCATCAAGATTAAACGCGGTCTAAATCAAATAAAACAGGAAATAGAAACTGGAAAATTTAAATGGAATCCTTCGCTTGAAGATGTTCATATGAATATCGAGTCAGCCCTAGAAAAGAAAATTGGAGATTCTGCAAAAAAATTACATACCGGTAGATCAAGAAATGACCAGGTCGTTACAGATCTAAAGCTTTTTCTCAAAGATGAAACCAAAGCTATTAAGAAAAAAATTAAAGACCTACAAAAAAATATCTTAAATAAAGCTCAAAAACATCATGCAGATCTCATGCCAGGCTTTACTCATCTACAAATAGCTCAGCCGGTAACCATTGGCCATCATTTGCTTGCTTACTTTGAAATGCTACAAAGAGACTCTATTAGATTTGAAAACAACGAAAAATCTCTAAATCAAATGCCTTTAGGAGTTGGTGCACTAGCAGGTAATAGATTTGGCATAAATAGAACAAAGCTTGCAAAGAAACTTGGTTTCACTGAGATTACGAAGAATTCAATAGATACAGTAAGCGACAGAGACTTTGTTACCGATGTTTCCTACAGTTGTTCAATGCTTGCCGTTCATCTATCGAGAATGTCAGAAGAAATAATTTTATGGTCATCCTCGCAATTTGATTATATTCAACTACCTGAAGAGTTATGCACCGGCTCATCAATCATGCCTCAAAAGAAAAATCCTGACATGGCAGAACTTATTCGAGGAGGCAGTTCACAAACTTTAGGCAACCTTGTCACTACTTTATCTTTAATGAAAAACCAAAGCCTTTCATACAATAGAGATAATCAAGAAGACAAGGAACCTCTTTTTAAATCAATTAATTTCATCAAGGATGCCTTAGAGATTATGTCTGAAATGATTAAAGGTATGAGTTTTAACATTAAAAAAATGCTACAAGATCTAGATCTATCTGAGGTAGGAGCAACAGATTTTGCCGAGTATTTGGTTTTAAAAGGCGTCCCTTTCAGAGAAGCTCATGAAATAACTGGCAAAACAGTCAAGGAAGCTGAAAGAAAAAATATATTTATCAGGGAATTTAGTTTGAGTGATTTAAAAAAGATACATCCAAAGATAGAGAAAGATATATATAAATTTATTGATCCCAAAAGAGCTATACACGCCAAGAACAGCCTTGGCGGGACGTCGCCCAAAAAAGTCAAAGCAGCTATCATCGAAGCCAAAAAGACTGTTTCTTAATGAAAATATTCAGCGAAATATTACTCATTTTTAGTCTTATCTTAGGTTCCTGTGGAATCAAAGGTCCGTTATACTTGCCCACCGAAGAACCTTCGGCGCAAGAGACAGACAAGACTTATGAGACCAGATAGCATCAAAAGTTTAGATAATACCCTTTTTTTGGAGGATGTTTCCTTAATGGATATTGCTAAAAAATATCCAACTCCTTTTTATATTTACTCAAAAGAAATGATTCTTGCTGCTATCGATTCCTATCTAACAAATATTCGAGAAAGAGATCTAGTCTGTTATTCAGTAAAAGCAAATTCAAACCTGGCTATATTGAAAATAATGGCAGAAAAGGGAATGGGATTCGATGTTGTTTCCGGTGGAGAACTATTTAAAGTTTTGAAGATTGGAGCTGATCCACAAAAAATTATTTATTCTGGGGTTGGTAAAACAAAACCTGAATTAGAGTATGCCGTTGATAACAATATAAAAAGTATAAATATTGAATCTCTTTTTGAATTAGAGTTGTTAAATCAAATTGGTAAAGAAAAAAATAAAGTTATCAACGCAGGTATCAGAGTCAATCCAGATATTGATGCTAAATCTCATCCCTATATTGAAACTGGCAAAGCCGACTGCAAGTTTGGATTGTCTATAGATGATGCTAAGAGGATTGCAGATGTAAGTCATGATGGTGTTTCAATATCCGGCATCTCTGCTCACATAGGATCACAAATAACAGACGATGAACTCTTTGGAACTTTATTTAATGATTTAAAAGCTCTTTCTGAATTTTTTATATCTAAAAGACATCCAATAAATCATATTGATGTTGGTGGGGGTCTTGCGATTGACTATGATTTCAAAGAAAGTTTTTCTCCTGAATTAATGACAAAAAAAGTCATTGATATGGCTGGAGATATCCCTATTTTTTTTGAGCCTGGAAGATCTCTGATCGGACAAGCTGGTTCATTGGTCACAGAAGTTATAGGCATAAAAATTAACGGTAAAAATAGATTTTTAATTATTGATGCAGGCATGAATGATTTAATTAGACCAGCCTTGTATCAAGCAAATCATAAAATAGAGCCTATTTCAGCTTCCGGTAAATCTCCAGAAAAGCATTATGTTGTCGGTCCGGTCTGCGAAACAGCAGATAGCTTTGGTGAATTTTCAATTTCTTCTCAAGAACATGATCACCTGATTATTTATTCTGTAGGGGCCTACGGTTATTCAATGGCTTCAAACTATAATTCTCGTCTTCGAGCAGCAGAATATTTAGTAGATGGCAGCAAGATAACTGAAATACGAAAAGCTGAATCCTACGAGGATTTAATTAAACTTGAGCAATATTAATGTCTGAAAACTTAACTCACATGTCTGCTCTAGGCAATGACTTCATTGTGATAGATGCCATTTCTAACCAGTGCGATTTATCAAAAATGATAAAAAATGAGTTAGAGATCCTGAAACAGAACATGCCTTTTGATCAAATTCTTTGTCTCTTGCCCCCTAGAGATATTAACTGTGATGTTTATCTTGAAATATATAACGCGGATGGATCACTATCAGAGAATTGTGTTAATGGACTTAGATGCATAGGTAGATACATGCACGATCACAATCTTGCATTTAATGAAGAGATTTGTGTGCAATTAGTTAATCAAATTACAAAAGTCAAAAAGATAGATGAAGAAATCTATGAAGTAATTTTAGAGCGGTTCAGTTTAGATCCAGAGGATATTGGTCTTAAGAAAATCAAAAGTGATTCATACTCCTTCATGCATGATCAAGAACAAATTAACTTTTATTCTGTATCCGTTGGAAACCCGCATGCAATTATCTTTGCTGAAGAGATTTCTTCAATAAAATTAGATGCTTTGGCTCAGTCCTTGAGAGAAGAAAACTGTTTTATAAATGGTTTCAACCTCAATCTTGCGGAAATATCGTCAAATAATTCCATAAAACTTAGAGTTCATGAGAGAGGGGTTGGGGAAACTGAGGCTTGTGGAAGCGGCGCTTGTGCAACAGCCCTTGCTGCAACACTTTTCAAAGAAATGCAGCATGACATTGAAATAATATTTGAAAAAGGCACATTTAATCTGAAAATAGACCTAGATAGTAATAAAATATATCTAAGAGGAACTACCAGCTATCTAAACTAATTTACATGTCAAACTCGTCAAAGATTTCTTCTGAAGAAGTTGTCGAATATCTAAGAGAAAATCCTGATTTCTTTAATTTAAATCCTGAGTCTTTGAACCAGATAAATCTTAAACATGAATCCGGTGATGCGATTTCTCTAATAGAAAAACAGATTATTGAATTAAGAAAATCCTCAGACCAAGCAAATAAACATTTAATCCAGATTCTCGAAAATGCAAAAAGGAACGAAAAATTATTTCTGCTCTCGAGAGAAATAATTCTTGGTTTATTGGCTAGCTCAACAATAGACGATACGGTAAACGAACTCGAATCGTATTTTATAAACTCATTTAACACCGATGCCTGTAGGGTAATATTTTTTAGCGAAGATGAAAAAAGATTCGGCAAGGAAAGAGTTACTAGCCCTGATCTTGCAACTGACCTCTTTCGCGATCAATTTAAAGATAAAGATATTATTCAAGGCGGAATAAGTCCTGAGATAAGCAATTTTGTTTTTGGCGCTAAAGCTAAAATACATGAAGCTGCGATATGCAAATTGGAATGCTCTGCGGTAACAGGGATATTTGCGATCGGCAGTAAATCTTTAGGAAGATACTCAAGCGAAAAGGATAATTTATTTCTCCTTTTCATCGTTTCAGCTTTGAGTAAATTTATCGATAGAATTATTCTCAGCAAGTCATATGCAAAAGGAAATAAATGGCTCTAGAAAAGTTCTTACCGTTATCTCAAGTTCTAATGGTGAGGTTTTTTTATCAACCCATCCTGCACTTATCATAGTCTCAGCAACCGCCTTAAAATTTTGAGAGAACATTTCAGACAACATTTTTCCAATAAAAAATTGTTCTTGATCGCTTAAACTTCCGCATATAGCGTAATCTACGTTTATATAAGTTGGTGACTTGGGATTGCTTACATCAACAAAAATATTTCCTGGATGCATATCTGCATGAAAAAAATTATCTTCGAACACTTGTTTAAAGAAAATGCTAACTCCCCGTTCGGACAAAAGTTTTCGATCTACTTCTAATTTATCTAATGTTTTGAAATCTGTTATCGGAACGCCCTTAATTTTTTCGATTGTTAAAGTTTGACTGCCAGAAAATTCTGAAAAAACTTTTGGAACGTATAGCAGTTTAGAATTTTCAAAATATTCGGCTGTCAATCGTGTGTTTGCAGACTCCCTTTTTAAATCTACTTCTCCTTGAATTACAATTTCATATTCTTGAACTAATTCTTTTAGTTGCAGTCTTTGAGCATCAACAAGAAGAAAATCCAACAATTTTGAAATTAATTTTATTAGACTAAGGTTTTTGGTGATTTCCTTTCGAATATTTGGGCGTATCACTTTGACTACAACGTCTTCTCCAGAAAAAAGAACCGCTTCATGTACTTGAGCAATTGAGGCCGCAGCTAAAGGTTTTCTCTGAAAGCTTTCAAACAGTTCTTCAATTGGTTTGCCCAAGTCATTTTCAATAATCTTAACGGCTATCCTTGAATCAAAAGTAGGTAAGTTGGATTGAAATTTTGTGAGCTCATGAATGATTTCATCATCAAAGAAGTCTGACCGAGTTGATAAAATCTGGCCTAATTTTACATAAACAGGACCAGCGGCTAAGAGCGCAGAGAACAATCGCTCTCCCTTACTTCCTCTAGCAGGAATTAAACGTAATGGATTAATGACATACAAAACCTTAAAAAATAGATTTAAATTAAGGTCAGGTAATAAGAGATCGAGTCTATATTTCCAAAAAATAAAAATTATCTTAAAGAACTGTACGAAAATCATCTTACGTTTTAGTTCCTTTGTGCAAAGCCACAATTCCTCCGGTGAGGTTTTCATAGCTAGCATCCAAAAAGCCAGCAGACTGCATCATTTTCTTAAAAGTTTCTTGATCAGGATGTTTTCTGATTGACTCTGCTAGATACTGATAACTATCGGCATCATCTGCAATTAACTTCCCCATCAATGGAAGCAAATTAAAGGAGTAAATATCGTAGATTTGTGAAAATAAATTCGAAGTAGGTTTTGAAAATTCTAAAACTATAAGACGCCCTCCGGGTTTTAAACAATGAAACATGCTTTTTAGAGCCTTTTCTTTATCAGTAACGTTTCTTATTCCAAATGCAATTGAGATGCAATCAAAAGAATTTTTTTCAAATGGTAACTCTTCAGCGTTAGCAATCTTGAAGTCAACATTTAGCCTTCCTGAATCAAGAATTCTCTTTTTTCCTTCCGCAAGCATGTCTTCATTTATATCTGATAAAACGACACTCCCGGATGACCCTACAATTTTTGAAAATTCTATCGCTAGGTCTCCCGTTCCTCCTGCCACATCAAGTACGGAATTCCCAGGCATAACTTGGCTGGATTCAATAGCAGCTTTTTTCCAAAGTCTATGGATGCCTAAAGACATGACATCATTCATAAGGTCGTATTTTGATGCAACGCTGCTAAAAATCTCACCAACAAGCTTAGATTTATCTTCCTTTGGTACTTCTTTATAGCCAAAGTCAGTATATTCTTTTTTGTTTTTATCCATATTTGTTATAGTAACCAACCTTCACTCATCCTGTATTGTAAATTAGTTCTATGGAAAACAAATTAATATGGCTAGATCTAGAAATGACTGGTTTGGATCCAAACTCAGAGAGAATCATAGAGATCTTTACTGCTGTAACGGATGAAAATTTAACTGAAATTATTGAAGGACCTGACCTTGTTATAAAGCAACCAAATGAAATTCTTGATCAAATGGATGAATGGAATCAGGAACATCATAAAAAATCAGGCTTAATTGATGAAGTTAAAAGAAGCGTAATAACTCAAGAAGATGCCGAAGCGATGACCCTTGATTTTTTATCACAACACGTTGGTAAAAATGTTTCACCTCTTTGCGGAAATACCGTTTGGCACGATAGAAAATTTTTAACGCTCTACATGCCTCAACTAGAAGACTATTTTCATTATCGCGTCATTGATGTAAGTTCAGTCAAGGAACTCACAAAAAGATGGAGGCCTGATGCAACCAAGCCAAAATCTAAAGAAATTGCTCATCGCGCTCGTCCGGATGTATTCGAATCAATTGAGGAATTACGATTTTATAGAGATCATATTTTTGCTCAATAATCAGACCTTTTCTTTTTTTCTCAAGCCTATATAGTTGCGAATCTTATATTTGAAATGAAGAAAGTTTTTATTAAAACGCACGGCTGTCAGATGAATGAGTACGATTCAGCCAAAATGCTTGATCTTCTAAAAGGTGAAGAAGACTATGAGCTTGCTGAGACTGAGCAACAAGCAGATCTCCTAATTTTGAACACTTGTTCGATAAGAGAAAAAGCTCAAGAAAAAGTATTTCATCAAATTGGCAGATGGAAAAAGATTAAAGATTCTAATCCTGATTTAAAAATAGCGATTGGAGGGTGCGTTGCATCTCAAGAGGGTGAAAAAATCATCAAAAGAGCGCCATCAGTCGATATAGTTTTTGGTCCTCAGACTCTTCATAAACTTCCTGATCTGATTAAAAACAATGAGATAAATGATAAATCTCAGATAGATATTACATTTCCTAAAATAGAAAAATTCGATCATATACCAATTCCAGACTATGGAGAGCCTTCCTCATTTGTTTCTGTTATGGAGGGATGTAATAAATATTGTTCTTTTTGTGTAGTTCCACACACCAGAGGTCATGAAGTATCAAGAAACTTTGATGATATCCTTAATGAAGTTTCAGCTTTAGCGGATAACGGAACTAGAGAAATTCACCTCCTAGGTCAAAACGTAAATAATTTTAAAGGTCTTCAGAATGGTGACAAATCATCCTTAGCGAAGTTAATTGTGGAAGTGGCAAAAATAGAAAATATTGAAAGAATTAGATTTACAACCAGTCATCCTCATGAATTTAAGGCTGACTTAGTGGAAGTTTATGGGAGCGTACCTGAACTTGTTAGTCATGTTCATCTTCCAGTTCAAAGCGGGTCTGACAGAATTTTAAAACTAATGAGAAGACGATACACCGTAGAGAAATATTTAGATCTGATAGATAGAATCAAATCCGCAAGACCAGACATGAGTTTTTCTTCAGACTTTATAGTTGGTTTTCCAGACGAATCAGAAGAAGATTTTCAAGCCACCATGGATATCGTAAATGAAGTAGGTTTTGATGAGTCTTATAGTTTCATTTATTCTCCCAGACCAAATACACCGGCTTCTGAGATGCCTGATAGCGTACCTCAAGAAGAAAAAAAATTAAGGTTAGATATCTTACAAAACAGACTGAATCAGCTATCATATGGGTACAGTAGAAAAATGGTCGGATCTATTCAAAATTGCTTAATCACTGCAAGATCAAAGAAAGATCCGGGCGAATTTCAAGCTAGAACCATCAATGACAGAGTTGTTAATTTCAGACCAAAAGATCATAAAATTGGAGATTTTGTAAATTTGAAAATTCTTGATGCTTATACGAATTCTTTAAGAGGAGAAGTTAAAGACCTTTCTTAATTGCTCAATGACTGAGGAAATTAAATTCAAACTTAGCTCGGAAGATTCATCAATACTTTCCAAAGTTTTCGGACCTGTAAACGCTAACATTAATCAAATTCAAGATTCTTTAGGCATCAAAGTTAAGAGCAGAGGGAATAGCTTCTCTTTGGTTGGAAAAACCGAGGCTATAAAAGCCGGGAAGGAAGTTATTGAAACTCTACATTTAAAAGCTGAAAAGTCAGAATTAATTACGCCTGGAGAAGTCCACTTATTTATCAGAAAAGCTCAATCAACAGGCGATAAAGTTGATTCAGGAAATTTACTAAAGCCAAAGGAAAAAGATATTTTTGCAAAAAGTCTACAAATTAAAACCCCAAAACTAGTCATTTCACCGAGAAACGATTCGCAGGAAAAATTTCTGAAAGAAATTTTAAAAAACGATTTAACTTTTGGAATTGGTCCTGCAGGAACAGGTAAAACCTTTCTTGCTGTCGCTGTTGCAGTCTCAGAACTAATGTTGAATAAGGTTCAAAAAATAATTTTAGCCAGACCTGCAGTTGAGGCTGGAGAACACCTGGGTTTTCTTCCGGGTGATTTGTCTCAAAAAGTTGATCCTTATCTTAAGCCTCTCTACGATGCTTTATATGAAATGATTGGTCCTGAAAGGGTCAATAAACTTTTGGAAAGAGGAATAATTGAGCTTGCACCTTTGGCTTACATGAGAGGAAGGACCTTGAATAACTCATACATCATATTAGATGAGGCTCAAAACTGCACAAAATCTCAAATGAAAATGTTTTTGACTAGAATTGGTTTTGGTTCATCTGCCATAGTAACCGGAGATATAACTCAAACGGATCTTCCTAAAGGCTCAAAGTCAGGCTTATTGGATGCTATAGAAGTCTTAGAGGGTGAAAAAAATATTTCTTTCAGTCGTTTTGAATCAAAAGACGTAGTCAGACACGGTTTAGTTCAAAGAATTATCGAGGCATACGATTCTCACGAAAAGGAATGAAACTTTCATTATCCAACTCAAAAAATTTCAGTAAATTTTCCATACCCTCAAAAAAGAAAATTATCGAAGCCTTAGGTTTAATTGAAGAGAAATTTGAAAATTCTGCTGGTAAATCAGTCAACATAAAGTTTTGCAAAATAGATGAAATTTCGGCTTTGAATAAAGAGTTTAGAAAAAAGGATACACCTACAAATGTTTTGTCTTTTTATCCAGAAAGTAATTTTTTAATTGATCAAGGTTTTCTTGGAGAAATAGCAATTTGTCCTCAAATAATTGATGAAGAGGCCAAAAAATTTGGAAAGAGCTTTGAATCCAGACTGTATCATCTCATTATTCATGCTGTTCTTCATTTGCTGGGTTTTTCTCACGAAAATATGCATAATAGAAAAAAAATGGAATCTATCGAGAAAGAATTAATGCAAAAACTTAATTTCGCAGATCCTTACGTTTATTAAATGATAGAAGAACCTCCAAGTACATCGCCTGAGTCTAATAAGGGCTTGGGTTTTTTCAAAAAAATAAGATTATTTCTGAGAGGCCTTTATAAAAGGGTTTCTTATACTCCTATGAACCAGAAGGAATTAAGCGGCGTTCTTAAAGAGGCCGAAGAAATGAATCTTATCGATAAAAACATTCTGGACATGATGGAGGAAACTTTGGAATTCTCCTCAATGCAAGTAAGAGATGTGATGATTCCTAGACCTCAAATGATTGTAGTCAGGCACAAAGAAAAGCCTAAAGAATTTCTTCCTCGAATTATTGATTCTTCACACTCAAGATTTCCCGTTGTTGACGAAGATTCAGAAGAAGTAAAAGGCATTCTTCTTGCAAAAGAATTGCTCCCTTTTGGTTTCAGTTCAAATGATGACTTTAATCTAGAAAAAGTCATGAGACCGGTTAATTTTATTCCTGAGAGTAAAAAGTTGGATTCCTTATTGGAAGAATTTAGAAAAAAAAGATATCACATGGCCATCGTAGTTGATGAGTATGGATCGGTTAGCGGTCTAGTGACCATCGAAGATATCTTGGAAGAGATAGTTGGAGAAATAGAAGACGAAACTGATATCGATGAAGAGAAGCAGATTCTTCAAGTTTCGGATAATGAATACTTAGTTCCGGCTTTAACAGAACTCGAAGATTTTAATGATCAATTTAATACTGAGCTCATAGCAGATGACTTTGATACGATAGGTGGAATAGTTCTGAGAGAGTTTGCTAGATTCCCTGCTTTAAATGAATCAGTCGATATAAATGGCTACAAGTTCACGGTTGTATCAGCTAGTAGGCGACAGATCAAAAAATTAAGAGTCAAGGTCACAGAGTAGTGGCAAGCTTCACAAAAGTATTTTTGATCTCTTGCTGATTATCGACAAACTTAAAAGTTAGGTTTCGAAGTATTTTTAGCCAAATGTTTTGATTTCCAAAACCTCTTTTAAAGAGCTCCATAGCGGCAGCAAGACCAATATTGATTGGCAATCTTTCATTACTGTATTGTTTAAATATTGTTTCAACTTTTACGGCCGGATATTTACTAAAAAGTTTTACTATACTTTCTGCATCTCCTAGTCCTGAATTTAGTCCAAGCCCAGCCAAAGGATGAACATGATGAGCAGCATCTCCAAGAATTGCTATTCTTCCTTTCGCAAATCCTACTGCAGTTAAATGTTTTAATGGAAAGGTAAATCTTTGAGACGAAAACTTTAATTTTCTGGTCTTTCCACCAAATTCAAGTTGTAACTTTTCTAAAAATAAGTCATCGTCAAGTTCACTTAAGTCTTTTAGATTCTTATTATCTACCGACCAAATCATAGTCATTTGAGATGAATTAATTGGTAATAAGGCCAAAGGTCCATATTTGGTGAAGGATTGTCTTATTACATCGTCTAATTTTTCGTCAGAATCTATTTGTCCGACTATCGCTTGTTGGTCGTAAGACCAAGATTTAATTTGAAAATTGCATAACTCTCTGACTTTGGAAGATATTCCATCGGCTCCCAGTAATGAGGAGCTGATTAGATTCTTACCGTCATCTAGGTTGATTTCAACCAAGTCTCCTTTGTCGCTTATATTTATTAATTCTTTTGACCAAAAGATATCAACACCTAATTGTTCCAGGGAAGATATTAAATACTTTTGTAAATCTCCTTCTTTCACAATAAAGCCTAAGTTGTTCTCGCCAATATCTTGTGCTGAAAACTCTACCTTTCCAGTGCCTTCTCGATCCCAAGCCTGAATCCTTGAATAGGGCATTGATGAAGGTTTAACTGCGTCCCAAACTCCAATCAAATCAAGAAAAGCTGAACTTTTTTTGTTAACAGAAAGATGGCGTGGTGAATTTGGCGGGACAGAGGATTTATCTACAATAGCGATTTTATGACCCTGTTGAGCTAGACCTAAAGCAACAGCCGATCCAACGACCCCGACTCCTATTATGATTACGTCGTAATTCAATCTGACGATGCTAGCTTTTCAATAGATTCAACATCGACAGGAACTTCCGAACTCAGAATTTCATAACCATCATCTGTTATTAATACGTCATCCTCAATTCTTACACCAATTTTATGAAATTCTTCAGGCACTCCCTCAAGTCCTTCTTTTATATAGATTCCAGGTTCAATTGTTGTAACCATTCCTGGTTCCATTAATCTCCAGTCACCTTCCGATCCGTACCCCCCCACATCATGAACATCAAGACCAAGCCAATGGCCTACTCTATGCATATAAAATTTAGAATAACTTTCTTTCTCTATATTTTCTTCTAATGATCCAGACAAAAGATTAATTTCAATAAGGCCTTTGGTAATTGTTTCAATGGACTGGCGATGAACATCCATCCATGAAATTCCAGGCTTCAACATTTCGATACAATTTTTGTGGGCTTCTAAGACTATTTCATAAATAAGCTTCTGCTCAGGGGAAAACTTTCCGTTTACAGGAAAGGTTCTTGTTATGTCACTTGCATATCCTTGATATTCACAACCAGCATCTACCAAAACCAGATCCCCATTTTCCATTTTTCTATCGTTCTGATTGTAATGAAGAATACAACTGTTGTTACCACTCCCCACGATAGGAGTGTAAGCACACTCTCTAGCACCGTTTTTCATAAATTCATGAATATATTCAGCCTCGAGTTCATACTCGAACATGCCAGGCTTCACTGATTTCATTGCTCTAATGTGCGCTTGAGCAGAAATAGAACAAGCTTTCTTCATTATTGAAATTTCATCCTCATCTTTGAAAAGCCTCATTTCATGCAGAATTGGCGAAATTGAGAAGAACTCTTCAGGAAAAGAATAGTTAGTTCTGCCAAACTCTTTTTTTGCCTGATCTACCAGCGCATCAACTTTTGTTGAGAGATCGATGTTGTTTTTTTGTAAATAAATTCTTTCTTTATTTTTTATCAACTCTAAGAATTTTGAATCAAATTCTTTAATATCGTGCCCTTCATCTGCACCGATATCTGATGCTCCTTTGTATCCCAATCTTTTTCCATCCCACTGTTCACGAAGTGGATCTTTGTCTCTACAAAATAGATGAAACTTCTTATTATCAGTATCAAACAACGCAATAGATTCTGGTTCATTGAAAGCAGATAAATACAGCAGATCACTGTTCTGACGGAAAGAGAACATGGAATCATTGTTTCTAATAATTTCATCAGCTGAAGCAATTAAAACCAAAGAGTTTTTTGGCAGAGAACTGACAAGTTCATCTCTTCTTTTTTGATATGTATCCATACTATTATTTTAACCTAGATTTATTTGTGTAATTTATTGCTTTGAAAATCGTATATCAAGTTCTGTTTTAAGTATTGAACACAAAATTTGAGCATCTCTCTCGCCTGAATAATTTTGGCGGACGATTAGAGCAATTTCCCTATGTGGTCCGCTCTCATCCAATTCTGTCATTGAAAGATTTTTATTGCCTTCAATTAGTTGTTCCAGAGCCATTTCAGGAATCAAAGTTGTCCCCATACCGCCTTTAACCAATTGAATGAGAGTATTAAGGCTGGTTGCTTTTATATCGTGTTGAGTTTCATCAGAAATTTTACAGGCTGAAAGAACGTGATCTTTTAGACAGTTGCCTTCTTCTAAAAGGATAAGTTCATTCAAATCAAGGTCTTTTGCTTTGATTTTATTTCTCTTGCTCCTGGTATCTTTTTTTGTGCTAATCCAATAAAAGTTTTCTTGCCAGAACTTATAGGATTTTAATCCCCTAATATTGTAAGGAAGGGCAAGAACAGCCATATCTATTTCTCCATTTTCGAGCATGATGAGGAGATTCTCAGATTGTGCCTCAGTGACTTTAAGTTTCAGTTTGGGAAAATCACTACTCAACTTTGGCAATAAATAAGGAAGTATAAAAGGACTTACAGTTGGAATAATGCCTATAGATAAATTGTGAGACAAGGGAGCTTTAGTTGATTCAGAAATTTTTTGTATGTCTTCAAGCTGCATTTTTATTGTTTTAGATTTTTCAAGGATTTCTCGACCAAGTTCGGTCACGATGACTTTTTTATTATCTCTTTCAAAAATTTTGATGCCTAGCTGATTTTCCATCTCAGTTATGGCATTACTCAATGTAGAAGGAGAGACAAAACAAATTTCTGCAGCTTTTCTAAAATGTAAAGTTTTTGCTACGGTTAGAGCATAATTTATTTGTTTAATGCTGATCATTTATGTATCAAATTTTCGAACATTAAATAAGATATTTATATATTTATCAATATCTAAAATTAAGTAGAATAATTATAGTTTCTTTTTATGGAGGTACAACATGGCAGAGACTACAGAAGGTAAATGCCCGGTAATGCACGGGGCTATGACCAGCAACAGCTCAACGGGTCAATCCAATAAAGATTGGTGGCCTGATCAATTAAATTTAAATATTCTTCATCAACACGATAGAAAATCAAATCCTCTTGGAGAAGATTTTGATTACAAAGAGGAATTCAAAAAGCTTGATTACTTCGCGCTCAAACAGGATCTGAATGATCTTATGACGGACTCTCAAGATTGGTGGCCTGCTGACTACGGTCACTATGGTCCTTTTTTCGTCAGATTAACTTGGCACGCAGCGGGAACCTACAGAAGCACAGATGGTCGTGGAGGCGGAGGTACCGGAGCAATGCGTTTCGCACCTTTGAACAGCTGGCCTGATAATGGAAATTTGGACAAAGCTCGAAGGTTGTTATGGCCTATAAAGCAAAAATACGGTAATAAAATCAGTTGGGCAGATCTTCTAATTTTAGCTGGAAACGTAGCTATAGAGTCCATGGGTGGAAAGACCTATGGATTCAGCGGAGGTAGAGACGATATTTGGGGTCCTGAGGAAGATATCCTATGGGGAGTTGAAGAAGAATGGCTCGAAAATCAAAGATATAAAGGTGAAAGGGAATTAGATAATCCTCTTGCTGCTGTTCAAATGGGTTTAATTTATGTGAATCCACAAGGACCAGATGCTAATCCAGATCCTTTGGCTAGTGCTCACGATATTAGAGAAACATTTGGCCGAATGGCTATGAATGATTACGAGACAGTTGCTCTTGTCGCTGGAGGTCATACTTTTGGTAAATGTCATGGTGCTGGTGATGCTGAATTAGTGGAAGCTGAGCCAGAAGGAGCACCAATTGAACAGATGGGTCTCGGTTGGACCAATAAACATGGAGCAGGTCTTGGAGCTGACTCTATTACCAGTGGTCTTGAAGGAGCGTGGACAACAAATCCAATCAAGTGGGATAACGGCTACTTCGATTTACTTTTCAAATATGAATGGAAGCTTGGCAAAAGTCCTGCTGGTGCGCATCAATGGTACGCAGTAGACCAAGCAGAAGAAGATATGGCGCCAAGTGCTCATGATCCTTCTAAAAAAGAACCAACAATTATGGCAACAACTGATATTGCTTTAAGAGAAGATCCTGAGTACAACAAGATCTCAAAGCACTTTCACGAAAATCCTGATGAGTTTGCAGATGCTTTCGCAAAAGCATGGTTCAAGTTGCTCCACAGAGATATGGGTCCAAAGGCAAACTACATAGGCCCTGAAGTGCCTGAGGAAGACCTCATATGGCAAGATCCAGTTCCTGCAGGAAATTCTGATTACGATATAGCTGCTGTGAAAAGTAAGATAGACGATCTTGGTTTAAGTATTCAGGAAATGACTGAAACTGCTTGGGCAAGTGCCTTTACCTACAGAGGATCAGATCTTAGAGGTGGAGCTAATGGTGCGAGATTGAGACTAGCTCCTCAAAAAGATTGGGAAGTTAATAAACCAGAACAACTTTCAAAAGTTCTTTCAGCTTACGAAGGAGTCTCTAAAGATACTGGAGTATCCATGGCAGATATTATTGTCCTTGGAGGAAACTTAGCAATTGAAAAAGCTTCTGGTTCAGAAGTCCCTTTTTCACCTGGAAGAGGTGATGCTTCCCAAGATCAAACTGATGAAGAATCTTTTGCATACTTAGAGCCTCTCTCAGATGCATTTAGAAATTATCATCGTTCTGGACTGGATGTGAGTGCTGAAGAGATGATGCTTGATAAAGCTCAGCTCTTGGGAATTACTGCTCCGGAGATGACAGTTCTTCTTGGTGGGATGAGATCTTTAGGTATAACTGCGAGTGATTATGGATTGGTATCAGAGAACTCTGATACTTTATCTAATGAATACTTTAAAACACTCTTGGATATGAGAGTTCAGTGGAAACCTAACGGAACTGGCAATTCTTACGAAGCTTTTGATAGAGTCTCTGGTGAAAAAGCTAGGACTGCCTCAAGAGCTGATCTAGTGTTTGGTTCAAACTCTCAGTTAAGAGCTTACGTTGAAGTGTATGCTCAAGACGATTCATCTGAGAAATTTACCAAAGATTTCATAAAGGCATGGAATAAGGTAATGAATAACGACTTGTTCTAATCTGATAGTAAAAAAAGCACCCTAAGATTTTTCAAAGGGTGCTTTTTTTTATTTGCAGAATGTTAAAATAATCAAATGTCTAAAGCTTCTCTTGAAGAAAACATAAAAGAACTTCTGGAAATGTCAAAAAAACTTAGGGAAGCAAATCAAGATTTAAGAAAGAAAAATAAAAAGCTTAAATCTGAAAACATTAAATTAAAAAAAGGCATGGATGAAGCGTTAGAAAATATAGAGAATTTAATCGATAAAGTGGATAATCTATAACTATGGAAGAAGAAATCATCTCAATAAGAATTGGTGGCTTAGAATATAAGCTTCAATGTCCAGTTGAAGAACAAGCTCATTTATTGGAAGCAGCCGAGAAACTCGATAAAAAAATTAAATCAACCAAAAGAAAATTAAAAACTCTCCCCATGGAGAGAATTTCAGTACTAGCTGCATTGGATATTTCCTCTGATTTAGTAAAGCTTCAGTCTCAAGGAGCTGAGGTCATTGAAAGCATTGACCAGCCAGAAGCTTCAACAGAAGAAATCACGAAAGGACCAGAGATGAGTAAAACTGAGGATCCAGATCTTCAAGACGAAGATGGCGAAGATCTGAACTTTAAGCTAGTCTCAGAAATATCAGAGCTTTCAAAGCTTTAATATTGGAACTATAATTTCTTTGTTTCCTGGGTTATTCGATATACAAAATAAACCTCGAGCCGATAAATTAAATCAAGGGACTTGATACCTTGCTTGTTGAGCGCCCTTAGGGCAGCCTGATAGCGGGTGATTTTCCCGCCCTGAACTTCACGGTTCAGGTCTAGTTTTGTTAACGGTAATCTGGGAAACTTCCTTAATGAACAAAGTAGATGCAAGGTCTGAAATTAAAAGAAGATTTTGTATCCTAAATCATTCCGAAAAAGAAAAAGAAACAAAAATTTTGTTCAGCAGGGTAATAGAATATTTTGGTAAGTACAATTCAATAGCCAGTTATGCGTCTCTTTCAGATGAATTTCCTACAAAAGAACTTAATAAACTGCTTATTGAAAAAGGAACGGAAGTTTTCCTGCCAAGAGTTAATCTCCTCAAAAAACAGCTTGATTTCTGCCCAGTAGATTCTGCGACCAAGTACAAAATAAATTCTTTAGGAATTAGTGAGCCAGAATTTATCGAAGAAAAGAAAGCCTCTTTTGAAGCAATTTTGATTCCTATGGTTGGATTTTCTGAATCCTATAAAAGACTTGGAAGAGGAGGAGGTTTTTACGATAGATACGTTGAAAACTTAAATAAAAAAATTATCAAAATTGGAATCGCTTATAAATATCAGAGAATTAAATTTGATGAACAAGAATTCGATATGAAGTTCGATCAAATTATTGTGTCAGACTGAATTATTTTAAAAACGCTTGATAAGCTTTACTGGAAGTTTGATTAGTGAACGGAAATCCTATGGAAATTAATTTCTGCTCTAATTTTTTCTTAGAGTTTTTTTTAACCTTAAAACCAATTAAGGCTCCACCATACAAAGCTCCTTGATTTTTGTAATGGAAGAGTGAAATGTTCCATTGATTTCCAAGTGACTCTAAGAAAAATAGGAGTGCTCCGGATTTTTCTGGGAAATCAACCATATATATCTCCTCGTATTCTTCCCCATTAAAAGCTGGTCCTCTTCCACCTGACATATGCCTTAAATGAACTTTAGAGACTTCATCTTCAGATAAATCAACAACAGAAAATTTCTTCTTGAGAGACTTTATAGACAATTCTTTTTTTTGCTTTGATTCTAATTCAAGACCTAAAAATACTTTTGCAGTTGAGGAATCATCCATTCTGTAACTGAATTCAGTGATGTTTTTATTTCCGATAGCAGAGCAAAGTTTTATAAAACTTCCTTGCACCTCTGGAATCTGAACTCCTAAGAAAACCTCTTTTTGTTCGCCCATGCTGGACCTATCTACGATTGGGGCAAGCATCTCAAAGTTAAGGTTTGAGCCACAATAAATTGCAATTAAGTTTTTCTTTTTTAATCCATATCTGGAGACATATTTTTTCAATCCAGCAAGAGCAAGTGCTCCTGATGGCTCGGGTATGGTTCTTGTTTCGATAAAAGTATCTTTAACTGCAGAGCAGATCTCATCTATGTTTACTGTCATCGAGTAATCAACAACGTCTTTGATAATAGGATAGTTTTTCTTGCCTATTTGTTTTGCTGCTGTTCCATCAGCAAATAAACCAACTTCTTTAAGTTTAATTCTTTTCCCAGAATTTAGGGTTTGATGTAGAGCGGCAGAGTCTTCTGATTCAACAGCTATTATTTTTATATCGGGCCTTATAGATTTTAAATATTCACCCACTCCAGAAACAAGACCGCCTCCGCCTGAACCTATAAAAACTGCATAGATGTTATCGGTAAATTGATTTGCAATTTCTAAGCCAACGGTGCCTTGTCCGGCGATCACCAGCTCATCATCAAATGGATGAATAAAATCCAAATTGTATTGACCGCAGTATTTGCTAGCAGCCAATGCACTTTCATCAAAATTATTTCCAGTCAGCTTAACTTTAGCTCCTAACATTTTTACAGAATTAACTTTTATTTTAGGAGTTGTAAGGGGCATAAAAATTGTAGCTTTAATTTTTAAATGTTTCGCTGCTAAGGCCACACCTTGAGCATGATTGCCTGCCGATGCAGTCACTACATGTTGAACGTTCTTTTTTCTGTAAAGATGCTCAATTTTGTTATACGAGCCTCTTACTTTAAAGGAGTGAGTAGGTTGCAGATCTTCTCTCTTTAGAAAAATATTATTTTTTAAAGACTTAGATAAGTTACTAGCCTTGTCTATCGGAGTAACTTGAGCAATATCATACACTTTAGATGAAATGATTTTCTCTATGATCTGTCTCTTTTTAGTCATGAATCCCTTAAAAGCGCTGTATTATACTGTTAATCATAGTAAAAGCACTTCAATGAGCTCTGATCAAGAAAACTTAAAGCGCCAGTCTGCTTCAAAAGCGCTGGACATTATATTGCCAAAACTTTACGAGGATTCAATCATCGGTATTGGGACAGGCTCTACTGTTGATTTATTTATCGAAATGTTAGCTGAGAAAAATCCTGTCTTAAAAGCGGCGGTTTCAAGCTCTGAAAGAAGCTCAAAACTTCTTGAACAGAAAGGCATTGAAGTTTCGTTGCTAAACGATGTCGGTGGGCCAGATATATATGTTGATGGAGCTGATGAGTATGATGATAAGAAGCAGCTAATAAAAGGCGGAGGCGGAGCTCTTACGAGAGAAAAAATAATAGCTTACTCTGCAAGAGAATTTATTTGTATCGTGGATGAATCAAAAAAAGTAAATAGGCTTGGCGCTTTTCCGCTAGCAATCGAGGTTTTGGAATATGCACGAAGCTATGTTGCGAGAGAAATAGTTAAGCTAGGCGGGAAGCCAACCTACAGAACAGGATTTGTCACTGATCAAGGAAATCAAATACTAGATGTATTAAATTTGGATTACGCTGTTCCCTATGAATTAGAAGTTAGATTAAACAGAATCCCAGGAGTAGTTGAGAACGGAATCTTTGCCCAGAAGACAGCTACCAAGATTGTAGTAGCAACACAAAACGGCGTAGAAGTAATAGATTAAAGAAGAGCTTCTATTTTTTTCATCACCTCTGGAGAATCAGGATTAGTGGTATGAGGTATTAGCTCTATATCACCGTTTTTAGAAATCAAATATTTACTGAAATTCCAAGAAGGTTCTTCTCCAGAATTTTTAGCGAGATTTTTGTAAAATGAGTTTGCTCTGTCACCTCTTACCTTAGAGGTTGCGAACAAAGGAAAAGAAACGTCGTAAGTTGTCTTACAAAATTCCTTTGTTTTATCTTCATCTTTAAATTCTTGATATAAAAAATCTCTAGAGGGGAATCCTAAGACAATGAAACCCTTCTGTTTATATTTATCGTAAATTTTCTCTAAGCCTTCGTATTGATAGGTGAATCCACACGAGCTAGCAACATTGACCGCCATGATGACTTTATCGTTGTATGCACAGAGGTTTTCGGAATCTGATGAAGCTAATATACGAACATTGTGATCAAGCAGGTTCTTACATGAAGAATCGTCAGCAAACACCAGTGACGAGGCAAAAAGAAACAATAAAGATAAGATTTTCATAGGTTATAATTGGTTACGATTGGGAATAAATCAATACCTTGGTTCCTACCTCTACCAAATCAAATAACCTTATTACATCCTTATTAATCATTCGAATGCATCCCAACGAAGCAGGTCTTCCAATGAGTCCTTCCTCTGCAGTTCCATGAATGTAGATGTATCTAGCTTTCGAATCTATCCCGGATCCTTTGTTTTTCCCTGGTTCTAAGCCATCAAGCCACATAATTCTTGAAGTAATAACGTCCTCTTCAATGTCGATATCTTCAATAATCGGCTCAATGATTTCCTGATTCCAAACTCTACCTTTCATCACAGCTCCTAAAGGTAGATCGTTTCCTATTTTTTCAGATATTTCGTGAAGTCCAAGGGGGGTCTTGAAGGAATTTTCTTCGCTGCCAATACCGTAGCTGGATGATGAGATAGGAAAGTCGATAACTCGATTACCGTCTTGATAATATAATTTTTGCTCGTTTAGGTCGATATGTATAAAAGACCTTTCATTTTGAAGTTCCTCATAGTTATATTTTTTTTTATCTAACAACATGGTCGAACAAGAAAATAACAAAAGTACTGATATCAGTGAAACAATTCTCATTTATCAAATATAAACCTTCTTAAAATTTGGGCAATAAAAATAAATAAAATTAAATAAAGAAATGGATATTTTCCATTCTCGTTATATGGCGTTGAGCCACTTCTTGCGTTGATTTTAACTTTCAAAATCTGACCATCATATGACTCACTTTTATTATTAAAGTTTACGAATGTAGGAATTTGTTCAATAACTTGTCCGCGAAAATTTATTGCAGCTGATATACCGGTGGAAGTACTACGCAAGAGGGGCTTTTGATTTTCTGCAGCTCGATATCTGGCAATCTGAAGATGCTGATGTGGACCTATGGTGGTTCCGAACCAGTTATCGTTACTTGCTGAAAACATCACATCTGAATTTTTTGCTTGAAAAGCTACATCATCTTGATAAGCAATCTCATAACAAATACTGCTTCCTATTCTGAGACCATCTCCGGAAATGAAAGAGTTATTATCTCCTTTGACAATATTAGGCCTATCTAATTGAAAGAGATTAAATAAATAATCTGATAGATCACCCATAGGTAGATATTCCCCAAAAGGAACAAGACGTTTCTTTTCGTAATTCCCTTGTAAAATGCCTATACCTTTTAAAGAATTCACATAACCTTCATCCTTTTTTTCATCAAGCATCCCGACTACTGCACCTGCGTTCGCTAGTTTTAAGGTGCCTGATAAACCTTTTAAAAAAATTTCAAATCTAGAAAATAAACCTGGCAAAGATACTTCTGGCCAAAAAAATATAATTTTTTCTTTTGAGTTTTCGTTACCGATAAGCTCATCAAAAAATACCTTAGAAAAATAGTTTCTAGATTTTACCTGACCATCTCGACTCCACTTTTCAAGGACATCGATATTTGGTTGAACAATAATTGCCTGAAAACTAGAAGTCTTCTCTGTCCAAGATTTAGTTGATAACCAAGTTGCGTTGAGAGCAAACATACTCATAAAGACCAAACTCAAAAATAAATGTGATTTTCTTAATTTTTGAAAAAAGATCATGGAGCCCAGCAGACTTGCAAACAGACATATTAAAAATGACATTCCAAATACACCTATGACTGGAATAAAACCATTAAGGAAAAAATTATTTAAGCTTGAATATCCAACATATAACCAAGGCAATCCTGTGAACAAAAATTCTCTCAAATATTCACCGAAAACATAAAATACAGGAAACGCTAGAATCAACCTGTGGTGATCATTAAGACGAAATAAACTCATTAAAAAGAAACTTGTTGCTTGAAAAAGGCTCAAAAAAGATGCGATCAAAAAAACAAAAGTATAAGCAGCGAGCTTAGAAGCTCCTCCGTAATTAACTATACTGTTTTCAACCCAACCAGCTCCAAGCACCCAAAGGCTCAAGCCAAAGAAAAAACTTATTACAAAAGTATTTTTGGGTGACTCAAGAACTAGCAGTCTCCACAAACCTGCCAAAAAAAATGGACTTAGGTACCATAAATCAAATGGTTCAAAAGAAAGAACCAAGAGTCCACCGATTACAGTCGCGGTAAATGATTTTATGATCACCATCAAGGCATCATATCAATAAAAATTTAATCTTTGTTTGACCAATAGGAGATATTTAAGTCATCTAAAAGTAGGCAGGTTTCTTGAATTGGTAAACCAACAACATTGAAGAAACAACCACCAATACCTTTAACAAAGGAAGCACCTAATCCCTGAATGCCATAACCACCAGCCTTGTCCATTGGTTCTTCAGTTAAAACATATCTCTCGATCTCCTTTGCGGATAGAGATTTCATTTCTACAACTGTGTGTGAATGATTCTGAACAAACTCTATTTCTTTTGATTCAGAAATATGACCTAAAGCTATTCCTGTTGTTACGGTATGAGTGGTTCCGGATAATTCTTTCAACATTCTATGAGCATGATCTTTGGTAGTTGGTTTTCCAAAGATTTTATTTTTATGACTAACCACCGTATCGGCCACTAAAAAAGGCTTAAGAATTAAATTCTCTTGCAGTATTTTATTTCCAGCCGCTGTGACTTTAGATTTAACTATTCGGTCTAGATATTCTTGAGGACCCTCGTCTTGAATCTCATCTTCATCAACGTCAATTTCAAGAACTTCAAAATCAACCATCAATTGATTAAGGATATTTTTTCTTCGGGGAGATTTAGAGGCTAGGTATAAGCCTGAAATAGTCACTATTTAATTTTTTCTTCTTTGTAGATAACTCTTTTTCTAATTTTTGGATCAAACTTCATCATTTCAATCTTATCTGGAGTTGAAGTTTTATTTTTATCCGTAGTGTAAAAGTGTCCTGTTCCGGCAGAAGAAACTAACTTAATTTTTTCTCTCATATTTTTTCTCCTCTTGATCTAATGTCTTTTAAAACTTCATCAATTCCTTTCTTATCAATAATTCTCATCCCTTTTGCAGAAACAGTTAGAGAAACGTATTTATTTTCAGATTCAACCCAAAATTTATGTTGATTAAGATTGGGCAAAAACCTTCTTTTCGTTCTGTTTAATGCCTTGGAAACATTGTTTCCTGCCATTGGCTTTTTACCTGTTACCTGACAAACTTTTGACATAACTATATTTTTTATAAATCTGAGGCACGATTTATACCAGAAACTAATGGTTATGAAAACCTATCTAAGTTATATTTCGCATTATGGATCAGCTAATAAATAAAAGGGTTCTCTTGTGCGTAACTGGCGGCATTGCTGCCTACAAATCTGCTGAATTAGTTAGGTTATTCAAAAACTCTGGATCCGACGTGAGGGTCTTGATGACTAAATCCGCTCAGGAATTTATTACACCTTTAACAATGCAGGCTCTTTCCGGCAACCCAATTCATTCTGATCTTCTTGATCCTGGAGCTGAAGCTGCAATGGGACATATAGAATTGGCTAGGTGGTCAGATATTATTGTCATAGCGCCATGCACAGCCGACTCAATTGCTAAACTAGCTCTAGGTAGAGGCGATGATCTTCTTAGTGCGGTTGCTCTATCTACTGATGCACCAATTTTTGTCGCTCCTGCAATGAATCAGGCAATGTGGAGAGATGGGGCGACACAAAACAATATATCCACTCTTGCAGAAAAAAACTTTATTTTTATTGGCCCAGATATTGGAACCCAAGCTTGTGGTGACACCGGCCCAGGAAGAATGACAGAGCCGTCGGATATAATTCAACAAGTTTCATTGAACTTTAGTAAAGGCCTATTGGCGGGAAAAAAAATCCTTATTACTGCAGGACCAACGCGCGAGATGATTGACCCTGTTAGATTCATATCAAATCGTAGTTCAGGGAAAATGGGTTTTGCTTTAGCTGAAGCAGCTTGTGATGAAGGCGCTTTTGTTAGTTTGATATCCGGGCCAGTCAATTTACCCACTCCTGAAAGAATATTCAGACATGATGTTGAAACTGCAAAACAAATGTATGACAAAGTAAATGAAATGATAGATGAGATAGATATTTTCATTGCAACCGCTGCAGTTTGTGACATCAAGCCATCTCATCCTTCAAATCAAAAAATCAAAAAACAACAGATACTCGATGCAAACAACATTCTTTTAGAAGAAAATCCTGACATTGTGGCGAGCGTTAAAAAAGCTCATCCAAATAAGAAGGTAATTGGGTTTGCTGCTGAAACTGAGAATGTTCTTGATAACGCTAAACTCAAACTTTCTGAAAAAGAACTTGATCTGATCATTGCAAACGATGTCTCAAATGCTGAGATTGGATTTGATTCCGATGATAACGAAGTGCATTTAATCTCGGAAAAAAATTCAAGGAAAATCAATAAATCTACGAAAGAGAAAGTTTCAAGAGAAATAATCAAATATATATCCGATAATTTAAAGTGATTAGATGGTTATTGGTCAGAATTTTGGGCTTTCTTTTGCCTGACATCATTAAAACTTTCACAGGTAAAAATCAAAAGGAATCTAATTTACCGTTAAATGTAAAATTTAAGATTCTTAATGAAAGGTTAGGTAAAGAATTTCCATTGCCCACCTTTCAGACTGCTGGTTCTGCAGGCCTAGATCTATGTGCATGCATTGAAGAAGATATTTTTATCAATCCAAAAGACTCCTTATTAGTGCCTACCGGCTTTAGTATTCATATAGATAATCCTGATTATGCTGCCTTTATTCTTCCAAGATCTGGTTTAGGTCATAAGCACGGTATAGTTTTAGGTAACTTGGTTGGATTAATTGATTCGGATTATCAAGGAGAGATCATGGTTTCTTTATGGAATAGATCTGATGAAACGTTCACAGTTGAGCCTGGGGCAAGAATTGCTCAAATGGTTTTCTTGCCGGTTATGAATCCTAATTTTTCTATCGTGAAAGAGTTTTCATCGTCAGAGAGAGGAGACAAAGGTTTTGGATCCTCTGGCTTATAGTTTGCTTAGAAGGTAAATTCTTTTTTTCTCAGCCTAAGATGGCTTGGTGTAACCTCCACTAGCTCATCTTCTTCAATAAACTCCAATGCTTGCTCTAAGGAATGATTTATATGTGGGGTTAGAATTAAATTTTCATCCGTTCCCGCTGCTCTTATATTTGTCAATTGTTTTGCTTTTGTAGGATTCACTGGCAGATCATTATCTCTAGAATGCAAACCTACAATTTGTCCTTTGTATACATCTGTACCATGACCAACAAATAATTTTCCCCTGTTTTGCAGATTAAATAATGAATAGGCAAGTGTTTTTCCAGCCGCCATAGAAACTAAGACACCATTTTGTCTATTCTTAAGTTCACTTGTTTTCGCTTTGTCGTATTTTTCAAACACGCTTGTAAAAATCCCGGTCCCGCTTGTTAAAGTTAAAAATTGAGACCTAAAACCAATAATACCTCTTGAGGGAACCAAAAATTCTAGTTTTAATCTTCCCTTGCCATCCGGAACCATATCTCTTAATTCTGCTTTTCTTAGACCCATCTCTTCCATGATTGATCCTTGAAACTCCTCTTCAATATCGATCACCACTTGTTCATAAGGCTCATGGATTTCGCCATTAATTTCTTTTTGAATAACTTCAGGCTTGGAAACTCCAAGCTCAAATCCATCTCTTCTCATGCTTTCTATGAGAACTGATAAATGAAGTTCTCCTCTGCCGGATACAATAAATTTATCAGGCGAGACTCCTTGTTTAACCCTTAATGCAACATTACTGAGTAATTCTTGTTCTAATCGTTCTTTTATGTTCCTTGACGTAACAAATTTTCCATCTTGACCAGCAAATGGAGAATCATTTACTTGAAAAGTCATGCTTACGGTTGGCTCATCTACTTTTAGAGGAGGAAGTGAAGATACATTTTCAGGAGAGCATAAAGTATCTGAGATGAAGAGTTTCTCAATTCCTGAAACGCAAACAATATCTCCTGTATCTGCCTCAGATACCTCAATTCTTTCTAGGCCTCTGTGACTCATCACTTGTAGAACTTTACCTTTCCTTTCTTCTTTATCTGAATCAATAATAACTACTGGATCATTGGGTTTAATTTTTCCAGCTTTAATTCTTCCAATGCCTATTACTCCAACATATTCATTACTATCTAATGCACTGATTTGCATCTGAAAAGGCTTACTTACATCAACTTTTGGAGAAGGGACTTTTTCAACTATTAAGTCCAATAAAGGAGACATATCTTCTTTAATCTCATCAGGCTCTAATCCAGCAACTCCATTTAAAGCAGATGTATAAATAACATCGAAATCCATTTGTTCATCATTACCGCCTAGACGATCGAATAAATCAAAAACCTGATCTAATACCCAATCTGGCCTTGCTCCATCTCTATCAATTTTATTAATCAGCAATATTGGATTAAGACCTTGTTCAAAAGCCTTTTCAGTAACAAATCTTGTTTGAGGCATTGGTCCGTCAACTGCATCTACTAAAAGTAGAACTGAATCAACCATGGTTAGAATTCTTTCCACTTCTCCACCAAAATCAGCATGACCAGGAGTATCTACAATATTTATTTTGTAATCTTTCCAATTAATAGCAGTATTTTTGGCAAGTATAGTGATGCCTCTTTCTTTCTCTTGATCGAAAGAATCCATCAACCTTTCCGATCCTAAATCCTTTCTATCTAAAGTTCCAGATTGCTCTAGAAGCTTATCTACGAGTGTAGTTTTTCCATGATCAACATGAGCAATAATTGCAATATTTCTAATATTTTCCGAATTCATGTAACGAGATGAATTATCAAATTAATTGATTTATAAATTTTAATTAAGACTTAGGTTCTTCTGCAGATTCATCTCCAGAAAGAGTCTCAGCTGCTGCTTCCTCAACTACAGGAGTCTCAGCTGCTGCTTCCTCAACTACAGGAGTCTCAGCTGCTGCTTCCTCAACTACAGGAGATTCCTCTGATTTAGCTTTGGTCGAAGGTTTTCTGAACCTTTTATTGAATTTATCAACTCTTCCACCTGTATCAACTAATTTATGCTTACCTGTATAAAATGGATGAGAAGCAGAAGATATATCAAGCGGACAATAGGGATAAGATTTTCCTTCCCATTCTTTTGTTTGATCCGTTTGGATAGTCGAAGGAATAAGAAAGTACTGATCTACACTTGTATCATGAAAAAGTACTTCTCTGTATTCTGGATGAATGTCTCTTTTCACTTTGTTTGCTTAATAAATTTAGTGACGGCATGATACCAGAGAAGTTTTTATTATCAACATATGAAAGATTCTGAATACAATGTTGTAGAAGTAGCTGTTCCAGTACCTGTAAGGAGCAGTTTTTCATATCTCAGTAAAAACCAAATTCTCCCTGGAACCAGAGTAAAAGTTTCTTTTGGTTCCAGATCTTTAATAGGAGTTGTGATTTCTTCATCTACAAAACCTAATTTTCAAAAGGATCTTAAGTCTATTGATTCTGTTTTAGATGATAAGGAATTACTAAACAAAAAAGATATTGAGTTAATTTCATGGCTATCAAATTACTATAAAACTCCAATAGGAGAGGTGGCTAAGCTTTTCTTCCCTCCTTCAATGAGAAAAGAGATTGAAATTCCGGATGAGCAAGAGATTTTTGAGCTCACTCAAAAAGGAGAATTTTACAGCGAAGATCTCTTAAAAAAATCTCCAAAGCAACTTGAAATGTTGTCTTATTTCAGAAAAGAAAAAACAGCCACACGTCATGGCTTGAAGAGTATTTCATATGATTCCAGAATTCTGAGAGAGCTTATAAAGAAAGAGCTTATTTCTAAAAAGAAAATCAAATTTAAAGAAGAAATTCAATACGAAACTACAGAAAACTTTCTTGAACTAAACAATGAGCAAAAGGTAGCCTATGAGTCTTTCAAAGAATCTTTAGGATCTTTTAAGGTGCATCTTTTATTCGGCGTCACTGGCAGTGGTAAGACTGAAACGTACATGCATATTGTTAGAGATGTATTAGAAAATCATAAACAAGTTGCGGTTTTGGTTCCCGAGATTGGCTTGACCGGATCTTTAGAAAAATCACTTAAAAGTAGATTTGGAAATAAGGTAGTCACAATGCATTCTTCCTTGTCTAACAAAGATAGACAAAGATCTTGGAAGTCAATTCAGTCATCAAGTGCAAAAATTATCCTAGGCACAAGATCTTCTATTTTTACCTCAACCCCTGATTTAGGACTCATTATTGTTGATGAAGAGCATGACTCTTCATATAAACAAAATGAGATGCCTTGTTATTCAGCCAGAGATACAGCTATTTATAAGGCAAAGTTGCATGATTGTCCTGTTGTTTTGGCATCTGCAACTCCAAGCCTGGAGTCGTTCAATAATGCAAAACTAAAAAAATATGCTTTGAATAAACTTGAGGAAAGAGTAAGTGAAGCTAGCAAGCCAAAACTCGAGTTAATTGATCTTCGAGGCAAAGAAATTATTTCAGGTCTTGCCACAAATACGATAGCTGAAATTAAGAAAGAACTCACCAATGGAAATCAAGTGATGATCTTTCAAAACAGAAGAGGTTATTCACCTGTGGTTGTTTGCGAGTCATGTGGGTGGTCGCCTAATTGTCCAAATTGTGACGTTAGAATGGTCTATCACAAACAAACAAATAAATACTCTTGTCATCATTGTGGATATGCTGAAAATTACTTCCAAGAATGCAAAGTTTGTCCAAACAATGAGCTATCTTTTTATGGGGCAGGAACCGAAAAATTAGAGGAGTCTTTAAGAACTATTTTTCCTGATTTCCCCATCTTAAGAATAGATAGCGATATTTCATATAAAAAAGATCTAAATACTTTGCTAGCTCAACCGTTAAAAGGGGATCCTATGATTCTAGTTGGCACGCAGATTCTTGCCAAAGGTCATCACCTCCCAGATATCACCTTGGTAGTTATTTTAGACGGAGATTTCAGTCTCTACAGTCTTGACTTCAGAGCAACGGAAAGAATGAATCAACTAATCACACAAGTATCGGGCAGATCAGGAAGAGGCACCAAGTCCGGAAAAGTATTGATTCAAACTTTTGTGCCTGAGCATCCAAGCCTTGAAAAGGTCGTCGATTCTAGTTACGAGACTCTTGCAGAAAATCTTCTTCAAGACAGAAATCAAAATAAGCTTCCTCCTTTTTATCATTCGATAAATCTAATAACAGAATCAACTTCTTACATTTCTTGCAAAGAGGAATTAAATAAAATTAGAAGCATGTTTGTAAATCCTCACATTGATGTGATTGGACCTCAGCCTTGCATCATTGAAAAAAGAAAAAACATTTTTAGGTGGCAAATTTCAGCAAAAAGTAAAAACAGAACTCTGCTACACAACTCTCTCAATAGAGTATTAGAAAATCATAAGATTATTGGCAACAAAGTTAGGTTATCTATTGACGTGGATCCTTTATGATATTGATCAGCCTCTTTTCATCATTGTCGCAATGATTTAACTCAATAATATAATCAGGATTATTAAAATATCTCTTTGACTTTTCTGGCCATTCAACCAAGGTGATGGCATTTTCCTCGGTTAAATAATCTTCCACTCCAATAGCTTGAAGTTCTTTATCTTCTTCAATTCGGTATAAATCAAAATGAAAAACTTTTAAATTATCAGATTCGTATGACTCTACTATTGTAAAGGTTGGACTTTTTACAAATTCATCAAAGCCAAGCTCTTCAATTAATCCTCTTACAAAAGTTGTTTTCCCTGCTCCCAAATTACCTATCAAGTTTATGAGAAGGGAATTTTTAAATCCTTTAATTAAAGAGGCAAAATTTTTTGCTTTGTCCTCAGTTTCCTTTTCGCCGATTAATTCTTCCAATGTCTATATTAATATTTTTCTCACTTACAACTCTAAATCGACAAGATGATCTAGAAGAATACTTGGTCTAAGAGATCTTTGACCATAATTCTCTTGCAGGCTATCGCAAGCAACAGCGTGGTGAAAAATGCCCAAAATAGATGCTTCCTTAGAAGACAGTCCTTGTGCTAAGTAACCTGAAATCATGCCGCTTAAGACATCTCCCATACCACCAACAGCCATTCCAGGATTGCCAGCCGGGCAAATTGAAAAAGAGCCTCCATCATAAACAATTGTTTCTTTGCCTTTCAATACAACAGTGCCTGGATATAGATCAAATAATTTTTTTGCCATAATCTGTCTATTTTTTTGACTGCTAGTTTTATTAGCTTTTAATAGCCTGGCTGCCTCTCCTTCATGAGGAGTGATAATTAAGTTTTTTCTGGGAATCTTGAAGTCTAAGATCTTAGGTAATAGGTTCAATCCATCTGCATCAATCAAAATGGGCAAATTCCTTTTTTTGGCAGCATGTAAAGATTTATAAAGAACTTGCTCGGACCAAGCATTGGTTCCAAGCCCTGGTCCTATACAAAGCACACTCGGTTTTAATAAATGATCATCCAAATCTTGACCTGAGTTTACTGGTTTTGCCATTACCTCTGGACAATAGCTTAAGGCTGCAGCCACGTTCTCTGATCTAGTGGCCAGACTAACTAATCCAGCTCCACAAGATATAGCTGCCGTGGATGCAAGAATTCCTGCTCCACCAAATCCTATGTTTCCGGCGACAACTAAGACATGTCCGAAAGAATGTTTATTAGCATTCGGAATTCTTTTTAGCTTTTTTAGTATTGACCTTACTTTATTTTCCATTTTTTCAATTAGATGTTTGTAAATATAGTGTTATTCTATTTCTTTTCAAAAATAATTTTAGTCAATGTCCGATAAAGATTCGAATAAAGAGCATCAATATAAAATAAATCACAGCATTGCTGACCCAAATCAAGAAGCTGCAACCCCAGTGCCTGCTGCTACAGTTTTATTGGTTAGAGAAGGGAAAACCACTCCAGAGGTTTTTATGATCCAAAGAGCAGCCAAAACAAATTTTGGCGGCGCTTGGGTTTTCCCAGGCGGTAAGTTAGATCAAGAAGACTACCAAGAGTCGCTGTATGATAAATGTGGAGGACTAAACGATCAAAAAGCTTCTGAAATCTTGGGTATCGAATCCTCAGGTTTAGGTTATTGGGTAGCTTGCATCAGAGAATGTTTTGAAGAATGCGGAGTTCTTTTAGCCTATACCGAAGACAAGAAACTATTCAATCCAGATGTCGAGCAACAAAAAATTCTTGATTCCTATCGTGATAAGTTAAATAACGGAGAGCATGTTTTAAATGAACTTTGCGAAGAATTTAATCTGACTCTTGCCACGGATCATCTAGGATTTTTGTCTCATTGGATTACCCCAAAAATGGAAAAACGTAGGTACGATACTAGATTTTTTGTCGCGCTTTCACCGCAACATCAAAAAGCAGAGCACGATGGTGGCGAGGGAGTTAAGAGCACTTGGATTACTCCAGAGGAAGCACTAACAAAAGGTGCTGAAGGAACTTTTCCGATTATCATGCCAACCATAAAAAATCTTGAAGCTATTTCAGGATTTTCAACAACTGAGGATCTTCTAGACGATAAATCTAAAAATAATCACCAAAAGTCTCCCTCCATACTTCCAAAATTTTTCATGGAAGATGGAAAGCTAGTAGGACTTTTGCCAGGGGATGAAGGTTATGAAGATCACTGAGCTATCACCATTAGTAAAAAGATTAACTGCAGGCAACGCAAGTGTCTTTACAGGACCCGGAACAAATACTTATATAGTCGGTAAAGAAAATTTTACTGTTATCGATCCCGGACCAGCCATCGAAGAACATATCAAAGATATTGTAAAAGTTTGTGGAGAGGATATTTCACAGATTCTTGTGACGCACACGCATCCAGATCACTCACCTGGGGCAAAATTACTTCACCAAAGGACTGCGGCTCCAGTGATGGGAATGTATGCCAAGTATCCAAAGCATCAAGATAGAACTTTTAAACCAAACAAAGAACTTTCAGAAGGAGATGAGATCAAAGAAGTCGATCATACTTTGATTGCTATTCATACTCCCGGCCATGCATCCAATCATATTTGTTTTTTCTTAGAAGAAGAGAAAATGTTATTTACTGGAGATCACATCATGGAGGGATCTACGGTTGTAATTTCTCCTCCCGATGGAAACATGAGGGAATACATTGATTCTTTAGAAAAGCTGAAAGCACTTGGTATCGAAACCATTGCACCTGGACATGGTGAAACCATGCGAGATGCTAATGCTGTTGTTGACTGGATAGTAAGCCATAGGATGTTTAGAGAGAAAAAAGTAGTTGATGCAATAACTGAGTTAAATCGATGCACGATAGATGAACTTTTGCCAAAAGTTTATGATGATGTTGGAAGTCACTTGCATGGCATCGCAAAATCTTCTCTTGAGGCTCACTTAATAAAGTTGATAGAAGAAGAAAAAGTAACTAAAGATAAAGATATTTATATCTGGGGCTAACTTTAATCCGGAAGTCTTACTCCGCAGCCCCCAATACCACAATAACCGTTTGGGTTTTTCGCAAGGTATTGTTGATGATAATCCTCAGCATAAAAGTAATCTTTTAATGGAAGAATTTCAGTGGTGATTGCGGGGTATCCTTCTTGTTTTAGTGCCTCGCTGTAATTCACTTCACTTTTTTTGATTTGATCCAATAAAGTTTGATCAGAGTAATAAATTGCAGATCGATATTGCGTTCCCATGTCATTGCCTTGTCTCATCCCTTGAGTAGGGTCATGACCCTCCCAAAAAATCTTAAGTATTTCTTGCAAGGAGATAGTTTTGGGATCAAACACCACATGCACAACCTCAGTGTGTCCGGTTAGGCCACTACAAACTTCCTCATAAAGAGGGTTAGGCGTAAAGCCTCCTGCATAACCAACCGAAGTAACATAAACTCCTTCTATATTCCAAAAAAGTCTCTCAGCTCCCCAGAAGCAGCCCATCCCAAGAAATATTTCAGACATACCTTCAGGAAAGGGTCCTTTCATTGATGAGTTATTTACAAAATGACTTTCATTAAACTGCATTTCATCAATTCTCCCGGGGAGAGAATCTTGCTCATTCACCATTATGATTTTTTTGGATCTATCTATAAAAAACATATTTATTTATTTAATCGATTGTTGATCAAATGGTCAACTATACTAGGATCAGCAAGGGTTGTTGTATCTCCAAGATCATGGATCTCATTTGCAGCAATTTTTCTCAAAATTCTTCGCATAATTTTTCCTGACCTCGTTTTAGGCAAGTCAGGAGAAAATTGAATAATGTCTGGTTTAGCGATGGCACCAATCTCTTTAGCTACCAAATCCACTAATTCTTTCTTTAGAGAGTCTTCACCCAACGAACCTACCATTAGCGTAACGTAACAGTAAATTCCTTGCCCTTTTATTTCATGTTCATAACCAACAACAGCAGCTTCTGCGACCTGTTCATGCAAGACTAATGCACTTTCTATTTCAGCCGTGCCAAGCCTATGCCCTGAGACATTTAAAACATCATCAACCCTTCCAGTTATCCAAAAATATCCATCTTCATCTCTTTTAGCCCCATCCCCAGTAAAATAATATCCAGGGTAAGTTTTAAAATATGTATCAATGCATCTTTGATGATCTCCATACACTGATCTGATCTGAGAGGGCCATGGATCTTTGATGGCTAAATTACCTGAGCCTGCTCCAGATATTTCTTTGCCATTTTCATCCAGAAGCACAGGATTTACTCCAAGAAATGGCTTAGAAGCACTGCCAGGTTTCTGAGATGTTAAAGCCGCTAGGCCAGTTATCATCATTGCTCCAGTTTCTGTTTGCCACCAGGTGTCGACAATTGGACATTGACTATTACCCACCACATTAAAATACCATTCCCAAGCTTCTGGATTTATTGGTTCTCCTACGGTTCCGAGTACTTCTAAAGATCCCCTATCAGTTTTTTTTACAGGCTCATCACCTTGAGCCATTAATGCTCTTATCGCTGTTGGGGCTGTATAAAAAATATTTACCTTATATTTATCCACAATATCCCAAAATCTTGAATAATCTGGATAAGTTGGGACTCCCTCGAAAATAACTGAGGTAGCACAGTTCATCAAAGGACCATAAACAATATAAGTATGACCGGTTATCCAACCTACGTCCGCTGTGCACCAATAAACCTTGTCTTTTTTATAATTGAATACAAGTTCGTGAGTTATTCCAGAAGAGAGAAGGTATCCAGCAGTTGTATGCAAGACTCCTTTTGGTTTTCCGGTTGAACCAGACGTGTAAAGAATAAAAAGTGGATCTTCAGAATCCATTGGCTCACATTCACAGTGAGGTTCAAAATTTGAAATTACGTCAGAGTAGGCAACATCAATCTCAGGATTTATATTAATTGGTGTATCTGTATTTTTAACAACTAAAACAGTGTGAACATTGGGACATTGCTCTACTGCGGAGTCCACATTGTTTTTTAGAGGAACTTTTTTACCTCCTCTTAATCCTTCATTTGCTGTAATTATCGTTTGACAATCAGAATCAAGAATTCTGTCTTTCAATGATTCGACAGAAAATCCTCCAAAAACTACTGAATGTACCGCACCAATTCTTGCGCAGGCCAGCATTGAATAAATAGCCTCCAAAATCATGGGCATGTAAATACACACCCTATCACCTTTTTTTATTCCTCTTGATTTAAGTAAATTAGATAATCGACATACCCCTTCATATAATTCGTTGTAAGTAATTTTTTTAGATGTGCTGCCATCGTCACTTTCCCAAATGAAAGCGATGTCATTGCCATTATTTTCAAGATGTTTGTCAACGCAATTAAAGCATGCATTTAACTTTCCATTAGAAAACCACTCAAACTTAGCTTTTTCCATATTGGTGGAAAGCACATCATCAAAAGGCTTTATCCAATTTAACCTAGATAGAGCTTGCTCACCCCAAAATTCTTTTGGATTATCTATGGAGAATCTATAAAGTTCACTGTATTCCTCCTCAGAAATAAGCGGAACAAGATTAGATTTTTTTGGTACTGGAAAGATCTTAACTGACATTTTTAAACTAGCTTTTTTACATTTTTCAATGATAAACCATTCCCCTCAACGAAAGGGCAACTTATTTCTTCCAAGCATGCAATAAAAAAATCCCTATTTTTCCAATCATAATGAGGAATTGTGAGATTGGGAGTTGAGATTTCTTCATCGCCATAAAAAACAATATCTATATCGATTATTCTTGGCCCCCATCTTTCTTCTCTAACTCGACCTAAATTATCTTCTATAGATAAGACCTGATCGAGTAACTCAAAAGGATTTAACTTCGTTTCAATATGGATGGCCTGATTTAGATAGTCCCTTTGTTTAATTGGACCGTAACTTTTGGATTGATAGATTGACGAAGTAGTTATTATTTTTGTGTTTTTAATCCTTTTGATAAGAAGAATAGCTTGCTTTAGGTAATTTTGTGAATTGCCAGAATTACTGCCGGTAACTAGGTAGACCTGATAAGATCCATTAGGCATTTTTATCCGTATTGTTGCTTTTCTTTAATCTCTTCGATTGTTTTACAATCAATGCATTGTGTTGCAGTGGGCCTTGCTTCAAGTCTTTTAATTCCTATCTCAATACCGCAAGTTTCGCAGAAGCCGTAAAAATTATCTGATAGATCCTTCATAGACTGTTCAATTTTTGAAATGAGTTTCCTTTCTCTGTCTCTTTTTCGTAGTTCAAGCATGAATTCCTCTTCTTTAGATGCTCTATCTACAGAATCAGGGAAATTACCTTGATCAGTCTGAATTAAATTTTCGGTTTTTTCTTGCTCTTCGTGAAGGGCATCTTTCCAAGCTTGTAGAATATTTTCAAAATGTTTTTTTTGATTAGCATTCATATATTTCTCATTTTTTTTTGATTTGTAAGGCTGAAAGGTGCTAGAAAAATTTGAAAAATCAGAAATATCTATATTAGATTTTTTAGGAGCTGTTTTTTTGGCAGCCTTCTTTGTAGAAGATTTTTTTGCAGCAGCCCTCTTTGCAGGAGCTTTTCTTGCAGTGGTTTTTTTAACTGATTTTTTTACTGCCTTTGCTGCTTTAGTTGATGACTTTGTTTTTGCAGGAACTTTCTTTGAGGAAGCTTTTGGTTTCGATTTTGTTTTTTTTGCTGTAGCCATCAATTAGAAATTTAGGTTGTGCAAGATAGCAAAAGAAACTTTAATTTACTAGTTTTTTTTAAAGTGAATTGAATTCTTTTTGGTACTTTAAATAGTCTTCTCTTTGCAGCCTAGGACCAAAAACGGTTACGCCTCTTGAAGCTAAAAAACATCCAAATTTCGCAGCTTCTTCATTTGAAGATCCTCCAAGCAAACGATTTAAAACGGCTCCAGCAAACATATCTCCAGCTCCATTTGTATCTATTGGATCCACTTTGTATCCTTCAACATATTCAATATTACTATTTTCAAGGATCATAGCTCCTTTAGAGCCAAGAGTTACGAAAACTTTTTTTGAATACTCTCCGAGTTTCTTTATTGCATGCTCAAGGTTTTCTGAATCAGTTATTACTTTTGCTTCATCATCGTTACAAAACAAAACATCAACTTTGGAATTCAAAACATTTAGCATCCTTTCCTTAAATGCTGACACTATGTTTGGATCTGATAAAGTGAAAGCAATTTGAACATTTTTACTTTTCGCCAATCTTATTGCTTCCATGCAGGCATCATAAGAATCATCTCCGCTCATCATATACCCTTCCAAATATATTAATTTGCTATCATTAAATATCTCATCAGCTACATCTGTGGCAGACAAATCAGAGCTTATTCCTAAGCAGGTACTCATTGTTCTTTCAGCATCTGGACTTACCATGACCGTGCAAGTTCCAGAATTTATATTTGAATCTAACATAACTGAGTGATCTATATTCACTCCTGCATTAGAGAGATCGTCTAAATAAAAATTACCATTCTTGTCATTTCCTACCTTGCATATATAGCTGCAGGATGATCCTAAAATCGATGCAGCAAAAATAGTATTAGTTGCAGATCCCCCACAAGCTAAACTGGGTTTTCCATACTCTTTTTCTAAACTATTTAATAAATTAGTTTGTTCGTCGGAATCAACTAAATGCATAGTCCCTTTTTCAAAACCTTTTTTCTTTAGAAAAGAATCAGTTATGTGAAATTCACTATCAACTAGGGCATTTCCAAGTCCAATGAGATCGAATTTAGCCATTTAACTTCCTTTAATAATTTTTTTTATTTTCTTTAAAGCTCTTGAAGGTGAATCATTATTAAAAAGAAATTTTGAAATTGCAAAAAAATTATAATTATCCTTTAAGAGTACTCCTATATTTTTTTCATCAATTCCTCCAATCGCAATTAAAGGCTTAGAAGAATTCTTTATCAAAAGAGATCTTTGATTAGCATTCACTAAAACAGTATCAGTCTTAGTTGTTGTTCTAAACATTGAGCCAACAGCTAAATAATCCCAGTCAAATAAATCGACAGGGGGATTTTTCACGAGACCTAGATTATTTTTGCAAGAAAGACCTATGACTTTTTCTCTAAAATATGAGCTAAATACTTTTTTTAGATCATCAGGTTTTTTAAGAAAGTTCTCATAATCTTCCATCCCTAAGTGGACTCCATCAGCATTTAAATCTTTTGCAATCTCTATGTGATCATTAATTATCAATTTACAGCTATGATTTTTTGTGAATTTTACTATCTTGCTAGCCACAGAATATATCTGATCTAATGTGTCAGCCTTTCTTCTGATTTGGAGAAAATTAATTTTTGCCTCTATCAATTCTTGTGACTTTTCTATCAATTCATTTTCTTCAATATCATCTGGAGTAATTGCGTAAATGCCTTTCATAACAATTTTTGACCCTTTCCAATTTTCTTGAAAAGCTTCAAGTATGAGGAAGTTTGATTGCTTGCCTTTTCACAAGAGTCTACAACAGAGAATTTTTTTGCTAAAAAAATAGTTAACAAAGATGAGAGCATACATCCCGTTCCATGAAAATTTCCTTTTAAAAGATGATTCTTAAATTGAAGTGGATCAGATCCATCGCTAAATAAATAATTCACAATCTTGTTATTTTTAATTTTGCCAGTGACTAAAGTATTTTTAATCCCTAATTCATAAAAGAACCTGATTGAATTTTCTATATTATTTTTATTACTTAATTTAAGAAGTTCATCTTCATTAGGTGTTACGATACTAGCTAGAGGTAATAATTCATCTCTCATAAATTCGATAGCTTTTTTATTTAAAAAAGACTTCCCAGATGTTGGCCCAATTACAGGATCTATCACAACAGGTATTTCTGTTTTTACTAGAAAATTCTTTATTGCTCGAGCAATCTCATAGCTACCAATCAGGCCAATTTTGATTGCATCTGGCTTTATATCATCAAGAATGAAATCTAATTGTTTTTTAAATATTTTCTCCTTTGCAGGAAAATTATCTTTAGATTTCTGTGAATTTTGGACAGTTTCACTAGTTATTAAAGTCAGTGGATGACATTCATTAAGGCGACAAATATTAGCATCCATCATCACTCCAGCCCCTCCGCTTGGATCATGCCCCCCTATAATTAAAATTTTCTTTTTCATGTTTTTTGCTTTCAATTAAGTATAATTCCCAGCCGTTTTTAAATATAGACAATGAAAAAAATTAAAATCGCCATAGCAGGAGTCACGGGATACTCTGGAAGGGAATTAAAAAAAATTCTGGATGCACATGAGTATGTAGAAATTGTATCTGTATATGCATCATCAAGTATCGGAGAGAGGCTGGAGGAATCATCTTCTGTCAAAAAGAAAGATGAAGCCTTGATTATTTCAGATATCGATAAAGCGTCTTTTTCTAATATTGATGCCATCTTCTTTTGTACTCCTCACGGTTTTTCAATGCAGTATGTTTCAAAGATATTATCTGCAGGAGTCAAAATTATCGATTTATCAGCTGATTATAGATTCAATGATGCAGATAGATGGAAGAAAAATTATGATACTGATCATAAAGATCCTATAAATTTGAAGGAGAGCATCTATGGTTTGCCAGAACTTTTCAGGGACGACATAAAAATATCTCACTTAGTTGCGGTGCCAGGTTGCTATCCAACTGCAAGTCTCTTGTCACTAATGCCGATCATGAGTCAGCTAAAAAGTAACGATATCATCATAGATGCTAAATCTGGTTACAGTGGAGCTGGAAAAGCAAAATCTGAAGGGGGCCTCGCAGAGTCGATGAAAGATAACTTTAAAGTTTACTCTCCCGATTTTCACAGGCATGAGGATGAGATCAAATACTATGCAGACAAAATCATGGATCAGAAATTTAATGTTTCGTTTGTTCCCCACTTACTCCCTCACTTCAGAGGGGAGTACATAACAGCATATGTTGAACCTGAAGATATAAACAAAGATTTCCAAAAAATTTACGAAGATTACTATGAGGATGAAAAACTGGTAAAAGTTTTAAAAAAAGGTACAGTACCTGAAATAACAAATATAACAGGGACGCCAACTTGCGAAATTGCCATTAGTGCCAAAAAAAGCAGCAATAAATTAATCATAAATGCTGCCTTAGACAACCTACTTAAAGGTGCAGCAAGTCAAGCAGTTCAGTGTTTTAATCTTATGCATGACATAGATGAGTTTTATTCGCTAAAATATTGATAATGATTGAAAAATTTGAACCCAAAGAAATTTTCTTAACAGAAAATGCAATTTCAAAAATTCTCTCACTGAGAGAAGAAGAATCAAATAAATCTCTTATGTTAAGAGTTTTTGTTACTGGTGGTGGCTGTTCAGGTTTCCAATATGGATTCAAATTTGATGATCAAAAAGATGATGAAGACACTCTTGTTGATTTTGATGGTGCAGACGTTGTCGTAGATCCTCTAAGTATGCAATATGTATTTGGATCTACTATAGATTATGTGCAGAATCTTGAGGGAGCAAAATTTGTTGTTGATAATCCAAATGCTGCAACTCAATGCGGTTGCGGAGCATCCTTTTCAATTTAATTTTTGTTAATCTCGCCTAATAAGCTAGGTTTAGCACCCGTTGAAATCTTTAAGTATATTTTCTCCCCAGAAAGCCTTTTTTTTGCCAACCAAGCAAAAGTTGCAGCTTCAATATATTTTGGCTTAAGTCCCAAAGTATTTATATCTTTTATTTGAAACGACGATCCAAGAAGTATCTTTAATCTTGATACTAGAAACTTATTTTCTGCTCCGCCACCACAGAGGTAAACAGAAGCTTTTTTGATAGGACAAAAATTTTCGATGCTTTTAAAGATTGATCGAGCGGTTATCTCTGTAAGGCAGGCTGCTTGATCAGCAGAAGAAGCTTTTCCAAGTTTTATTTGAAATTTTTCTAAATCAAAATTTTCAATTGAAAAGCTATTTGGCAGCTCAAACTGAAATAATTTTGATTTTATATATTTGTCAATTTCAATTTCGTATGGATAAATGTCTCCCTTAGCAGCCAATTGACCATTCTTATCAAATTGATATTTTTTTTTAGAATTTTTTTGAATAAAATTGTCAATCATACAGTTGCCTGGACCACAATCCCATCCAAAGGAGTTCCCTTTTTTTGGAAGGAATGTCATGTTTGAGATTCCACCTATGTTTATGATGAGCCTGTCTTCGGTAGAAGATTTAAAAAACTCCTTATGAAAAGATGGAGTTAAAGGTGCTCCTTGACCTCCATTTTTTATATTGGCCTGTCTGAAGTTAGATACGGTGGTTATATTTGTTTCTCTTCCTATTAAAAATGGGTCTCCTACTTGAAGAGAAAATGTTTTCCTTCCTTGTCGTTTATGCATAAGAGTTTGTCCGTGAGATCCAATTGCACAAATTTCACTAGCCTTGAAAGGGGTTTTTTTAATGAGTTTATTTATTGTCTTGGCTGAAATTTCTCCTACCTTATTATCAATATCTTTCAGAACCCCTTTAGAAGGAAGTTTTTTATTTCTTGATATATCTAAGATCGCATCTTTAAGTTTTTCATCGTATTTGGTGGAAGCAAAGTTTAAAAAAGATATCTTTTTATCAATTTTGAATAACCCTGCATCTATTGAATCTGCACTCGTCCCAGACAGGACTCCGATGAACAAGTTACTCTTCAATTTTTTCTTCATTTGAACTGAAAAGCTTTTTTTTAAGTGTGTTCATTTTCAAATCAAGAGCTAAAGCAAAATTCGTAAATTCTTCTTTATTTTCTGATTCGATAGGCTTGGCATTAGGGAATTTAACTCTCAAGGGGTCTGTATGCATCCCATTCACTCGGAATTCATAATGAAGATGCGGTCCAGTTGCTAGACCAGACTTACCCACATAACCAATAATGTCACCCTGATCAACTTTAGAGCCAACTTGAAGACCTTTGGCATATCCCGACAAATGAGCATATCTAGTTGTGTATTCATTAAAATGCCTTATCTCAATTAATCTTCCATATCCGCCCTTATTTGCTCTAAAGATTACAGTTCCTTCACCAGTAGCTCTGACTGGTGTGCCAGTTGTCGCAGCATAGTCAACACCAGTATGAGCTCTTATGGTATTCAAAATAGGATGTTTTCTATTCAAGTTATATTTTGAACTCACATAACTAAATTCTACGGGAGATCTCAAGAATGCCTTTTTTAAGTTATTTCCTTCTTGTGAAAAATAGTCCTTTTTGCCATCTTGAAAATATCGAACAGCACTGAATTTATTTTCACCCCTATAAAAATTAGCAGAAATTATGTCCCCGTTTCTTACCTTGTTGCCTTTCCAATAAAGTTGCTCATATATAAGCTCAAAACTATCTCCAGATCTTATGTCATAAATAAAATCAATGTCCCAGCCAAATATGTAAGCTAAATCCATGATTATACTTTCAGGAATATTGCTTTTCTTCCCGGACATAAAAAGTGAATCTTCAATTGTTGCTGAATGATAGATTTCTTCTTTATCAAGAATTCTTGAAAACTTAGAGATTTTAAATAAACCATTTTTGAAGATTGCCTCGTATCCATCCATAAAATTTGATGTCACTGAAATTGATGCTGGATTCATTAAAAAATCATGAACAATTTCTACAAAGTCTCCTTCTTTGATTCTGGCCATTCTTTCTGAACCTTTTGCTCTTACTAAGGCTTGGATAAACCTATCTGGAATATTTTCGTTTCTTAGAATCTTTATTAAATTATCCTGACTTTTAACTTTTATCTGCTTGTATACCTTTTTGTTATCTGTCTTGATGACTCCATTACCATCTTGTTGCCCTAGTTTTATTGTTTCTCGCTCATATTTTATTTCTTCATCAGCAGGTAAAGATAAAGAAAATTCCTCTAATCCTTTTGGTAATGAGAAGTACATCAGAGCTATTAAAGAACCTATTAATAAGAATAGGATTCCTAAATAAATTCGAATTTCTTTGAAAAAACTAAGCATTAATTGAATTTTAAATTAAAAAAATAGGTAAATAAGGTTGATCTAAATTATCATAAACACAGATCATGGATAAAGATACTAAACAAGCTCTTGAAATTATCAAAAGAGGTTCTGATGAAATCATACCTGAAGATGCTTTTAAGAAACTGTTAACATCTAAAAAAAAACTCACAGTTAAGGCTGGATTTGATCCTACCTCAGCAGACCTGCATTTAGGGCATACGGTGCTTATAAACAAACTCAAAGCATTTCAGGATTTAGGACATACGGTAATATTTTTAATAGGAGATTTTACTGGCTTAATTGGTGATCCCTCAGGAGTCAACGAGACTAGACCAAATATCGATGAAAAGAAATTAGCAGAGAATTCGAAAACTTACGCTGATCAAGTTTTTAAAATTCTGGATAAAAAGAAAACTAAAATTAAATTCAATTCATCCTGGTTTAAAAAAATGAAACCTGATGAATTTATAAGACTCTCATCGATAATGACTGTAGCGAGAATGCTTGAAAGAGATGATTTTAAAAAAAGATATGAAAATAATAAGCCGATTTCTTTGCATGAATTTTTATATCCTCTTGTTCAGGGATTCGACTCTTATGCGCTGAAAGCTGACATTGAATTAGGAGGGACTGATCAAAAGTTTAATCTTCTTGTTGGGAGAGAAGTTCAGAAACATTTTGGACAG